>NZ_JBDZDN010000001.1:2427962-2563446 GCF_040049215.1 Mesorhizobium sp. KR9-304 | reverse complement strand
AAGACAATCCAGCTCCGACGCTTGCAGCACCGCAAGCTCGCCGCTTAACATCAATCCAAAATCGAGGCCAACACTCCGCTAAATCAAGCAGCCATCAGCGCCAAATGTTCAGACGACGGACACTCAGCACGATGACCACATCCAGCCACGGCGAGAAATTCTTGATGTAGTAGAAGTCGTAGTGGAGTTTCTCCAGGACATCGCCGACTTCGACGACGTGTCCCTGGTTTATCTGCGCCCAGCCGGTTATGCCCGGGCGCACGATGTGCCGGTAGCGGTAGAACGGCAGTTCCGCCTGATACCAGCGCGACAGCACCACGGCTTCCGGACGCGGACCGATCCAGCTCATCTCGCCACGCAGTATGTTGATCGCCTGCGGGAGCTCGTCGATCCGCGACCTTCGCAGGAGACCGCCTATACGCGTGATGCGGCCATCGCGGTTCTTGGTGATGGCCTTCTCCCTTTCGTCTTCGGTCCCCTCATCGCCGTCGATATGCATCGACCTGAATTTGTAGACCGTGAAGACCTCGCCGCGGTACCCCATCCGCTCCTGCCGGAACAACACGGGTCCAGGCGAATCCAGCCGAATGACGATCGCTACCAGAAAAAGCAGCGGTGAAAAAACAGCAAGCACAAGCACCGCCGCCAGCCAGTCGATCGCCTGCTTGATCTTGATATAGGCCTGGTTGGGATTGAGGGAGCCGAGCGTGTTCTCGGACAGGTTCTCGATCTCGACGCGGCCGGTCAACGACTCGCTCACCTGCTTGACGTGGTAGACGGGTACGCCGGCAAGGGCGCTGTCGGCGATGAACCTTTCCCAGTCGTCCGAAAGAACGGCGCGCAGATCGGCGACGACGCCGTTGACGCGTTCATATGCGGCGTGAGGCGCCGAAAGATGATGCCAGACGACGCCGCCGATCTTGTCGAGCCGGTCGACTTCTCCGCCCGGGACGACTGCCAGCCGATAGGGCTCGAGGCGTCGGGTTGCGAGGCCGAGGCCGAAATACCAGAGGGTCGACAGCATGAAGCTGCTGGCCGCCTGGAAGCGGCTGTAGTCGAGCCGGAAAAAGAAGATGGTCACAAACACGAGCCCGTATGAGAGGGCGAAGGTCGGCAAGATGTAGCCGGCGGCCGCCACGCCAGGAAAATTGCCGATCCGCTTGTAGACGAAGAAGCCGATCACATGGGCAAAGACGGCCGCGGTGATCGTCACCTGCAGGTTGGTCTCGAGGATCACCCGGGGATCGAGCGCCATACGGATCAGGGCAGGCGCCAGGATTGCCACGGTCAACCCGCCGAGGAGCTGGAATCTGATTCGCAGCAGCAGATGACGCTGCTTCGGCAGGTTCCCGATCGACACGCTCACCTTAAAATCTCTCGGGCCGGATTCATATTAGAGCAAGCTTTCGGGCAATCGTGAGACGGAAATTTACTGAAATCGCTTTTACAAGAATCGGTTAGCGTCAATACATCATTGATAATACGAACGAAACCACTTTACAAATTCTGCAACGCCCTCGCGCACTGGTGTGTTTGGCTTATAGTGGACAGCATTTTCCAGCTCTGAGACATCCGCGAATGTATCGGGCACATCGCCCGGCTGCAGCGGCAGCAGCTTCACGATAGCTTTGCGGCGCAGTACCACTTCCAGCGCCTCGACATATTCGGTCAGCTTCACCGGGTTGTTGTTGCCGATGTTGAAGATGCGCCAGGGCGCGCTGCTCGTCGCCGGATCCGGATCGCCCGAATCCCAGGCGGAATTGGGAGCTGCCGGCTGGTCACTCGCCCGGATCACGCCTTGCGCGATGTCCTCGACATAGGTGAAGTCGCGCGTGTGGTTGCCATTGTTGAAGAGCTCGATCGGCTCCCCGGCAAGGATGCTTTTCGTGAACAGGAATAGCGCCATATCCGGCCGGCCCCACGGTCCGTATACCGTGAAGAAGCGCAGGCCCGTCGTCGGCAGTCGGAACAGGTGACTGTAGCTATGCGCCATCAGCTCGTTGGCACGCTTGGTGGCGGCGTAGAACTGCAGCGGGTGATCGGCCGGCCGATGCTCCGAGAAGGGCATGTTGGTGTTGGCGCCATAGACGCTCGACGTGCTGGCGTAAGTGAGATGCGCGACGCCGGCGTGACGGCATGCCTCCAGCATGTTGGTGAAGGCGACTATGTTGCTCTCAACGTAGGCGTGCGGGTTTTCCAGGCTGTAGCGAACGCCGGCTTGCGCGGCGAGGTGGATCACACGATCGAATTTATGATCGGCAAAGCACGTCTCGACAGCGGCGCGCTCGGCGAGATTGGCTCGAACGAAATGGTAGCCGGAATTGGTCCGTCTGTTTGTTTCCTCCAGGTTGCGAAGCCGCGCCTCTTTCAGCTTGGGGTCGTAGTAGTCATTGACAACATCGAAACCGACCACCTCGTCGCCGCGCTCCAACAACGCTTTCGCGACGTGGAAGCCGATAAAGCCGGCGTTGCCGGTGACCAGAATCTTCATGGGATGCAATCGCAACTTGTGGACCTGGAAACTACCAGCCCGAGGTCAGAAATGCCGCTCACGGCTAAACCGGTTTTCCACTCCACGAATCGGACGCCGGACCGTCGCAAGCTACCGCACTCCTGGGTGAAAGAGCCAAGAGCAGCTGATGGCACTCCGCCTAACCGGCGGATGCGGCAAAGGTTAGGCGGCGACGAGATCCTTCACGTCCATGCTCACCGCGACTTCGCCGCTCATGATCTTCAAAAGCACACGCGCACGGTTAGCTGAATCGAGTTTCTCGAACAAGCCGACAAGGTCCGCAAACGGACCCGAAAGGATGCGGACCGGGCTTCCAGCCGCGAGTACGGAGCTGAAATCGAGCAGACCCTCCGTGTCGGTGATTGCGATGAGCTGTTCGACCATACCGATCGGACATGGAACGGGCCGTTGGCCGCGCATGATCAGTGAGCGGACGCCGATTGTTCCGTTAACTGAGCGCCAGCGGTCGAGATCAATGTCCAAAGCGACGAACATATATCCGGGAAAGAAGGCCGCCCGGCGCACGAGGATGCGCCTAGCATGACGAACCGTGCGTTTCTGGCGCGGCAGAAATGGCACGAAACCCTGTCGGCGCAAATGCCACTCGGCACGTTCTTCCATGCCCGGAAGCGAACTCACAACATACCAGCGAGGCAATCTGACATCGTGATTACGGGGATGGACCATGTCCCGGATTCTTCCGCTGTATTGGCCCCCAGCAGAAACTTCAACGTCAATATTCCTTACTGCGAATTAACGGATGAAGCTAATCTGATAAAGTCTAGTGAGCGCAGCATAAAGTCAAGATTGGATCGGCATCTAAATCTGACCGTCGCGGAAAATGCCCCCGAGGGGTCGTGAACTGAAATCTTCGCTTCGCACACTACGCCTTCCCAACAGATCACAGAGCCGATCCTGCCGATAAGATCACAACGGAATAGTGATATTGTCGCAGAGCCGGCTATTCAGCCACAGGCCGAGGCGTTTTCACCGCGGCCGTGTTGCCGGAGCACCAAGCGGACCTTTGTCGTGCCGACGCCATGATTGCGAAATGGCACGCCCCTCACGCACAACATCAGTGATGCATTCCAGGAAACCGGAAAACGTTGCGAAAGGTATGATCGCGCCGCCGGTTCAAGCCTGCTTTGACATTCACATGCGAGACGAGGAGAGGACTAATGCCGCTGTTGATCCGCATTCACGCCCGGGTGGCGCGAAAAGCCCTTTGCGTCATGGCGCTGCTGTCCTTCACCAGCGCCTGCCTCTACGCAGCGCCGGCTTCCGCGAAAGACTTCGAGTGTGCCTGGCGGCCTGTCGATGCGGATACTGGGGGAGTTCACGATGTGAAATCGTTGCTGCCGTTGGGCGACCCGCTCGACAACCCGGCGCAATTGATGGCCGTGGTCGACACGTTGCGTAAACAAGGCCTGGCCGAAATCCTGATCATCGACAATCTGATTGGCCAGTATTGTCCGATAGTCGCGGCTGACACCTCCCTCAACGATGACCAGAAAACTCTGCGCGTCCGACAGTTTGCGACCCAGATAACAAGTCTGGTCTTTTCCGCGGAAGATGCCCAGGAAATTGTGCTGGACGTTCCGTTTCCGCCGGATGTTGTCGATCAGATCGAGGCGAAGGCCAGGGCAGCCGGAGTAAGCCCGGAAATCTGGATTGCGGAAACGGTTTCGGCGGCGATCGGGAAAAACCCGTAAGCCTCAGCTCAAATCCATCGGGCCAGAAAGGCGCCGAGCATCATCAGGATCAGGACTGTCGCCCCAAGAAGACACGCTTTGAGGCCGAACGACAGGACTGCAAGCGTGCCGATCGTGGCTCCGGCGACGAAGGCTATCCAGCTCAGCAGATTTGACGCAACTTCCCCTGCCTTGCCTCTACCGCGAAGCAGGCGAGCAATCGACTGGCCAAGACCGAACAGTGCCCCGGTGATGAAGCTCTTGCCGACGTCCGCTCCAGCTATGACCTGATGCATGGTGTTCTGCATGCCCATCGCCATCGCTACAAGCAAAAGAGCGGGGTGATTGTTGCCTTGAAGCGACAGAGCCAACGCAACAGCCAGGAACATTGCTTCGGCAGTGAGGATGGACGCCAGCAGCCGAGTCCCCGCCGCGTCCGCAATCCATGTGCCTACGCCCGCTCCGAGGACGAAAGCGCCGACGATGACCGCAACTGCAACGATACCGGGCAGATCGCCTGATGCCAGGACGATTCCCAGGTGCGTGCTGTTGCCGCTCATGAAGGAGACGTAGAGATGGTCGAGTTCGGAGTAAGCTGCCGCATCGAGGAATCCGGCGAGGATCGTCAGTAGCGTCGCATAGACGACTGGACGTGACGGCTGCGAGATCATCGAGGCGCTCTTGCCGTCTGGCGACGAGACTTGGGATGGGCCAGGTACGCGTGGGGAATGCCCGACAGGCTCGGCCGTCGATTCCACGGGACCGTTTCCAAGGCCAGCACTGGACATTTTGGACATTCGATTTTTGCGCCGGAGGATTGCCAGCGGTTTGGTCGTCCGACCCAACCGCTGGCACGAGCGTAGTCGACCCCTATCGCAGCAGGGGGCGATCACCTTCCGGGATCTTCCTGATCTCGGCGGCGGTCAGGTTTGTGTGGGCTCTGGCCGCCTGTTCAGGAAGCGCTCTCAGCCACCGGTTCAGCGAGATTTCCTGAAATTCGAGCGCGACGAACATCTCGAGGAAAACAAGGTCTTCATCACCGGTGTTCTCGATGTAGTGACCCGCCATGTTGGAGACGAAGCCGACATCGTTGGCGTTGAAATCCATCGTGCGGGCCGCCTCCTGTCCCGGAAACACGGTCATGCGGCCCTTGCCCTTGAGCCAGTATTGCCATTCGCTGCCGTTCGGATGCCAGTGCATCTCGCGCATGCAGCCGGGCTTCACCGTCACGATGGCCGAAGCGATCTTTTGCGATGCCGGGAAGTTCCGCGAATCGACGACCTTGACGTTGCCTGCTTCGCCTTCCTTGGTCGGTTTCATGGTGCTGGCCTTGAACGTGTAGGACATCTTCGGCTTGGCGGCGTGACGTGCGACCTCGGCAACTTCCTCGTCCAGCGACTTTTCAGGTTCCTGGCTGCTGAAAATGTAAAGAGGTTCGCCCTTGGGCAGTTTTGCGATCGATTCGATCGGCAGACCGAAATTTCGCTGCAGGATTTCCGGCGGCGTGTGCTTGAGCCAGTCCGACAGCAGGAGCGTGCTTTCCTCCGAGAAATTACCTTGGTTGAAGACGAGAAGGAATTCGCAGCCCTCTTCGCCAAGCGCCTGGATCGAATGCGGGGCGCCGGCCGGAAACAGCCACAGATCGCCTTCGGATACGTCATCTATGAACATTGCTCCGTCCGGCGTGAAGACGGTGACGCGAGCCTTGCCGCTCAGCATGATCGCCCACTCGTCAGCGAGGTGCCAGTGCAACTCGCGAAAACTGCCTTTGGTCAGCCGCATGTTGACGCCGGCAATGTCCTTGGACGCCGGAAGTTCGCGGGTGGTGACCTGGTGGGTCCAGCCACCTTCCTGCACCCGGCGATGGGTGAGGTCGAACGAATACCAGAACGGTTCGACGACGCCGTGATCGGTGGGTGGGGGTACGTCGGAGTTTGGATTGAGTTGCATCAGGGCCAAATTCTTCGGACCCGGATTGCTGGCAGAAGCGTGGCGCTCGGCCCTGTAGGTTTCGTCAGAAAGCGCGCCAAAAAGCGACTTGGGATTGCCTGTGATCGATGAAGACATGGCGTGGATCCTATCTTTCGGTATTTCCGCGATGGTGAAACATCGCTGTCCCGACCTTCACAATTTGACATCCGGTCATTTGATGAAGTCGGATACCGTTAGACGAAACCCTCGTGCTCTATTAAACTATACGTATGAATTTCATCCTGATCTTTTGAATGATGGAGGCACCCAAAGGTATATGTAGTCGAGGAAACCGTCCGCAGCCGTTCGCGGACGGAAGTCAAAGCTGCTGAGCATCGATGTGCAAAGGCGTAGGTGACAAGAAATCGCCCTGTCGCAGCTGTGCGTCCCAGGCAGTTAGATCACTGACCTGCGCTACAAACCGACCGCCGCTGTCCGGCCCTCACAGAACCCGGGTCATCTTCATGCCGAGCATGTCGTAGCGCACGGCGAGATGACCGCTGGGCATCGTGCACACGGCCTCCGGGAACACCTTCAGAACGTCCTGGGCCATGACGCCCTGATAGACGGCATCGCTCCACAGATATTTGAAGTTGTAGAGAGGCAATCCGTTTGCCGCGACGCCGACCATTTCGATGTCGGTCTTGAGGCGGATGTCGCTGATGGTGGCTTCACCGCTGAACCCACCATCTGCCGTGATCTGCGAAAGGAGCGCGCCCTTCCTGAATTCCGGCTTCACATACGCCTTCTTCATCACGCCCTCCGCCCTTTTCGACGACCGTCGATTGTAAAACGGTGGCGGATGTCGGTGCGGAAGTCAACATGAACGATCCGGGTGGAACCACCCGACAGTGACGGGTTCCTACTGCAGTTGCGGCTTCTTGAGAAAGGCGTTGCGGTCGGCGGTCTTGACGCGAAGCCATGTCTCGCGGCCGTCACGCACGATCCGCATAGGAATTTCCGCGCCGGCAGGGCCGCTCGCCCACAGCTTGCGGTAGAAATCGCCGAGGCCTTCGACCTCGCCGTCGCGGACATCGGAGATGACGTCGCCCTGTCGCAGCCCTGCTTGCGCCGCCGGGCTGCCTTCCGACACGCTCATGACGATCACCTCGCCGTTGCTTTCGGCCGAGAAGGCTCCGAGCCAGGGGCGCGGCGGCTTGTCGACCTTTCCGCGGCTGACCAGATCGTCCAGGATCGGCGGCAGGAGGTCGATCGGCACGACCATATTGATGTCGGCGATGTCCGCGCCCCGGCTCATCTGCAGGCGTAGCGAGCCGACGCCCAGAAGCTTTCCATCGGAGCCGATCAGCGCAGCACCTCCCCAGGACGAATGCGCGGGCGCGGTGAAGATCGCATCCTCGAGCAGATATTCCCAGTAGCCGGCGAACTCCTGCCTGGCCACGATCTCCGCCTCGACGACCTCGCCGGCGCCGTCTGCAAACACAACGGGATCGCCGACCTTGGCGGCCGAGGCGTCGCCCAGTTCCACTGCCGGGAGATCGAGCGGGGCCAGCGCCTGGACCAGGCCGAAGCCGGTCTCCTGGTCGTATGCGAGCGCATGGGCGGGAAACACGCGCCCGTCATTCGCCGTCAGCCAGACCTCCTCGGCCTCGGTGATCAGATATCCGATCGTGAGGATCAGCCCGCTGTCGTTGATGACGATGCCACTGCCTTCCCGCCGGTTGCCCAGCGCCGCGGCGGTGAAGGCGTCGTCCGGGATCGAGCTGCGCACGGCCACGATGGACCGCAGGATTGGTTCGATTCTCATGTTTTTATCCTGATACGATCCGGCCGCGTGCTCAAGCCGCGCCCGGAGGTGCCGTTTCCTAATAGCTAGGAAACGGTTTGCCGACCGCAAGGCGACGGCCAGCATCGCAATCCAACGCATCGCGATCCGACCTATCGGGATCCGGCCTATCGGGATTCAGACGGCGATCGAGTGCCGCTGCTCGTTCTGTTTCAGGAAGCCGTCGAACCGCGCCGCGATCGTGCGCACGAATGGCCGCCCGCGCTCCGTAACCAGGAACCGTCCGTCCTCCCAGCGAACGAACCGGTCCGCGTCGCTGCGGACGACGGCCTCGGCTCCGGCGACAAGCCGCTCCGCCTCGGCCGGGAACAGGTCCCGCAGCCGGTCGGCGGAAAATCCGAACGCGCACATCAGCTCTTCGATCACCCAGGCCGCCGCCTTGTCCGCCTCCGTCAGCGCATAGCCGCGCACGATAGGCAAACGGCCCGCGAGCGCGGCGCGCTTGTAGTCTGCGGTCGCGGTCACGTTCTGCGTGTAGCCTTGCGGCAGCCGGCTGATCGACGATGCGCCGATCCCGACCAGCATGTCTGCCGTGTCGGTGGTGTAACCCTGGAAATTGCGTCGGAGCCGGCCTTCGTCCTGCGCCCGCGCCAAACCGTCGCCTGGCCTGGCGAAATGGTCGAGCCCGATCGGCACATATCCCGCGCCCGAAAGCATCGCGGCGCCGAGCCTTGCCTGGGCAAAGCGCTGATGCCGGTCCGGCAGCCTCGCCTCGTCGATCAGCCGCTGGTGCTTCTTCATCCACGGCACATGCGCATAGCCGAAGAGCGCGATGCGGTCGGGCGCCAGCGAGATCACCTGGTCGAGCGTGTTGGCAAGCGTCTCCATCGTCTGATCCGGCAGGCCGTAGAGTACGTCGAGATTGACCGAACCGACGCCGCGCTCCCGGAAACCCTCCACGGCCTCGGCCGTCTGCGCAAAGCTCTGGTAACGGTTGATCGCCTGCTGCACCGCCGGATCGAAGTCCTGCACGCCGAAGCTCGCGCGGGTGATGCCGAAACGCCGCCACGCACCGAGCTTTTCCGCGTCGACATCGTTCGTGTCCACCTCGAGGCTCGCCTCGCAATTCTCGTCGATGGCAAAAGCCAGCCGAAGCGCCTCGCCCAGACGATCGACGTCGTCGGGTGCGAGCATCGTCGGCGACCCGCCGCCAAGATGGATGGCGGTGACGCGGCGTCGGCCGAGACGCGCCGCAACCGTGGCGATCTCCGCATGCAGCGCTTCGAGATAGGTAGCAATCGGCTCGTAGCGCAGCACCTGTTTCGTGTGACAGGCGCAGAACCAGCAGAGCCGGTCGCAGAACGGAATGTGCAGGTAGAGCGACACGGACGCACCCGACGGGCTTTCGGCGAGCCACCGCGCGTAAGTCGCGCCATCGACGCCCGCATGGAAATGCGGCGCGGTCGGGTAGCTCGTATAGCGCGGCACGGGCGCCGAATGGCGGTCGATCAGGCCGCGGTCGATTTCACTGACGATGTCGCTGACTGGCATGGCGGGAGAATGGCGTAGCCAGGCGGGATAGGCCTTGATTTCGATCAAGGACCGTCCGGCCGCTGCCCCGCATTCATGGCCACGCAGGCAATACACATAGGCGACTGCGCGTGCGCAAACGGGAAACGAAAGCGATGGGCAAGAAGATCGTCATCGTCCAGGGCCATCCCGACGGCGATCCGAACCGGCTCTGTCGCGCGCTGGCGGGTGCCTACGCCCAAGGCGCCGCGGCCGCCGGACACGATGTCAGCCGCATCGACCTCGCCGCAATCGACTTTCCTTTGCTGAAGACGCAGGGAGAATTCACCGGGGGCGACATGCCGGCGGCGCTGAAGCCTGCCTGGGAGGCGATCCTCGCGGCAAACCACATCGTCATCGTTTTTCCGCTCTGGCTGGGTACGATGCCGGCCCTGCTCAAGGCCTTTCTCGAACAGGTGATGCGGCCGCATTTCGCCTATGACTACAGCAAGACCGGCGGCTGGCCGAAGCAGCGGCTGAAAGGGCGTTCGGCGCGCCTCGTCGTGACCATGGGAATGCCGGCGATGCTCTACCGGCTGTTCTACCTGTCGCATGGTGTCGCCGGCCTGCGCCGCGGCATCCTGAACTTCGTCGGCATCAGACCGGTCCGCACGACCTTGATAGGGATGGTCGAGGCCGCGGGCGGCGCCCGCCGAGCCGCCTGGCTTGAGCGCATGCGACGCCTCGGCGCTGCGGCACTTTGACCGTGCGTCACCAGGGAATATGGCTATTGGCGGGTTCGCGGTCCAACTGATGAACGTAGCCATGAGCGCCCTACGCAAGGACATCCACAATTCCGACGTGCCTCTGCTTTGCCAGAGCTGCGAAGCGCGGCACAAGGGCATGTGCGGCGTACTGGAACCGTCGGAACTGGTGGCGCTTTCGCGTCACACGCGGGTCGTGCGGCATGACGCGGGCGCGGAACTCGCGGCCGAGGCGAGGCCGGTCGAAAGCTATGCCAACGTCATGCGGGGCGTGGTGAAGCTTTCCAAGGTGCTGGAGGATGGACGCCAGCAGATCGTCGGCCTGCAATTCGCGCCGGATTTCCTCGGTCGCCTGTTCAGCAAGGAAAGTGCGGTCACCGCCGAGGCGGCGTCCGACGTCGATCTCTGCCGCGTGCCGAAGGCCGCCCTTGAGCGGTTGGTCGCCGAGAACCCCGCGCTCGAGCATCGGCTGATGCAGCAGACGCTGCGCGAGCTCGACGAGGCCCGCGAATGGATGGTGACGCTCGGCCGCAAGACCGCGTCGGAGAAAGTGGCGAGCTTCCTATACCTGATCGCCACGCAACTCGACCCGTCGGTGGGCGGCGGCAGGCGCGTCTTCGACCTGCCGTTGACGCGCACGGACATCGCCGATTTCCTCGGGCTGACGATCGAGACCGTGTCGCGGCAATTGTCGAAGCTGCGCGCCGAACGCATCGTCGTCATCACCGGCGTCCGTCATGTCGAGATCCCGAACATGGCGGCGCTGAAGGCGCGCTGCGGCTAGCCGGGCCCCGACTTACCCCGCCTTGCGCAGCGCCAGCTGCATCAGCGGCGACAGCATTTCGCGTTCGAAGGCAACGTGACGCCTGACGCTCTCGAAAAAGCCGCGCAGCATGTAGCCGGCCGCTTCCGCCGTCATCTTCGGCTCGCCGCGCCCGATCGACAGCAGCGCATCATGCAGTTCCTCGGCGAAAGACATGTCCTCGAAATGCTCCCATCTCAACCGCTCGATGGTGTTGTCGAGGTCGGGCAGCGTCGCCGACAGCGTCTGGACGGCCGGAAAGAGAACCCGCTCCTCGACCTCATGCGCCGCCGCGATGGTCGGGCAGACGACGCGGGCGAGATGCAGGCAGAGTTGGTGGTTGACATTGCCCGGCAGCCCGTCGGCGATCGCTTCGAGATCCTCGCAGAGCGCCATCTGGCGCGCATGGCTCTGGGCGACGAGCGTAAGGCTTGCATCCATTGCGGGCGTCGTCATGGCATCTCCTCCTGCCTGCCGTTCATCAGGACGAGCGGACGCATGTTGAGCCCGGACGGCCCATCCGCATGGGCGGCGAGGATCACAGTGCGACCAGCGGACACGACCTCCCTAACGGTCGGGAGAGAGCCCCCGGCAGCAGCAGGCGGCGTCACGATCCCCCCGGCAATCCGAACTCCGGTCAGCCGGCTCATCGCGCCCCGTCGCGCGACACGTCCGCGTTTGCCTCCGCTCCGTTCGATTCCATAAGTATTGATATGCCGGAAGCGCCAGGGGCGCCTTGACCTGGATCAAGGCCCGTACAGGGCCCGCCGCACCGCGGCCTTCGCCGAATGGAATGCCCTTTCCCCCTGCGCCCGGAAAAGGGCTTCGCCGTTCACACGCCGATCGGCATGTGTTCGGGCGAGCGCGTTACGGCGCGAGGCGCGGTGATTTCCTTCCAGGTCGACAGCGCCCGGTTGATTGCGGCGAAGGGCTTGCGCGCCACGAACTTGCCGCGGCCCGGCTGCGGTTGCGAGTTCTGGCCGTGCGACCACACGACCTCGCCGCGCGATAGCGTGTAGCGCGGCAGGCCGCTGACCTTGAAGCCTTCGAACACGTTGTAGTCGATGATCGACTTCTGGTTGGCCGCCGAGATCGTCTTCGACAGTTTGGGGTCCCAGACCACGATATCAGCGTCGGAACCCGGCAGGATCGCGCCCTTCCGCGGATAGATGTTGAGTATCTGCGCGATGTTGGTCGAGGTCACGGCGACGAACTCGTTCGGCGTCAGCCGCCCGGTTTCCACTCCGCGCGTCCACAGTACCGGCATGCGGTCCTCGAGCCCGCCGGTGCCGTTCGGGATCTTGCGGAAGTCGGTCAACCCCATCTTTTTCTGCTCGCTGGTGAAGGCGGCGTGGTCGGTTGCCACCACCTGCAGCGAACCGGCGGAAAGCCCTGCCCACAGGCTGTCCTGGTTTGCCTTGTCGCGGAACGGTGGGCTCATCACACGTCGCGCCGCATGCATCCAGTCGGCATTCTGGTACTCGCGTTCGTCGAGCGTGAGATGCTGGATCAGCGGCTCGCCATAGGCGCGCATGCCCTTCTGCCTTGCACGACGGATCGCCTCGTGGCTCTGCTCGCAGGAAACATGAACGATGTAGACCGGCACGCCCGCCGCATCGGCGATCATGATGGCCCGGTTGGTAGCCTCGCCCTCCACCTCCGGCGGGCGCGAATAAGCGTGCGCCTCGGGCCCCGGAATGCCGGCGTCGATATATTTCTGTTGCAGCGCCGCCACCACGTCGCCGTTCTCGGCGTGGACCAGCGGCAGCGCGCCAAGCGCCGCGCAGCGCTGGAACGAGGCGAACATCTCGTCGTCATTCACCATCAGCGCGCCTTTGTAGGCCATGAAGTGCTTGAATGTGTTGATGCCGCGCGCGACGACCTTTTCCATCTCGTCGAAATGCTGCTTCGACCAGCCGGTCACGCACATATGGTAGGAGTAGTCGCACGAGGCCTGCCGCGCGGCCCTGCCCTCCCACTCCTCCATCGCCGCCAGCATGCCGGCCGGCCCGGGGATAACGAAATCGACCATCATCGTCGTCCCGCCGGACAGAGCAGCGAAAGTGCCACTCTCCCAGGTTTCGGCCGCTGTCGTACCCATGAACGGCATTTCGAGATGGGTATGAGGGTCGATGCCCCCCGGCATGATGTAGGCGCCTTCGGCGTCGACCACCTTGTCGCCCTTGAGGTTCCTGCCGATCGCGGCGATCGTCTCACCCTCGACCAGGATATCCGCTTCATAGGTCCGGTCGGCGGCGACAATGGTGCCGCCCTTGATCACTGTCGACATATCAGTCCGTTCTCCCATCTCAGTGAAACCATTCTGCCCCGCCTGGATCGAAATGTCAGCAACGGGATTGCCCATAGCGAACCGCTTGTCACCCCGCCTGCGCGGCAAGCATCGACGGATTTTTTTGCCGGCTGTTTCCCCAGCGGAACGTTTTCCATCCGCCTGCGTTATTTTGTGTTATGCTGCCTCGAAGCTTTCGGGAGGAAGCGTTGGAGAAAAAGCCGTTCTTTGCGCCGGTGTGCATAGAGTCCGCCGGCTGGCCCGCCGGCCTCGACATCGAGGATCTGGAGCAGGCGCTGCAGTTCCTGCGCGACTGGCCAGCCGACCGTCGCGGACCGGTCTATCACGCGGCCTACAACGCCTGCACCGCCGCGCGCGAAGGCTATCTCACCATCGAGGAGGCGAGGAAGTCGTTGTCGGGCTTTGCCCGCATCACGGGCATATTGAGGAATAACGGGCGGCTTTCCGCCCCGCCCGACTCGCGCAAGCGCGAAACCCGGCTCCCGCACGGAGTTCGATAGCGCTGCGTTCTGGTCTTCAGGGCCGGGCCGCCGCCTCGACAATCGATCCTTCATGATGCGGCGGGAGTTCGAAACCCTCGTAGAACTCATGGTAGTTGCAAGTGATTTCCTCGCCGCGCGCGATATCCCGCGTCGCCGTTCCGCCGCCATATACGGAAAAATCGGTGTTGGGAGTATCGGAATGGTTCATGAAGCGGCCGTTGTCGACCTCGTAGACCAGATATCCGGGCTTGTCCGGGCTCGGATAGGCGTAGCGATCGATGAGTTCCTTCATCGTTTCCGGCATGGAGTCATACGTGTCGACAGGGATCAGCCTGTCGAATCCCGGGTCCAGCCGCCAGATCACCGCGCCCTTTCCGATCGGCGCCGCCGCGAAGACGCCCACTCCCTCGATCTCGCTCGCGGCTACATAGGTGCTTACAAGCAGCATGGTCCTCACATCTGGTCGTTGTAGTGTTCCTTGGTCCGGCCGACCATGCGCGCCAGTTCAGAGAAGCCGGGCACGTTCGACTCGCCCTGGCTGTTGTTGGCCATCATCAGCAGGCGGATGGGAAAGCAGATCGCGTCGCGGTTGGCGGGAGACATATCCTCGAACAGCCTTTCTTCGCCGGTCAGGCTCGCCTCGGCTTTTCGCAGGGCGAGGTCTATCTCGTCAATGCCGAGCAGGCCCTTGTGCACCAGCGCGTTGTTGATGGAGGCGACGGCGAGAAGAAGGCCTTGAAGCTGAAGGTTGGCGGTGTTCATGGCTGGTCCCTTCCTTTGGTGGGGCTCCTCCGGCGCACCGCCCCTGGCCGAGGGAAGTTTCGCGGCGGCGTGCCGGCCCGCGAATAACCTTAGGCTGACCGGAAGGTTCCTGAAACCGCCGGAGGCCGAGCAGGCAGTTCGCGGAAATAGGACTACTCGGCTGGCTCCATGCCGGAATAGGCGGCTTCTTCCAGTTCGCGCTTCAGCCGCGCCTCCTCATGCACCTTCGGCGTCACGAAACGGCCAAGCAGCAGATAGGCGACAGGGGTCAGGAACAGCGTCGAGAGCGTCGCCATGCCGAGACCGCCGACGATGACCCAGCCGAGCGCGATGCGCGCCTCGGCGCCTGCGCCGGATGCCAGCACCAGCGGGAGGCCGCCGAGCACGGTGCAGATCATGGTCATCATGACCGGGCGCAGGCGTATGTTCGCCGCGGCCTCGATGGCCTGACGCACGTCCATGCCGCGGTCGCGCAGCTGGTTGGCGAACTCGACGATGAGGATGCCGTTCTTGGCCATGATGCCGACCATCAGAACGAGCCCGATCTGGCTGTAGGCGTTCAGGCTGGTGCCGGTGATGAGCAGCGCGAAGACCGCGCAGGCGAGCCCGAGCGGCACGGTCGCCATGATGATGACGGCGCTCATGAAACTCTCGAACTGCGCCGCCAGCACCAGGAGAATGATGACCAGCGCGAACCCGAAGATCGTCATCATGCCGCTGTTGGTCTCGCCGAGCGTCGCCGCTTCGGCCAACGGCAGAATGCGGCCGCCGGCCGGTATGATGGGGGCTGCGATCTCCTGGACGCGCTCATAGGCATCGCCTAGGGCGAAATCCGGCGCCAGGTTCGTGGTGATGGCGACCGACCTGAGCTGCTGCTCGCGCGCCAGCGCCGGCGGCACGGCTTTCTCCGTCAGCGTGGCGATCGAGGACAGTGGCACGAAACGCCCGTCGGTCGTCTTCAGGAAGATGTTCTCCATATCCGTCGGGTCGTTGATCGGATTGCTGGTGGAGACGAGCTTCACCGCATAGGAGCGGTCGTCGATGAAGACCTCGTCGATATCGTTGCCGTCGAGCATCGCCTGCACGGCCTCGGAGAGCCCGGTGATGTCGATGCCGAGGTCGGAGGCGCGTTCGCGGTTGATCGCCACCGAGAGCTGCGGCTGCGTCGCGTCGGTCGACAGGCGCGGCTGCTGGAAGCGCGGATCCTTTTCCATCTCGGCGATGATCCTGTTTGCCGCTTCGCCGAGTTCGGCATAGCCGCTCGAGCCGATAACCGCGACCTGCAGGCCGTTGCCCGCCCCGCGAATACCCAGGCTGTTCGGCGTGACGGGAAACGCGCGCACGCCGGGCACATCCGCGACCAGCCTGACGATGTCGGCCATGATCTCCTGCTGGCTGCGCTTTCGCTCGTCCCAGGGGGCCAGCGCCATCACCATGAACGCACTGTTGACCGAGCCGCCCTGCCCGGCGTTTGCGAAGGTCGTCTCGATCTCGCCGGAATCGCGCAATGGCTGGAGCAGCTGCTCGATCCGCCGCAGCTGCTGCGTCGTGTAGTCGAGGCTTACGCCCTGCGGTGCGCTGATGCGCAGCATGGCCCTGGAGCGGTCCTCCGCGGGCGTAAGTTCCTGCCGGATCAGCCCGAAAGCGCCGTAGGCGCTGGCAGCGAACAGCACGGACACCATCACCACGATCAGCGGCGCGCCGAGGCAGGCATGCAGGCAGCGCCGGTAGAGGCCGGCAAGCTTGCCGCCGATCTTGCCCATCACGCCGCCATGGTGCTCGCCGGCATGTGCCGTCAGCATGCGCGAAGCAAGCATCGGGCAGAGCGACAACGCCACCACGCAGGACAGGATGACGGCGATGGCCAGCACGAAGCCGAATTCGCGAAACAGGCCGCCGGTCTGGCCGGGCAGGAAGGAGAGCGGCACGAAAACCGCGACCAGCGTTGCCGTGGTCGCGACCACTGCGAAGAACACTTCCTGCGTGCCAAGCACGGCTGCGGCGCGCGGACCCATGCCTTCGTTGCGCCGGCGCACGATGTTTTCCAGCACCACGATCGCGTCGTCGACGACGAGCCCGGTCGCCAGCACCAGCGCCAGCAGCGTCAGGATGTTGATCGAGAAGCCGACCAGATAGATCGCCGCGATCGTGCCGATCAGCGCGACCGGCAGGGCAAGGCCCGGAATCAGCGTCGCCCGCAGGTCGAGCAGGAACAGATAGATGACCACCAGCACGATGGACACCGAGATCATGAGTGCGATCTCGACCTCATGCACGGCGCCGCGCACAAAGACTGCGTCGTCACTGGTGACGCGGATGTTCATGCCCTCCGGCAGGTTCTTCTGGATGTTCGCGACGGCGGCGCGCACGCCCTGGGAAATGTCGAGCGTGTTCGATTCCGCCTGCCGGATGATGCCGAGCCCTATGCCGGTCTTGCCGTCCGAGCGCAGAGAAGATTGCGCGATATCGGGGCCGAGCGTGACCGTCGCCACGTCGCCCAGCCGATTCTCGTCGCCGATCATCAGCGCCTCGAAAGCCTCTGGCGTCGTCACGTCGGCGGTGGCGCGCACGATGATGTTCTGGTCGTTGGTGGTCAGCGCGCCGGCAGGCGTGTCCAGGGCGATCGAGGACAGCGCGTTGCGAATGTCGGCAATGGTAAGCCCGAGGCTGGCAAGCTTCGCCTGGTCGATGTCGATACGGAATATCTTCTCGCGATCGCCGTAGGCCTGCACATCGGCGACGCCCGGAACCGCCGACAGCGTGTCGAGTATCTGGTCCTCGACCAGGATCGTCATGTCCTCGACGGACATGTTGTCCGAAGTGACCGCCAGGCGCAGCACCGCATCCGCATTGGCGTCCGCCTTGACGATTCGGGGCGACTCGGCGTCGTCGGGAAGCTGGTTCGCAACGCGGCCGACCGCGTCGCGCATGTCGGACGCCGCGACATCGAGGTCGACGCCGTCGTTGAACTCCACCGTGACGCGGCTGCGCCCATAGGACGAACTCGACGAGATCGATTTGACGCCCGAGACGCGCGACACCGCGCCCTCGAGCACGTCGGTCAGTTCGCGGTCGATGGTCTCGGCCGCCGCTCCGTCATAGTCGGCGGTGATGGTGATGACCGGGCGGTCGACGTCCGGCAGCTCGCGTACCTCAACGCCGAAGAAGGCGGCGAGCCCCGCGACGACGATCAGCGTGTTCAGCACGAAGGCGAGGATCGGCCGGCGCACGAAGAGCGCCGTCATGCCGGTTTCGGGATGGGCGTTGCTGGCCTCCGACATCGTTCCTCCGATCAGGAGCCGCTGCCGGTGACGGCCGGCGCGGCCGGGATGGCGGCCGATGGCTGTGCCCTGGCGACCAGTACCTCGGCGCCGTCGCGGACGGCATGCACGCCTTCCGTCACCACCGTGTCGCCCGGCGCGATGCCCTCGGCTGCCACCAGCACGCTTTCGGTATTGCGTTGGACGATGCGGACCGGCGTGCGCCTGGCCTTGCCGTCGCGGATCACCCAGACGAAAGCGCCGTCCGTGCCCCACTGGATGGCCAGCGGATCGACGGACGGATAGGTGTCTCCGGGAAACTTCACCAGCACCCGGAACGACATGCCGGCCCTGAGCGTATCCCCTTCGTTGGGGACTTCCGCCTGCACCAGCAGCGTACGGCTCTTGTCGTCGACGCGGTTGTCGACCGCGCTGACCGTTCCGGCGAAAACCTCGTCGGGCCGCGCGATCGGCGACGCGCTGAGACTGTCTCCGACAGCCATCTCGGCGGCAAAGCGTTCGGGCACGTAGAAGTCGATCTTGATCCGCGAACGGTCGTCGATCGTTGCGATCACCGTGTCTGTCGTCACGTAGTTGCCCGCCTCGACCGGCAAGATGCCGATGATGCCCTCGATCGGAGCCGTGATGGCGCGCCGGTCGAGGTTGAGCTGTGCGTCGCGCAGCGCCAGCCGTGCGTTGCCGACGACGAGTTCGGCGTCCGTCACCTGCACCTGGGTGGCGGTGTTGGTGGTTCGCAGCGAGCGCACGCGCTCGAGCTTCGCTTCAGCGTCGGCAAGTGCGATTTTTGCGCGGTCGAGCGCGACCTCCTCGAGTTCGGAGTCGAGCAGCGCGATGACCGTGCCCGTTTCCACCCGCCTGCCGGAGATCACTTCGATCTTGGTCAGTCGACCGGACGTGTAGGGCTTGAGGGCGACGGAGTTGTTGGCGCGCCCGGTTCCGATCGCCGACAGCCTGTCATTGATGACGGCCTCGACCACCGGCGCTGTGATTACCGCCGTCTGCGGACCGCTGTTCCGCCTCGGCTCTTCGCTCCGTGGCCGTGCATCGACAGAGGCCGAACCGATGCCCCAGCCAGCGAGGATTTCAGGGGCGCCTGGAAAGAACTTCACCCATGCCGCGGCGGCCGCAATGACAACGACCAGCGCGAGAAGTAACTGTTTCCAGGCTGCCATTTACACTCCGGTTCGGAACGGGCGCGGCGCCCGCTGCGGTTTTGCTGGATCAGGGGGTTCAGGCGTCGAAAACCCCGCACGCCATTTCCCTGGGGGGAATCCCTACCGGCGCCTTATGACAATTTCGCGGCTCCGGCGCACCCGTTTTATCATTAAATCCAGGTAAGGTAGAGCGCCGGCGCACCGCCAAAGCCTTGTTCACAAAAGCTTGTTCAGCGCAGATCCTCCATTTCGCCGATGCGCCGCGCGCTGTCGGCTTCGAGCCGCCGCGTCAGTTCGCCGATAAGCGTCTCCGCGACGACGAAGAGCGCCGCCGATGAATCCCAGGGAGACGGCACGGCGGTTCTCCCGGCGATCACGTGACGCGCGAAACGGGCGATCGGCGACAGCCACTGGTCGGTGAACAGGATTATGTGGACGCCGCGCTGATGCGCCTTCTCGGCGAAGCGCGCGAGGCTGTCCTGGTAGCGGCGTATGTCGAAGATCAGCAGCACGTCGCGTTTGCCCATGTCGATCAGCCGGTCGCGCCAGTTGCTTTCCTGACCGGTGAGATGAAGCACGTTCGGCCGAATGATGGTCAGGTGCGCCGCCATGTAGCGGGCAACGGGATCGGTAAACCGCCCGCCGACCAGGAACAGCGCAGCCTTCGGATTGGAAAGCAGCGCCACCATGTCGGCGATCTGCTTTTCCGAGACGTGCCGGAAAGTCTCGCGGATGTTATCGAGTGTCGCCTCGACCGTGGCGGGCGCGCTGCCGTGACGTGAAGGCTGCGGCAGACCGGCGCGGGAAGCCGGCGATTGCAACTGTGCCGCCAGTTCGTCCTGAAGTGCGGCCTGGAACTCCGGATAGTTCTGGAAGCCCAGCCGCGCTACGAAGCGCAATATCGTCGGCGAACTGACGCCCGCAGCCTGCGAGAATTCGGCGACGGTTTTCAGGCCGATCACCGGGTAGTTGGCGATCAGCGCCTGAGCGGCGCGGCGCTCGCCCGCCGGCATCGTGTCCATGCGGTCGGAAATCAGTTCGGCAACGCCGGTTTTCATGCTCCCCGCTCAGCTTCCCTTGGCCGGCGACCCCGGCCGCCTTCCTTCCTGTGCGCTTTCTCAAAACGCATTTGACAAAGCCTCGAAAGCTGTATGAAATCATTCATCAGAGCGCAATGAAACAAAATTCGTAACATACGATACAGCGCTCGACAGGGGTGTTTGGGAGAATGCAAAAGGCGCGACAGTCTGTGCACGCACCGCAAAACGCGGTCCGGGTTACGAACCGCGCCGGCAAGTCTCCCTTCCTGCTCGTCTGCGACCACGCCTCCAACTATCTTCCGCCGAACTACGGCACGCTCGGCCTCGAACCGGCCGACATGCTGCGCCATATCGCCTGGGATCCCGGCGCGTTGCCGGTCGCGCTCATGATGGCGGACATGCTCGATGCCGTGCTGGTCGAAGCCGGCGTGTCCAGGCTCGCCATTGACTGCAACCGGCCGCTCGATGCGCCCGACCTGATCCCTGAGATCAGCGAGTCCACGCTCATTCCCGGCAATGCGGCGCTCACCGGCAAGGAGCGCGCCGAGCGCATCGCGCTGTCCTGGCGGCCTTTCCACGAGGCGATCGACGCACTTGTCGATGAGCGCATGGCGGCAGGCCGCGAGACCTGGCTGGTCACGGTTCATTCCTTCACGCCGGTCTACAAGGGCGTCGCCCGCCCTTGGGAGATCGGCATCATCCACGACGACGACGAGCGCCTGTCCGCACCGCTGATTGGCGAACTCGAAGCGCTGAAATGCTTCACCGTCGGCGTGAACGAACCCTATTCGCCTGCCGACCGCGTCTATTTCACGCTGGAGCGGCATGCGCGGTCGCGCGGCCTTCCCTGCGCGATGATCGAAATCCGCAACGACGAGATTGCGGACGCTGCCGGACAACGGAGATGGGCGGAATTGCTTGCGGGCATCTTTTTGCACCTGCAGCCGCGGCGGGCTGAAAAGCTGAGGTCGGCGGCCGGAATTTAGACAGCCAGTTTAGAAAAAAGGGGAACAAAAATGTCAACGCACGACTACACTGAAGTCGACAAGAAGGAGGACCTTAAAGTCCTTCACGGTATGGGCTATGCCCAGGAATTGCAGAGATCGATGAGCCGCTTCTCGAACTTTGCGATCTCGTTCTCGATCATCTGCATACTGTCGGGCGGTATCAACTCGTTCGCACAAGCCACGTCTTCCATCGGAGGCGCCGGTGCAGGCATCGGCTGGATCGTCGGTTGCGCCGTCTCGGGTGTCTTCGCGCTAGCCATGGCGCAAATCGCTTCGGCCTACCCAACCGCCGGCGGCCTCTATCACTGGGCGTCGATCCTCGGCAACCGTTTCACCGGCTGGCTGACTGCATGGCTCAATCTGCTCGGCCTCATCACCGTGCTTGGCGCAATCAACATCGGCACTTCGTTCTTCTTCGTCGGAACGTTCGGCGGGGCTTTCGGCCTCTCCGGCACCGCCGGCGAGATAGTTACATTTGTCGCCGTTATCACCATTCTGCAGGCGCTGCTCAATCACTTCGGCATCAAGCTCACGGCGATGCTGACCGATGCGTCAGGATTCCTGATCCTCGGCACGACCGCAGTGCTCATCGTGGCCTGCCTTGTCTTCGCACCGGCGATCGACATCACACGGCTCTGGACGTTCACCAACTATTCGGGTGAAGCAGGCGGCAATGTCTTCCCGCAATCGGACAGCATGCTCTACCTGTTCCTGCTCTGCCTTTTGCTGCCGGTCTACACCATCACCGGATATGATGCGTCTGCGCATACTTCGGAAGAGACGCTGAAGGCCGCGCATTCGGTTCCAAGGGCCATCGTCTCGTCGGTCGTGTGGTCGTCCCTGGCCGGCTGGGTCATGCTGTGCGCGATCGTCCTGGCTATTCCCGATCTGGCCGCAGGCGCCAAGCAGGGCTGGTCGGTGTTCTTCGAAACGATGAACGCGATCATGCCCGGCTGGCTCAAGCAACTGCTGTACCTGGCGATCTTTGTCGCGCAGTTCCTGTGCGGGCTCGCCACCGTCACTTCCGCTTCGCGCATGCTGTTTGCCTTTTCCCGCGACGGCGGCATGCCGGTAGGGTCGGCGTCTCTGGCCAAGGTGAGCCCCACCTACCGGACGCCCGTCAATGCGATCTGGACGGCCGCGGCGCTCGAGATCATCTATGTCTTTCTCGCCCAGTTCATCTCGATCGGCGGCACCAACATCTACACCATCGTCGTCAACTCGACGCTGGTATTCCTGTTCCTGTCCTTCATAATTCCGATCACGCTCGGCATGATGACGTTCGGCACGGCCAAGTGGCCCCATCCCGGCCCATGGAATCTCGGCGCCGGTCTGTTCAAGCTGGTCTGCGTACTGTCGATCATAGGCATGGTGATCATCTTCTACATCGCCATCCAGCCGCCGAACGACAAGGTGTTCTGGATCACCGTCGGCTTCGTCATCCTGACCGCGATCCTCTGGTACGGCTTCGAGAACCGCCGCTTCCAGGGTCCGCCGATCGGCGAGGAAATCGCCAAGCGTCAGGCCGCCATCAAGGCGGCGGAAGTGGCCGTGGGCGAGACCGGTCGCTGAAAACCGCTCCATCATCGCCGTGGCCGGCGCGATGCCGGCCACGGCTTTTCATGAACCTCTTTGATCTACGGGAGCAGGATTGAATGGCCGGCAACCTCACTTTCGACCAGTTGAAGAAAGCCGTCGCAAGCGGCGAAATCGACACGGTGCTCGCCTGCGCCGTCGACATGCAGGGCCGGCTGGTCGGCAAGCGCTTTCTCGCTAAATTCTTCGTCGAATCCGGCTACGGCGAGACGCACGGCTGCAACTACCTGCTGGCCAACGACATCGATATGGAGCCGGTGCCGGGCTACAAGGCCGCGAGCTGGGCGCAGGGTTACGGCGACTTCACCATGAAGCCGGACCTGTCGACGCTGCGCAACATTCCCTGGCTCGAAAAGACCGCGCTGGTCCTGTGCGACATCCAGGACCATCACACGCATGAAGACCTGCCGCATTCGCCGCGCGCCATCCTGAAGAAGCAGGTCGCACGGCTGAACGACCGCGGCTTCATCGCCTATTTCGCCTCCGAGCTCGAATTCTACCTGTTCAACGAAAGCTACGATTCGGCGCGTGGCAAGCACTGGCAGGGCCTCTCGACCGCCTCTCCCTATATCGGCGACTATCTGATCGGCATCACCACCAAGGAAGAGGACGTGATGCGCCGGCTGCGCAACGAGATGGAAGGCGCCGGCATCCCCATCGAGAACTCCAAGGGCGAGGCCGGCCCCGGCCAGGAGGAGATTAACGTCCGTTATGCCCAAGCCGTCGACATGGCCGACCGTCACGTCATCCTGAAGAACGGCGCCAAGGAGATCGCAGGCCAGATGGGCAAGGCGATCACCTTCATGGCCAAATACAATTACGGCCTCGCCGGCAACTCCAGCCATGTCCACAACTCGCTGTGGAGCGCCGACGGCAAGACGCCGCTGTTCCTCGACAAGAAGGGACCCTGGGGCCTGTCGAAGCTCGGCCAGAGCTGGGCCGCCGGGCAGATCAAATATGCGCGCGAATACACCTGGTTCCTGGCGCCCTTCATCAACTCCTACAAGCGCTTCCAGGTCGCGACATGGGCGCCGACCCGCATCATCTGGAGCCGCGACAACCGCACCGCCGGTTTCCGCCTTTGCGGCGAAGGAACCAAGGCCGTGCGCATGGAGTGCCGCATCGGCGGCGCTGATTTGAATCCCTATCTGGCCTTCGCGGCGCTGATCGCCGCCGGGCTCGCCGGCATCGACGAGAAGCTTGAACTGCAGAAGCCCTTCGAGGGCGACGCCTACAAGGCGAGCCGTCTGCCGGAGATTCCAAAGACGCTGCGCGCCGCGACGGAAAGCCTGTCGAAGTCGAAGATGCTGCGTGCAGCACTCGGCGACGATATCGTCGACCACTACGTCAACACCGCCGAATGGGAGCAGTTCGAATACGACCGCCGCATCACGGACTGGGAGCTGCACCGGGGCTTCGAGAGATATTAAAGCTTACAAATAAGGTTGTCCGGCCAAAACTAAAGCTGTATTACGTTAAGTTAGGCCGGAGACTTCCAGATGGGAAAATATACACCGTTGCGTTTTCATTTGTTGGCGCAGGAAGGGGATCGGGTAGCGATGTCGTTCGACGAGATCGAACGCCTGATCGGCGAAAAGCTGCCGGCATCGAAGAAATACCCGGCTTGGTGGAGCAACAATCCGAGCAACAATCCCATGACCAAGGAGTGGCTTGCGGCGGGTTTCCAGACGGAGGATTTGGACGTGGCCGGAGAAAGCGTGGCGTTCGCGCGGGTGAGACCAAATGCAAATGCTGCAACCGCCGGCGGTTTTGGCGAGAGCCCGCAGACCGAGTTCGAAAAGAAGCCTACTCGCCGTCATCCTTTGTTCGGTCGTTTGAACGGCATGATCACCATGCTCCCAGACGTCGACCTTACAGCACCAGCCGATCCGGACCTGGCTGACTTTCTCGATCGGAAATACGGGCCCGAGATTAGGGACTAGCCATATGCCTGGCAATATTCTGCTCGACACGTGCGCGGCCATCTGGATCACCGAAGAAGCCAAGATTGATCCGTCGGCACGGACAGCACTCGACGAAAGCGCGGAAGCGAGATTGCCGGTGATGGTTTCGCCGACCAGCGCCTGGGAAATGGGAATGCTGATTGCGAGACGACAGGTGTTGGCGGCGATATCGGTCCGTTCGTGGTTCGATAGTCTGCTCGTGCCGCCTTACTCGGAAGTGGCGGAGCTTACGATCGACATTCTGGTCAACTCATCCTTTCTTCCGGGCGACCCGCCTCGGGATCCCTTCGATCGCCTCTTCATTGCGACCGCGCGCGAGCACGGCTATCGCATCATGACGCGTGATCGGAAAATCCTCGACTACGCCAACCAGGGCCACGTCCAGGTAATTCCCTGCTAGAGCAACAACCTCAGGAATATCCATGATGGAAACCATCAAGCTCAAATCCCCGATCGACGGCTCCATCTACGTGGAGCGGCCGGTCGCGACCGACAGCCAGGTAAGCGCCGCGGTCGAGCGCGCCAAGGCCGCGCAGGTCGAGTGGGCGAAGCTGCCGATCGCCACGCGCGGCAAATACATGCTCGCCATGCTCGAAGCGCTGGTCGCCATGACCGACGAGATCGTACCCGAGATCGCCTGGCAGATGGGGCGGCCTGTGCGCTACGGCGGCGAGTTCGGCGGCGTCAAGGAGCGCACGCAATACATGGTCGAGATCGCCGAGAAGGCGCTGGCGCCCGTGCCGGCCTCCAATCCCAAGGACGGCTTCCGCCGCTACGTGAAGAAGGAGCCGCTCGGCGTCGTGATGGTCATCGCGCCGTGGAACTATCCCTATCTCACCGCCGTCAACACCATCGTGCCGGCGCTGATGGCCGGCTCGACCGTGATCCTCAAGCACGCCGCGCAGACGCTGCTCGTCGGCGAGCGTTTCGCACAAGCCTTCGAGAAGGCCGGCCTGCCCAAGGGCGTGTTCCAGAACCTCGTGCTCAACCATGCGCAGACGGAGAAATTGCTCGGTTCGGGGAAGATCGACCATGTCAACTTCACCGGCTCGGTCGCCGGCGGCCGAGCCATCGAGAAGGCGGCGGCCGGCACCTTCATGACGCTCGGGCTGGAGCTCGGCGGCAAGGACCCGGCCTACGTGCTGCACGACGCCAAGCTCGACTTCGCCGTCGCCAATCTTGTCGACGGCGCCTTCTACAATTCCGGCCAGTGCTGCTGCGGCATCGAGCGAGTCTACGTCCACGAGAAGGTCTATGACGAATTCGTCGAAGGCTTCGTCGCCGAGACCAGGAACTATGTCGTCGGCAATCCGCTCGAACAGGCGACCACCATGGGGCCGATGGCGCAGGCGCGCTTCGCCGACCTCATCCGCGAGCAGAAGGCCGAGGCGCTGCGCAAGGGCGCGACGGCCAACATCAACATGAAGGTGGCTAACGACGTCGCCGGCTCGCCCTATCTGGCGCCCGAGGTGCTGACCGATGTCAATCACCAGATGTCGGTCATGCGCGAAGAGAGTTTCGGGCCGATCGTCGGCATCATGAAGGTGCGGGGCGACGAGGAGGCGATCGCGCTGATGAACGACAGCCCCTACGGCCTCACCGCCTCGATCTGGACCTCCGACACCGAGCACGCCATTGCGATCGGCGACCGCGTCGAGACCGGCACGGTGTTCATGAACCGCTGCGACTATCTCGATCCGGCGCTGGTCTGGACCGGCGTCAAGGACACTGGCAAGGGCGCTGGCCTGTCGCAGATCGGCTACGACAACTTGACCCGGCCGAAGAGCTATCACCTGCGCGAGAAAATCTGAGCCCGAAATCCAAATCCCGAAAGCGTTGCCATGACCAAGCTCTTTTCCAAATGGAACTACCCGACCACCATTCGTTTCGGCGCGGGCCGAATCAAGGAGCTGCCCGACGCGCTGGCGTTTGCCGGCATCAAGCGGCCGCTTTTCGTCACCGATCCTGGGCTGGCGAAGCTGCCGGTCGTCGCCTCGACGCTGAAGATCCTCGACGACGCGAAGATACCCTATTCGGTGTTTTCCGACGTCAAGGCAAACCCGGTGGAATCGAACCTCACTGCCGGCATCGCGGCGTTCAAGAAGGGCAAGCATGACGGCGTCGTCGCCTTCGGCGGCGGCTCGGGGCTCGATCTCGGCAAGCTGATCGCCTTCCAGGCCGGCCAGACGCGCCCCGTCTGGGATTTCGAGGATATCGGCGACTGGTGGACGCGCGCCAACGCCGATGCCATCGTGCCGATCGTGGCCGTCCCCACCACCGCTGGCACCGGCTCGGAGGTCGGCCGCGCCGGCGTGCTGACCAACGAGGCGACGCACACCAAGAAGATCATCTTCCACCCGAAGCTCCTGCCTGCGATCGTCATCGCCGATCCCGAACTCACCGTCGGCATGCCGCCCTTCATCACGGTGGGCACCGGGATGGACGCGCTCGCCCATTGCCTCGAAGCCTACTCGGCAGCCGGCTATCATCCGATGGCCGACGGCGTCGCGCTCGAAGGCATGCGGCTTGTCTTCGAGAACCTTCCCAGGGCCGCCGCCAACGGCAGGGATATCACCGCCCGCGCCAACATGATGGCCGCCGCCGCGATGGGCGCCACCGCCTTCCAGAAGGGACTGGGCGCGATCCATTCGCTGTCGCATCCGATCGGCGCGCTCTACGATACCCATCACGGCATGACCAACGGCGTCTTCATGCCTTACGTGCTCGCCTTCAACCGCCCGGCGATCGAGGAGAAGATCGCGCGGGCGGCCGCCTATCTCGGCATCAAGGGCGGCTTTGACGGCTTCGCCAGGGCGATCCTGAAGCTCAGGAAGGAGCTCAAGGTTCCGCACACCCTGCCCGAACTTATCAAGGGGCTGAACATGGACGCAAAGCGCAAGGCGCTCATTGCCGAGATGGCGGTCGCCGATCCGAGCACTGGCGGCAACCCGGTCAAGCTGACCAAAAAAGCGGCGCTCGGGCTGCTGGACGGCTCGATCTCGGGAAAGATTTGAATGGCTGTCGCATAAGGAGTTCGGACAGTCGCAAACAGGAGGGATAATGAAGGGAGGAGGCGATCACGAATAATTAGCCGAGAAATAAACTCGGCGACAATTGCTACGGTCTCGAAAAAGGGGTTAACTTTTTGCGCCTGGGGGGTTCCGGCAGTCTATTCATCGGACTGTCACACGACAGCGGTACCGCATCCGAGGCGTCGAATGGCGTCAGTTCAACGGAGAGAACAAATGTTCAATTTCACGGGGAAAGTGCTTTCCCTCACGGCCGCGTCCCTCATGGTGACGACGGCAATCGCGTCGGCGCAGTCAGCCGACCTCATCGCCGCGGCCAAGGCAGAAGGTCAGCTCACCACCATCGCGCTACCGCATGACTGGTGCGGCTACGGCGACGTCATCGCCGGCTTCAAGGCCAAGTATCCCGAGATCACCATCAATGAGCTCAACCCCGACGCCGGCTCCGGCGACGAGATCGAGGCGATCAAGGCCAACAAGGACAACAAGGGCCCGCAGGCCCCCGACGTGATCGACGTCGGTCTCTCCTTCGGCCCGACCGCCAAGGCCGACGGCCTCATCCAGCCCTACAAGGTCTCGACCTGGGACTCGATCCCGGACAGCGCCAAGGACGCCGAAGGTTACTGGTACGGCGACTACTACGGCGTGCTCTCCTTCGAGGTGAACAAGGACCTCGTCCCGAACGTGCCGGCCGACTGGGCCGACCTGCTCAAGGACGAGTACAAGAACACCGTTGCGCTCGCGGGCGACCCGCGCGCTTCGAACCAGGCCATTCAGGGCGTCTACGCCGCCGGCCTGTCGAAGGGCGCTGCCGCCGGTGAAGCGGCCGGCACTGCCGGTCTCGAGTTCTTCAAGGAGCTCAACGCCAAGGGCAACTTCGTGCCGGTCATCGGCAAGGCAGCTACCCTCGCTCAGGGCCAGACGCCGATCCTGATCACCTGGGACTACAACGCCCTTTCGGGCCGCGACACGCTGAACGGCAACCCGCCGGTCGAAGTCGTCGTACCGAAGACCGGCGTTGTCGCCGGCGTCTACGTCCAGGCAATCTCAGCCTTCGCGCCGCATCCGAACGCTGCCAAGCTGTGGATGGAGTATCTCTATTCCGACGAAGGCCAGCTCGGCTGGCTCAAGGGCTATTGCCATCCGATCCGCTTCAACGATCTCGCCAAGAACGGCAAGATTCCGCAGGAGATGATGGACAAGCTGCCGCCGGCTGCCGCCTATGAGGCCGCCGTGTTCCCGTCGCTCGACGAGCAGGCCGCCGCCAAGGAAGCCATCACCAAGAACTGGGACAGCGTCGTCGGCGCCAACGTCCAGTAAAAAGAACGTCCGGGCGGCATCTCGCGGTGCCGCCCGCTTCGCATCTGGAGCAGTTCCAGGAAAAGCGGAGCCGGTTTTCCTGGGATTGCGACGAAACAAGGTTCGACAGGCGGGCGGGGCGAATGACAGACATCACCGTTTCCGATCCGGCAGCAGCCAGGTCAGCGCCGCCGTCGTCGTCGAGTGCCGGCATCCGTTTTCCGACGCAATGGCTTGGCGTCGCGCCGTTCTTTATCTTCGCGCTGATGTTCCTGATCCTGCCGACGGCCTATCTGATCCTCGGCGCGTTCCAGAACTCGGACGGTGAGTTCACGCTTGAGAACCTGGCCGCGCTGTCGCAGCCCACCATCGTCGCCGCCTACTGGATTTCCATCAAGGTCAGCCTGGCCTCGGCTATCCTTGGCGCGCTGATCGGCCTGGCGATCGCCATCGCAATCGTGCGCGGCGGCCTGCCCGGCTGGGTGCGCTCGGCCACCATGACTTTTTCCGGCGTCGCTTCCAATTTCGCCGGCGTGCCGCTGGCCTTCGCCTTCCTGGCCACGCTCGGCCGGCTCGGTCTGGTCACCGTGCTTCTCAACGCGATCGGCCTCAACATCTACGCCACCGGCTTCAACATCCTGTCCTTCTGGGGCCTCACCCTCACCTATCTCTATTTCCAGATCCCGCTGATGGTGGTGATCATCACCCCGGCGATCGACGGTCTGAAGAAGGAATGGGGCGAAGCCGCCGCCACGCTCGGCGCCACGCAGTGGCAATACTGGCGCATGGTCGTCATCCCGGTGATCTGGCCGAGCTTCCTCGGCACCGTGATCCTGCTCTTCGCCAACGCCTTTGGCGCCATCGCCACCGCCTATGCGCTGACCGGCTCCTCGCTCAACATCGTGCCGATCCTGCTCTACGCGCAGATCCGCGGCGACGTGCTGCACAATCCGCATCTCGGCTACGCCATCGCCTTCGGTATGATCTTCATCACCGGCATGGCGAATGTCTTCTACATCTGGTTCCGGACCCGCTCCGAGAGGTGGCTGAAATGAAGTCGGGACGCTTCTGGGCCTGGGTCACCTTCGCGGTCGGCGCCGCCTATTTTTTCATTCCGCTGATCGCGACCTTCGAATTCTCGATGCGCATGCGCCGCGGCGTCTATTCCTTCGACGCCTATACGGTGGTGTTCGGCGATCCCCGGTTTCAGGCAACCTTCGCCTATTCTGTGGTCGCCGCGGTTTTCACCATCATTCTGGGCGTGCTGATCGTGGTCCCCGCGGCCTACTGGATCAGGCTGCGCCTGCCGCATCTGAGGCCGATCGTCGAGTTCATCACGCTCCTGCCGCTGGTCATCCCGGCCATCGTCATCGTCTTCGGCTATATCCGCATGTACGGCTCGAACTCGCCGCTGCCGTTCCTAGGCAGCGCGGCAGGCACCAATGTGCTGCTGGTGATCGGGTATGCGACGCTGGCTCTGCCCTATATGTACCGCGCCGTCGACACCGGCCTGCGCACCATCGACGTTCGCACGCTGACCGAAGCCGCGCAGATCCTCGGCGCCGGCTGGACGACCATCGTCGCGCGCGTCATCATGCCCAACGTGCTGATCGCGGTGCTGTCTGGCGCCTTTCTCACCTTCGCTATCGTGATCGGCGAGTTCACCATGGCCTCGCTGCTCAACCGGCCCGCTTTCGGACCCTACCTGCAGAACATCGGCGCGAACCGCGCCTACGAGCCGGCGGCGCTTGCCATCATCGCCTTTGCCATCACCTGGGGCTGCATGTCGGTCATCCAGGTGCTGTCGCGTTTCGCGCCGAAATCGGCGAACCAGCCAAACTGATGTCAGAGCAAAAGCCATGACCGACCACTTCCTGAAGATCCAGAGCGTCCGCAAGAGTTTCGGGCCGACGACCGTCGTGCAGGATTTCAATCTCGACGTCGGCACCGGCGAGTTCGTCTCCTTCCTCGGCCCGTCGGGCTGCGGAAAGACGACCGTGCTGCGCATGGTCGCGGGTTTCGAGGAGCCGACATCGGGAGCCATCGTGATCGGCGGCAAGGATGTGACGCGGCTGAAGCCCAACCAGCGCAACATCGGCATGGTGTTCCAGGCCTACGCGCTCTTCCCCAATCTGACGGTCGCGCAGAACATCGCCTTCGGCCTCAAGGTCGCCGGCGTCCCCAAAGCCGACAGCGACAAGCGCGTCGCCGAGATGCTGAACCTCATCAAGCTGCCGCAGTTCGGCGACCGCTATCCCTACCAGCTCTCCGGCGGACAACAGCAGCGCGTGGCGCTTGCCCGCGCCATCGCGCCGAAGCCGAAGCTGCTGCTGCTCGATGAGCCGCTCTCGGCGCTCGATGCCAAGGTGCGCGTTTCCCTGCGCGACGAGATCAGGGCGATCCAGAAGGAACTCGGCATCACCACCGTTTTCGTCACGCACGACCAGGAAGAGGCGCTCTCCATCTCCGACCGTATCGTCGTCATGTACGGCGGCAAGGCCGAGCAGGTTGGCACGCCATTCGAAATCTACAACCGCCCGGCAACCAAATTCGTCGCCAATTTCGTAGGAACGCTGAACGTGCTGGAAGGCACCGTCACGGATCCGTCGACAGGGGCGGTGCAGGTTGGCGCCAACAGCGTCATGCTCAAGGGCAAGCTGAACGGCTCGAAGGCCGGCGACACGCTGTCACTCGCGCTGCGGCCCGAGGCGATTTCGCTGGGCCGCCAGCCCGGCCGGGACGCGACGCTGGGTGGCGAGATTGCCGAGGTCAGCTTTCTTGGCTCGGTCATCCGCGTTCGCGTCGGCGTCGGCAAGGATCGCGTCTCGCTCGACACGTTCAACAGCCCGGCCTCTCCGCCGCCAACCGTCGGCGACAAGGCCGAGATCAGCTTCTCGCCCGAAGACGTGCTGGTGCTGCATTAGAGCGGGTGAATGCCGCCGAGCGATGCAAAGCGGATTCGCGTGGATATACACTCCCCCCAACCCGTTGATTTCCTTTGACTACGAAAAATAATCGAGCCTGTTCATTCACGCCGATCGAGCCTCCCGCATACTTGCCGCACCGCCCTCACGGGAACCTAGTGCGCACCGGGTATCAGGGAGGGCGGCGGCGCAGGATCGGTCGCCCTAACGGTGGCGCGGCTGGGTGATGAGCCCTGAGGTCCGGGCCCTGACCGAGGTCGCGCGGTGAAAGAATTCGCTGCGTCCCCTCCAGGTAGGGCAAGAACTCCGGCGGGGCGCGGGAAACCGGCCACGTACAAATAATTGAGAGGCTCGGTCCCGTGCCCCGCTTCCCGACTTCTCCGTGGAAGGGGGCGTTCTTTGAAATGGCCAGACGCTTCGGCGGGCGTGGCAACGATGACACGCGCCCAATGGGTGTGGGGACCGGCGTCGCGCCTCATGGCGCGCCCTCGGCGTGGCGGCGATGAGGTGCGCCGTTTTCCCTCCCCTTGCGCTCACCCGCCGGCCAGCAGCGATTTGAGCTTCACATCCGGTGAGGCAAGTGCTTGCGGATCGGGCCGCGCCCCCTTGGCTATCAGCATCTCGGCAAGCCGGATATCGCGCGCCACAGTATTGCCGGGCCCGATGCCGCTCGCAGCCAGCAGCCTTCCGTCCGGCGCGAGGTGGAACAGTATGAATGCGCCGTCGCCGAGATCGCGGCGGACATGCCGCTCCGCCCCTTCGGCGAGCCCAGCGATCTGCAGGGTTAGGTCGTGCTGATCCGACCAGAACCACGGCACCGCCGAGATAGGTTCGTCGACGCCGAGCATGTTCTTCGCCGCAAGCGTGCCCTGGTCCTGCGCGTTGCGCCAGGATTCCAGCCGCACCCGCCGCCCGCCGTAAGTCTCAAGCGGAAACGAGCAGCAGTCGCCCGCCGCCAAGATGTCCGGATCGGAGGTCCTGAGATGGCGGTCGACAGCGATGCCGTTCTCGATCGCCAGCCCCGCAGCCTCGGCCAGTCCGGTTACCGGCACGGCGCCGATGCCGACCACCAGCAGGTCGGCCGCCAGGTCGGTTCCATCGGCGAGGACGACATGCGCCGAATCGGCATCGCCCGATATGGACGCGATGGCTACGCCGACCCGGATATCGACGCCCTCGGCGCGGTGCCGTTCGGCCACGACGGAAGCGATTTCCTCCGGCACGCCGCGCATCAGCACCCGGGGCTGCGCTTCGACGACAGTCACGGCTGCGCCGCGCTTCGCCGCACTTGCCGCAAGCTCGAGCCCGATGAAGCCGCCGCCGATGACGACGAGCCGCATTCCAGGGACGAGCAGCCGGCGGATGGCGAGCGCGTCGTCGAAGCTGCGCAGTGTCACGCAGCGGGGGCCCGCATTTGCCGCCAGGGGCAATTGCCGTGGCAGCGCTCCCGTCGCCAGAAGCAGCCTGTCGTAGGCGAGCGCCGATCCGTCGGAAAGCCGCACGGTTTTCGCGTGCCTGTCGATCCCGACCGCCGTCCGCCCCGTCAGCACGGATATGCCCTGTTCGGTAAAGTGTCCGGCAAGTCCGATCCATTTCGGCTCGGGCTCTTCCTCGCGATGCAGCGCCTCCTTGGAGAGCGGCGGGCGTTCATAGGGCAGATGCGCCTCCTCGCCGACCAGGGTCACCGGGCCGGCATAACCGTTCTCGCGCAGCGCGAAGGCCGCGCGGGCGCCGCATTCCCCTGCCCCGATGATGACCATTCCGGCCGTACCGTCCATTCAGTTTCCCAATCCCGTTTCGCCCTCGAACCCGGCGCCCGCGCCGCGCCTGCCGCGCGTCCTATTAGGAGGGCCGGAGTGCCCGGGCAAGCCTCGATGACTGGCCGCCGCGGAGCAAGTTTCGGCTTGACTCCCCTAGCTCGGAATGGAATGAATATTCCATCAGAAATGCGAATGACATTTTTGTTCTATTTAGCATGCTGCGGCAAGGGGCTCAAGAAACCCGGCGCCGCAAGGCAACCGGGCCGGGTACGGAGGTCTGGACCGGATGCAGGTGAGGACGCAAATCCTCCGGGAGGGCTTTCTGACAGGAAGTTCCGGACAATAGGCGCCACCGGACGCCAACTTTGTGGAGGAGAAATAAAATGAAGAAATATCTGTTGGGCGCAGCCCTTTCTGCGCTCATGACCTCCTCGGCCATGGCCGAGAAGATCGGCGTGTCCATGGCGCTGTTCGACGACAACTTCCTGACCGTGCTGCGCAACGGCATGGTCGAGCAGGCCAAGGGAATGGCTGGCGTCGAGATCCAGGTCGAGGACGCGCAGAACGACGTGGCCAAGCAGCTCGACCAGATCAAGAACTTCATCGCCTCGGGCGTCGACGCGATCGTCGTCAATCCGGTCGACACCTCGGCCACCCAGGCCATGTCCGACGCAGCGGCGGCGGCCAAGGTCCCGCTGGTCTACGTCAACCGCGAACCGATCAACGTCGACACGCTGCCGGACAGCCAGGCCTTCGTCGCGTCCAACGAGATGGACTCAGGAACGCTGGAAACTCAGGAAGTCTGCCGGCTGTTCAAGGAAGCGGGCAAGACGGAGGCGAGCATCTACGTGATCATGGGCGAACTGTCGAACCAGGCTGCTGTCATGCGCACCAAGGACATCGACGACGTGATCGCGACGCCCGAATGCAGCTTCATCAAGATCATCGACAAGCAGACCTCGAACTGGCGCCGCGACGAGGCCCAGAACCTGATGACCAACTGGCTGTCGACCGGCACGCCATTCGACGGCGTGATCGCCAACAACGACGAAAGCGCCATCGGTGCGATCCAGGCCATGAAGGCGGCTAACATCGACATGAAGTCGGTGGTGGTCGGCGGCGTCGACGCCACGCAGGATGCGCTGGCCGCCATGCAGGCGGGCGACCTCGACGTGACCGTGTTCCAGGATGCGGCGGGCCAGGGCGCCGGGGCCCTCGATGCAGCCCTGAAGCTGGCGAAGGGCGAGAAGGTCGACAAGAAGGTGTACATTCCCTTCCAGCTGGTGACCCCTGCCAACATCAACGACTTCCTCAAGAAGAACTGAGGTCGTCCGACGACTGACAAGCGGAGGCGGCGCAGCGGCGCCGCCTCTCCAATTCGACTTCCACCGGCGCGGCTGGTGGGCGGAGGAAGCGACGTGGCACAGACGGCTCATGGCGTTGGCGGCCTGCCTTTCGACACGTCCCGGCGTGTCTGGCCGCCCGAATTCAATGTGCTCATCGCACTTGTCATCGTCGTGGCGGCGTTTGAGATTCTCGGCCGGCTCATCGTCGGCGACAGCTTCCTGTTCAACACGCGCGAGAACGTCTCGGGCATCTTCAACCAGCAGCGCCTGGAGATCATCATCCTCCAGGTGTCGATCGTCGGCATCATCGCCATTGGCGTGACGCAGGTGATCATCACCGGCGGCATCGACCTGTCGTCGGGTTCGGTGGTCGGCGCGACCGCCATGATCGCAATGTCATTCGCCCAGGTGGCGATCGTGAACGGCAATCCCAACCCGAAGGCGATCTTTCCCGAACAGGGCTGGCTCGACCTTCCCGTCATCGTGCCTATCCTGGTCGGGCTGGGCTGCGGCCTGATCGCCGGCCTCATCAACGGTTCGCTGATCGCCTACACGAGAATCCCGCCCTTCATCGCGACGCTCGGCATGATGGTGGCGGCGCGCGGCCTGTCGCGCTGGTGGTCGAAGGGCAACCCGATTTCGTTTCCGACCGACAGTTTTGCCGCCATCGGCAAGGGGTTGATGCCGGTCGTCATCTTCATCTCGCTGGCCATCCTGTTCCAGCTCATCCTGACCTACACGAAATACGGCAAGCACTGCTACGCCATCGGCTCGAACGAAGAGGCAGCGCGCACGACCGGCGTCAAGGTCGAGCAGCACAAGGTGCTGGTCTACGTCATCGCCGGCATGCTCGCCTCGGTCGCGGCGCTGGTGCTGAGTTCGAAGAATCTCACCGCCCAGGCCGGCATGGGCGCCATGTATGAGCTGGACGCCATCGCCATGGCCGTCATCGGCGGCGTGTCGCTCAGGGGCGGGCGCGGCTCGATCTTCGGCACCGTGCTTGGCGCGCTGATCTTCGGCGTCATCATCTCCGGCTTCACCTTCATGCGGCTCGATGCCTATTATCAGGAGATGGTGAAGGGCGTGATCATCGTCGGCGCCGTGGTGCTCGACCAGTGGCGGCAGCGCGCCAGGGCAATGAGGGGCTGACCATGTCCGACATCATCCTCAAGACGGAAGGCCTGACCAAATATTACGGCGGCGTGCATGCACTGGAGATGGCCGACTTCGAGGTCCACAAAGGCGAGCACGTCGCCATCATGGGCGACAACGGCGCCGGGAAATCGACCTTCGTGCGCCAGATCACCGGCGTCGAGCAGCCGACCCGCGGGAAAATCGTCTTCGACGGCAAGGAGGTGAACTTCCGCGGACCGCTGGATGCGCGCGAGGCAGGGATCGAGGCGGTGTTCCAGACGCTGGCCCTGGCCGACGACCTCGACGTGCCGTCCAACCTCTTTCTCGGCCGCGAGAAGTTCCTGATCAATCTCGGGCCTTTCTCGATCCTCGACCGCAAGGCGATGCGCGAGGCGACGCGCAAGGCGCTGGAGCGGACCGCGGTGAAGATCCCCAACCTGTCGAGCACGATCCGCCACATGTCGGGCGGCCAGCGCCAGTGCGTGGCGATCGCCCGGACGGCCACCTTCGCCTCGAAGCTCATCATCATGGACGAACCGACGGCGGCGCTCGGCGTCCAGGAAACGGCTCAGGTGGAGAACATCATCCGCACGCTCAAGGCGCATGGCGAGCCGCTGATCCTGATCAGTCACAACATGCGCCAGGTCTTCGACCTCGTCGACCGCATCGTCGTGTTCCGTCGCGGCAGGATCGTCGCCAACCTGAACAAGTCGGAGACCAACGGCGAGGATGTCGTCGCCTACATCACCGGCGCCAAGACGGCCCCGGAATTCGCCACCGCCGCCTGATTGCGGCGCCGCAATCGCCCTGGAACTTCGGCGTTCCTGTCCCTGAAGGTTGAAAGACCGGGTCAAACCGGGATAGGGAAGCGCTTGCTTCGCGTGGCAGACCCACGCCCGAACCCGGCAATCCACTGGTAAACCAGCGTGAAGACGATAACGCTCGACGAACTGAAGGCACTGGTCGGACAGGAAATGGGCCTGTCGCCCTGGCGCGAGGTCACGCAAACCATGATCGACCAGTTCGCCGATGCGACCGACGACCACCAGTTCATCCATTGCGATCCCGCGCGGGCCGCGGCGGAGACGCCCTTCGGCGGCACCATCGCGCACGGGTTCCTTACGCTCTCGCTGCTTTCGACATTCGCGTTTGAAACGTCGCCCGGCCTCGAAGGCGCCGACATGGGAATAAACTACGGCTTTGATTCCGTGCGCTTCGTCGCCCCGGTCAAGACCGGCTCGCGCATACGCGCGCGTTTCGTGCTGGCCGACGTCAAGGCGCGGCCTTCGGGCTGGGTCCACATCGCCAACGATGTGACGATCGAGATCGAAGCCTCCGCCAAGCCGGCGCTGACAGCACGATGGCTGACACTGGCTTTCGTACCGCCTCGACGGCAGGCCGCCAACGAGGGCCATGAGGGCGATTTGGGGAGATAGTGCGTGCCGCGGATCAGCATCATCGTCGAATACGAAACGCAGGAGGGTCGCGAGCAGGAATTCGCATCGCTGATCAAGGACCATGCGAGGCGGACGCTGTTCGAGGAAGAGGGTTGCCTGCGCTTCGAGGTGCTCAAGCCGGTCGATGCGGACGGCAGGCCGGTCCCCGACAGGATGATGGTAAGCGAACTCTATGCCGACCAGACAGCGGTCGACGTACACGCGCAAAATCCGCGCCTCGCAACCACGCGCGCCGCGTTTGGGCCGCTGCTCAAGTCGCGCCGGCTCACAATTTCCGAACTGGTTGATGAGACGGTCGAGGAACAGGGCCTGATGCCCGACGAACTCAACGCTTCCAACGACGGCTGAGCAGCCCGGCGCGGTTATTTACGGGCGAGCATCGTCACCAGCAGTCCAACCACGAGCAAGCCAACAACCGCCGCGGTTGCCGGATGGTCGCGCGCAACCTGCTCGGCGGCATGGGCGCGCCTGCGCACCATCGGCAGCGCATCGGTAAACCTGTCGCGAAGCTCGCCATAGAGGTCCGCGCCCGCGTCGCGGGCGTCGTCATAGACATCGGAACCCCGTTTCGATAGCGCCTTCTTGAGCGCGGCCATCTCCTTGCTGAGACGCGCGACCTGTGCCCCCAGATCGTCCTCGCTGCGGAATCGTGAAAAAGCGGATGCCATTGTGTGTCCCTCTGCGGATTTTGGACAACAACGGCAGGGTCAGGCATTCGTTCCTTGGCGTCCAGCAGCGATTCCGGACGGAACATCGGCGCACGCTTTCCTTGACTTGTGCTACCGCCGCAGATTGACGACCGCGACACCTACCAAGGCAAGCGCCCCACCGACGATGCCGAGCGGGCCCGGCGCCTCGCCGAGCCAGAAGAAGCCCATGAGGGTTGCGACCGGCGGTACGCAGTAGAGATAATTCGAGGCGCGCGAGGCGGGCAGGCGGGAGAGCGCGACGGCCCAGCTCGCATAGGCGATGAGGCTCGGGACGATACCGAGATAGACCGCCGCGAACAGGCCATCGGCATCGGCGACCGCTGCCTGCGCAAGGCCCGACGGCAGGAAGGGCGACAGCGCCAAGGCGCCGACGACCATGTTCCAGGCGGAGACCGACAAGGGGTTGTGGCGGGCAAAAAGCGGCTTCTGCGCGATCGCGTTGATCGACGTGACGAAGGCGGCGCCCAAGATGAGCAGCGCGCCGGCCTCGAAGCGCAGCCCCTCGCCCTCGCCCAGCGCGATGATGCCGATGCCGGCGAAGGAAAGCAGCGTTCCGGCCCAGGCGATGAACGAAAACCGCTCGCCGAGGAAGACGGTCGCGAAAAGCGCCGTCAGGATCGGGCTGACATTGATGATGAAGCTCGCAGCACCCGCCGACACCGTGAGCTCGCCATAATTGAGCAGGCCTGTGTAGAGTGCCACGAATCCGAAACCGCCGACGCCGAAACGCCAGAGCTCGTTGAACTCGGGCAGCTTGGGCCTTGTGAGCGCAAGGTAGAGGGCGGCCGGAACCGCAGCGATGGCGAAACGCACCGCACCAAGCTCCAGCGGCCCGAAGGCCGCCAGGCCGGCGCGGATCGCCGGGAAGGCGGACGCCCAGGCGAAGATCGTGACGACGACCGCAACCGTGGCAACCGGATCGGTCCTCGGTGAAGTGGCGGGTGATGCCAAGGCGATGCTCATTTGTAAATCCTCGCAAAATCTCGGCAGAGAGAGCGCCGGTATGAGCTGATTGACAAACGAATAAATGATGGTTCTGCTGTGAACATGGATCACAGCTTGAAACCCATGCTGCCGCTCGAGACGTTGCGCGGTTTCGAGGCGGCCGCCCGGACCGGCAGCTTCAGCGCCGCTGCGGAGCACCTCAACATCACGCATGGCGCGATCAGCCGGCAGATCGCCAAGCTGGAGGGCTGGCTGGGGCTAAAGCTGTTCGAACGAGGCGCGCGGGGCGTGTCGCTGACGCCTGAGGGCCAGCGACTTTTCCTGCGCACCAACGAGGCCTTCTCGCTGATATCCGATACGACCGACCGCTGGAGCGACCCGCGCGGAGCGGCGGTGGTGCGGCTGACCTCGATCCCCTCGATCAGCGGGCTATGGCTGATGCCGCGCCTGCATGCGCTGGAGGATGGGCCGACGCGGCTGCGCATCGTGCTCGAAGTCGACAACCACCAGGCCGATCTCGCCGACGAGGGAATGGACCTGTCGATCCGCTGCGGACGCGGCAAGATTCCGGGACGGATCTCCGTGCAGCTGTTCGAGGAGTATTGCTCTCCAATTGCCTCGCCGAGGCTGGCTGCGGAAATCGGCATGGGCAAGCCTGAACGGCTGCTGAAATACCCGCTGATTCACGATTCCGATGCATCCGCCTGGCGCGCCTGGTTCGGCGCGCGCGGCATGGACTATCGCCCGCGTGCCGAGGACAGGCGCTTCGAGGACTATAACCTGGTGCTCGATGCGGCAGCACATGGGCTGGGAATTGCGCTGTCGAGGCCGCCCTTGACCGTCGATCAGCTCGCTTCGGGCCGCATCGTCACGGTTGACGAGCGCACCGCGCTGAATCCCGTTTCGTATTGGCTGGACCGACCTATCGGAAAGCCGCGCGGGGCGGCGGCGGAGCTGGCGCGCCGTATCGGCAAAGAAGCCAAGCTGCCGCCGGAGAAGATCGAAGCCTTCCTGGCAGCCGAGAAATAGCGGCTATTTCTGCTTCTTCTTGGGCTTACCGGGAATAGACGAAGAGATCACGGAAATCGGGTCGCTGGCCGGAAACGTGTCTTCGAGGCCTTCCTCGAGTTCCTCATCGCGTTCCTGCTTCGGTGACAGGTGCGGCTGCTTGCTTTGCTCGCGTTCGAGCGATTTCACCGCAGGAGATTTCTTCGCATCGTTGGGCGTTTTTGGGCTCGCCATCTCGCATCGTCCTCGCTGTCTACCTAGCAAGATAGGCAATGTGGCGGTCGATGTCAGCCCGACAGCCGTCAGGCGGCAGCATCCTGCGCTGCATCGGTGAGGAAGGTGAAGACATAATCGGAGAAGGAGCGCCAGCATTCGACACGGAAGGCATCCTCCGCCGTGCGCATGAGAACGATCTCCGCCTTGCCAAGGACGGTGCGAGAGCATGCGCCGACCGGAAACGCCACAAGCGACAAATCCTGCGGACAGCCGGCGTTGATAATGTTCGCGGCGCCGGGTCCGGTGACCGAGATCGCGACATTGCGGTGGGAAACGCCGACCGCCGAATGCAGCGCCTCGACGCCGGCGCAGGCTTTCAGCGGGTCGCTGGCGCCGTCGTCGATGACAAGCCACTCGTCCGGTCCGAGCCACAGCGCGGAGCGGCTGCCCTCCGACGCCGAGGCTTTGGGCTTCTGCGGCAGCGTTAGCCCAAGCGCCTCGGACAGCGCGGCGACGGACGCGGCGGGCGCGCGCAACGAGATTCGATGCGCGGGCGGCAGCATGGCGAGCTTTGCATTTTTCGCCGAGAATTCGCGGCCCGCCATAGCCGGGTTTCGGACGGCGGCCTGAACTGCCTTAGCCATTGAGGCGGCCTCCCTTCTCGTCGAAGAACACCGGCGAGCAGATCTCGACTTCGATGGCGCCTGTGGGCATCGGCACGAACAGCGTCTCGCCCAGACGCGACCGGCCGTCGACCACGAGACCCATGGCGATCGAGCGGCCGCAATTCTCCGACCAATAGCTCGATGTGACATGGCCGATCATCTTCATAGGAATCGGCTGTTTTGGATTGCCTACGATCTGCGCGCCCTCTTCCAGCACGGTCTTCGGGTCCTTGGTCTTCAGGCCGACGAGTTGCTTGCGCCCTGCGGCGACGAGGTCGGGCCGCATCAGGCCGCGTATGCCGACGAAATCGGTCTTCTTCTTGCCGACCGCCCAGTCGAGGCCGGCGTCGGCAGGGGTCACCGTGCCGTCCGTGTCCTGGCCGACGATGATGTATCCCTTCTCGGCGCGCAGGACGTGCATGGCCTCGGTGCCGTAGGCGCAAGCGCCGTGCTTCTGGCCTTCGGCCCACAGCGCTTCCCACACCGCCTGCCCGTAGTCGGCCGGCACATTGACCTCGAAACCGCGGTCGCCGGTGAAGGACATGCGGAAAAGCCGCGTCGGCACCCCGCAGATCTTGCCTTCACGCACCGACATATGCGGCATCGCCTCGTCGGACATGTCGATGCCTTCGACCAGCGGCTCGACGATCTCACGCGAATTCGGTCCCTGTACAGCGATGACCGCCCACTGCTCGGAGATCGAGGTCAGCCACACGTTGAGCTCAGGGAATTCGGTCTGGAGATAGTCCTCCATCATGTTCATGACGCGGGCCGCGCCCCCGGTCGTCGTCGTCACGTGGAAGCGGTCGGGGGCGAGCCGGCCGACGACGCCGTCGTCATAGATAAAACCGTCCTCGCGCAGCATGATCCCGTAACGGCAGCGGCCGGGTTCGAGCTTCTCCCATGGATTGGTGTAGAGAAGCTCCATGAACTTCGCGGCGTCCGGCCCGACCACCTCGATCTTGCCGAGCGTGGAGGCGTCGAACAGGCCGGCCGTCTTGCGAACGGTCACGCACTCGCGGTTGACGGCGGCGTGCATGTCCTCTCCGGCGCGTGGAAAGTACCAGGCGCGCTTCCACTGGCCGACATCCTCGAACACGGCGCCTTGGCGCTCGGCCCATGCGTGGGTGGCGGTGCGGCGCGTCGGATCGAACAACGGCCCGCGCGCATGGTTGACGATCGCCCCGAAGGTGACCGGCGTATAGGGCGCGCGGAAGGTGGTCAGCCCGACTTCCGGTATCTGCTTACCCAAAGCCTCGGCGGCAATCGCCAGTCCGTGCATGTTGGATGTCTTGCCCTGATCGGTCGCCATGCCGTTGGTGGTGAAGCGCTTGACGTGCTCGATCGACCGCATGCCCTCATGCACCGCCTGGCGGATGTCCTTGGCGGTGACGTCGTTCTGGAAATCGACGAAGGCCTTGACCGTGGTGTTCGGCCCCGCGCCAGGCCCTGCACCCAGCATGCCGCGCGACCAGCCCTCGCTGGCATCGACCTTGGGCCTGGCGGATTTCACCGCTTTTCCGCCTGCTTCCCTGGCCGCCTTTATCCCTGCGGCATAGGCCTCGTCGATCGAGGCCGACAAACCGTCGGTCCCGTTGCCGGCGCCGACGCAGATGCAGTCCTGCGCATATGTGCCTGGCACGAAGCGCTTGGTCTCGTAGTTGAAGGAGACCTTGCCGCGCGACTGCGAGAACAGGTGCACCGAAGGCGTCCAGCCGGCCGACATCAAAAGCGCGTCGATGCCAATGGAGCGCTCGCCGCCACCGGTCTTGGGCTGCACCACCATGTGAGTGACGCGCAGCTTGCCGCCGACGCGGACCACGGCGCGACCATCATGGATCTCGATGCCCGCGGCGCGTGCCGCGTCGATCAGCGGCCCGTGCGGGTTGTCGCGCAGATCGACGATGGCGGCGATGCCGACGCCGGCCTTCTTGAGGTCGATCGCGGCGGCATAGGCGCTGTCGTTGGCGGTGTAGACGCCGACATTGCGGCCGACCGCGACGCCATAGTGGTTGAGATAGGTGCGCGCCGCCGACGCCAGCATGACGCCGGGGCGGTCGTTGTCGGCAAACACCATCTGCCGCTCGATCGCGCCGGTGGCGAGCACAACCTTCTTCGCGCGCACCTGCCAGAGCCGCTCGCGCGGCAGGTCGCGGCCGGGATTGGCGAGATGGTCGGTGACGCGCTCGGTGAGCCCGACGAAGTTCTGTGCGTAATATCCAAATGCAGTCGTGCGCGGCAGCAGGCGGACGTTGTCCATCGCCGCGAGCTTGGCAATGCTCGATTGCGCCCACGCCCAGCCATCTTGCCCGTCGATCCTGGCGCCGCTCTCGAAGCGCAGCGCGCCGCCCAACTCGGCCTGCTCGTCGGCGAGAATAACGCGCACACCAGTCTCGGCCGCGGCAAGTGCTGCCGCGATGCCGGCGGCGCCGCCGCCCAGCACCAGCACCTCGCAATGGGCGAAGCGCGACGAATAGTGGTCGGGGTCGGGCTGGTCGGGCGCGACGCCAAGACCGGCGGCCGCGCGGATCTTCGGCTCGTAAAGGTGCTTCCACGCCGCCTTTGGCCACATGAACGTCTTGTAGTAGAAGCCGGCCGAGAAGAACGGCGAAGCGATGTCGTTGACCGCGCCGACGTCGAAGGAAAGCGATGGCCATCGGTTCTGCGAATGCGCCGTCAGCCCGTCATAGAGCTCCTGCACCGTGGCGCGGACGTTCGGCGTCTTGCGCGCGGCATCGCGCTCGACCTGGACCAGCGCGTTGGGTTCCTCCGCGCCGGCCGACAGGATGCCGCGCGGGCGATGGTATTTGAACGAACGGCCGACCAAATGGACGCCGTTGGCGAGCAGCGCCGAGGCGAGCGTGTCGCCTTGCAGGCCGCTGTAAGGCTTGCCGTCGAAGCTGAAGCGCACGGTTTTTGCGGGCGTCAGGCGGCCGGCGCCCGAAATGCGGAACGGTTCGGCCATCACGCGTCCTTCTTCTTCGCAGGCGCGCGCCGAGCGGGCTTATTCACGTCGGTCTTCTTCACGTTGAGCTGATCCGGAGGACGGTTGGCATAGGCGGCAGGATCACTCGACGCGAGCTTCGCAAGATCGGGTTTCGGCTCGCCCGCCTTGTAGACGGCGAGGAACTTGTCGGTGACGGTGTCGCGCGCGGCGTTGAAGAACCGCGCGCAGCCATGCACGTGCCGCCACCGCTCGAAGATGATCCCCTTCGGGTTCGAGCGGATGAAAAAGAACTTTTCGAAGTCGTCGTCACTGATCGAGGCGATGTCGGTCGAGCGCGCGATATGCGCCTCGCCGGCGTTGCGGAACTCGAGTTCCGGACGCTCTTCCTCGCAATAGGGGCAACGGATGAGAAGCATGTTTCCTCCGGCTCCTAGTGCGCCACGGCGGCGGCTGCCGCCTCGTCGATCAGCCGGCCGGTCTTGAACCGCTCCAGCGTGAACGGGGCGTTGATCGGATGCGGCTGGTCGTTGGCGATGGTGTGGGCAAAGACGTGGCCCGAACCCGGCGTCGCCTTGAAGCCGCCCGTGCCCCAGCCGCAGTTGACATAGAGGCCGGGCACCGGCGTCTTGGCCAGGATCGGCGAACGGTCCGGGGTCACGTCGACGATGCCGCCCCAGGAGCGCAGCATCTTCATGCGCGTGAACATGGGGAACATCTCGCAGATGGCGTCGAGCGTGTGGTTGAGGATGTGCAGGCCCCCGGTCTGCGAGTAGGAGACATACTGGTCGGTGCCGGCGCCGATGACCAGTTCGCCCTTGTCGGACTGCGAGATGTAGGCGTGCACCGTGTTCGACATGACGACGCAGGGAAACACCGGCTTGACCGGCTCCGACACGAGCGCCTGCAATGGATAACTTTCCAGCGGCATTCTCACGCCGGCCATGTCCATGATGACCGACGAATGACCGGCCGCGACGACGCCGACCTTCTTGGCTCCGATGAAGCCCTTCGTCGTCTCGACGCCGGTGACCGCGCCGTTCGCTGCGCGCTTGATTCCCTTCACCTCGCAGTTCTGGATGATGTGCACGCCGCGCGCCGACGCGCCGCGCGCATAGCCCCAGGCAACCGCATCGTGGCGGGCGGTGCCGCCGCGCCGCTGAAGGGCTGCGCCCATCACCGGATAGCGCGCGTTCTTCGAAATGTTCAGCGGCGGGCAGAATTCCTTCGCCTGCTCGGGCGTCAGGAATTCATTGTCGACGCCGTTCAGCCGGTTGGCGTGGATGTGGCGCTTCAGCACCTGGATGTCATGCACGTTGTGGGCCAGCATCATGACACCACGCGCCGAATACATGACGTTGTAGTTCAGATCCTGGGAGAGACCGTCCCAGAGCTTGAGCGCGTGATCGTAGATCGCCGCGCTCTCGTCGTAGAGATAGTTGGAGCGGATGATGGTGGTGTTGCGGCCCGTGTTGCCGCCGCCGAGCCAGCCCTTTTCCAGCACCGCGACATTGGTGATGCCATGCTGCTTGGCGAGATAGTAGGCGGTGGCGAGACCATGTCCGCCGGCGCCGACGATGATCACATCGTATTCGGCGCGCGGTTCGGGCGAGGACCATTGCTCCTCCCAGCCCTTGTGGCCGCGCATCGCTTCCCGGGCGATCGCAAATACCGAATATTTCCGCATGCTGTTTCGATAGCCTCGCTGGCAGCCTGACTCGACCGGATGCGAGGTGTACCACTAGCGAAAAGCCTGTGTCACCCTTGCGCTGATAGCGACGGCGTTTGCCGCTTTGCGCCGTCCGTCAGCGGCTGGCGCGCGCCGCCTTCATGTTCGGCAGGAAGATCGTCAGCAGGCCGAGCAGCGGCAGGAACGAGCACAGCCAGAAGACATAGTCGATGCCCCTGTAGTCGGCGAGCACGCCGAGTGCGGCAGCACCTATGCCGCCGAAGCCGAAGGCGAGCCCGAAGAATATGCCGGCGATCATGCCGACGCGGCCGGGAACGAGTTCCTGCGCGAACACCACGATCGCGGAGAATGCCGACGACAGGATGAGCCCGATCAGGATCGTGAGCACGTTTATCCAGAAAAGGTTGGCGTAGGGCAGCGCCAGCGTGAAGGGCAGCACGCCGAGGATCGAGAACCAGATCACGGTCTTGGCCCCGAAGCGGTCGCCGAACAGGCCGCCGAGCACCAGTCCCGCCGCGGATGCGCCGAGGAAGGCGAACAGCATGAGCTGCGATCCCTGCACCGAGACGCCGAACGTGTCGATGGCGTAGAATGTGTAGTAGCTCGACAGCGACGCCATGTAGATGTTTTTCGAGAAGGTGAGGATCGTCAGCACGACAAGCGCGGCCACGACCTTCCCCCTGGGCAACGCGGGGAACATCGGCGCCGGCATCTTGCGCCCGTGGCGGTCGCGCAGATGCGCCGCGTACCAGCCGCCCACCTGCCACAAAACGACGATGCCGACCAGCGAGCCGGCGGTGAACCAGGATACGCTGGTCTGGCCAAAAGGCACCACGATGAAAGCCGCGAGCAGCGGCCCGACCGCCTGGCCGAAATTGCCCCCGAGCTGAAAGATCGACTGCGCCAGGCCGAAGCGGCCGCCGGATGCGAGGCGGGCGACGCGCGACGATTCTGGATGGAAGATCGCCGAGCCGAGGCCGATCAGCATCGCGCCGAGCACCAGCACGCCGTAGCTGTGCGCATAGGCGAGAACGATGAGGCCGACGAGCGACGACGCCATGCCGACCGGCAGCGAATAGGGCAGCGGACGCCTGTCCGTATACATACCGATGAAGGGCTGCAGCAGCGATGCCGTCCCCTGGAAGGCCAGAGTCAGCAGGCCGATCTGCCAGAAGTCGAGGCGATAGCTGTCCTTCAGCAGCGGATAGATCGCGGCCAGCAGCGACTGCATGACGTCGTTGATGAAGTGGCAGAGGCTTACCGCCAGGATGACGGCAAATACGGTGCCCTCGGCGCTGGAAGGCCGTGCCTGCATGCTGGTATCGGTCACTGCTTGTCTCGGGGGATGCTTGTCTGTACGCGTCGGGATTGCAGATACGCCCGACCGCCGTCAAGTCGATGATGCAGTCGCGCTGACTTCTGGTGCCAGGATGCGTGCTTCCATGAAGCGGCGTTACGCACTCGACATCCGGCCCTGATTCTGCTATCAGCCGCCACAATTCGCGGTGGAGGCCGCCGCGGAGGCAGTTGGCTATAAGCTTCGACTTGAGCTAGCGCCTTGTTTTTGAACACGAAAGACAGGATCGCCCGTGCAGGTACTCGTCCGCGACAACAATGTTGACCAGGCGCTTCGCGCGCTCAAGAAGAAAATGCAGCGCGAAGGCATCTTCCGCGAAATGAAGATGCGCGGACATTACGAGAAGCCCTCCGAGAAGCGCGCCCGCGAAAAGGCGGAGGCCGTTCGCCGCGCTCGCAAGCTGGCTCGCAAGCGCGCCCAGCGCGAGGGCCTGCTGCCGATGACGCCGCGTCCCGTCGCTGGCGCCGCCGGCGGACCCGGTGCAGGACGTCCGGCGCGCTGACGCGCCTCCTTTTCGTCCTTTTCCGACGATACGACCATCAAGGTGGGGCGATGCGAGTCGCCGCCACCTTTCGTTTTTTCATCGCGCTCGGGGGACGCGATGCGGGGACCATAACCGGCAGCCAGGCCGCATTTAGGGAAGAAACGCAATGAATGCAGCCATTGGCGACCGCAAGCCGACGATGCGAAGCGGTACGACGATGATGGCGGCGTTGGTTGCCTGCCTCCTGGTTTCCGCTTGCCAGAGCGGCCCGACGGGCGAACTCACCACCATCGACACCGCGCAGGGCTCTGACCAGAACATCGCGTCGCTGACTGCCGTCATCGACCGCAACCCGCAGGATCCGGAAGCCTACAATGTCCGCGGCTCGGCCTATGGACGCGGCGGCAAATACCGCGAGGCGCTGAAGGATTTCGACCGGGCAATCCAGCTCAAGCCGAACTTCTATCAAGCCTATTCGAACCGCGCGCTGATTCAGCGCTTTCTCGGCGATCAGGCGGCGGCGCTCGCGGACTACAACAAGGCCATCCAGCTGAACCCGAACTATGACGCGGCCTATATCGGCCGCGGCAACCTTTACCGGAAGGCCGGCCGCGTCACCGAGGCTTTCAACGATTTCCAGAAGGCGATCCAGCTCGACACGACCGACGCGCGCGCCTACCACAATCGCGGCCTGATCTATCAGAGCCAAGGCCAGCACGCCTTTGCAATCGAGGATTTCTCGACCTCGATCTCGCTGTCGCCCAACGCGCCGGAGCCATATAACGGCCGCGGCCTCTCCTATCTGGCGACGAACGACGAGGACAACGCCTTCGCCGACTTCAACACGGCGATCAAGCTAGATGGAAGAATTGCCGAGAGCTGGGCCAATCAGGCGCTCATCTACGAGCGGCGCGGCGACAAGGCGAAGGCCGCGAAGTCCTATCAGCAGGCGGTGCGGCTCGACCCGAACTACAAGCCAGCGGTGGACGGACTGGCGCGTACGAAAGCGACCTGAGTTCTTCGCCTGTCAATTTCACGCAAACCTTTGGATGACCTCGATGATCACGAAAATCACCAGCCTCCTTGCCGCCTTGCTCGGCGCGGCTCTTCTCGTATCTCCCGCCGGCGCAGGCGACGTGAAGCTTGGTCTTCTCACCTGCGAGATCGACGGCGGGACCGCCATGATCATCGCTTCCAACAAGGGGCTCTCCTGCACCTTCAAGTCCTCCCGCGGCGGCGGCAGGGAGTATTATACCGGCTTCATCTCCAAGTTCGGCGTCGACCTCGGCGTGACGCATCAGGGTTCGCTGCAATGGGCCGTTCTTGCGGTCAGCCGCGACTATGAGGACGGCCAGCTTGCCGGCGACTATCTCGGTGTCAACGCCGAGGCGAGCATCGTCGCAGGCGGCGGCGCCAACCTTTTGGTCGGTGGTTTCCAGCGGTCTTTCACGCTTCAGCCGCTGAGCGTCCAGGCGCAGACCGGCGTCAACCTCGCTCTTGCCGTGACCTCGATGAAGCTGATCCACTCGCTGAAATAGCGGTCGGCCCGGCCGCGCAGCCGGCCGAGACGGCCAGGCGCGTGGGAACCTTGGAGCCACGTCGACAGTTGTCGGCGAAAGCTTCCAGGAGGTCCGACATGAAATATCTGCTTATCGCTGCTGCATCCACGGCGTTGCTTGCCGCCATCCCTGCGGCCAATTCCCAGACCAAGGGCATGGAACTGGGTGTTCTCGACTGCAAAGTCGAGGGTGGCGCCGGTTTCATCATCGGCTCCACCAAGGACGTTCTGTGCACCTACAGGCCGGCCGACAAGAACCTTGGTTCGGAAAACTACCACGGCACGATCAACAAGATCGGGTTGGACATTGGTGTGACCGGCCAGACCCTCATCACCTGGGCAGTGATTGCGCCGAACGCCGACCTTTACGCTCCGGGCGCGCTGGCAGGAGACTATGTCGGCGCGAGTGCCGAAGCTTCCGCGGCGATCGGCGCCGGCGCGAACGTCCTGGTCGGCGGCTCGAACCGTACCTTCTCGCTGCAGCCGTTGAGCGTGCAGGCGCAGACCGGCGTCAACCTGGCCATCGGCATCGCCGAACTCAAGCTGCGGTCGGCTGCCGGCTGACGTCCATTGAACCGGGCGGAAGCCTGATCAACCGCAGCGGCGCCAACGCATGTCGTCGTTGCCGGCTGCGCCAAAGCATCACGGGTCAGTGTTGGTCGGGAGGCTCCAGCTCGCGGCGGAGGTCGATGGCGTCGCGCAGCGCCTCGATATGGCTGCGTGGAGGGACGGTTGCCGCGCCCACCTCGACGCCCTTGGCCGCAAGCGACCAGTAGAGCGTATGCGTGAACACGCGGCCGAGCCTGCCCTCCAGTTGCACCCGGACATTTTCGACGCCTTCACCGAAATTCTCCGCCATGGCGCCGGAGATCGGGTCGCCGGTCGAGAGCAGGTTGCCGAGGTCGTAGAGGTTGGTCCAGCGGGTGGCCGCGAAACAGGCGCCGTGGTGCAGCGCATACTGCTGGACCCCGCTTTTCGGGTTTCGCCCCTGCTCGTAGAGAAGCCGCCGTTTCGTGTTCTGGTCCGACAGCGGCGGGCAAAGGGCGAACAGCCGCTCCATCGCACCGCGGCGCCAGTCCCGCATATTGTGTGTGACGAGGAACTCGGCATGCGTCAGCGGGCTCCCGAGGGTGACGAAATCACTGATCTTCCAGCCCTTGCCCGGCAGTGCGTCGGGGTTGCGGATCTCCTGGTGGAGCCTCCACTGAGCCTCGCGTAGCTTTTCAAGGCTGCCGCCGGCGAGCCCGGCCGAAGCCTCCTCGCCGGGCAGGACCGCAAACTTCTCCACCGCGTGAATGGCCCGGAAGATCGCGCGATGGGCCTTCCACTCGATGTTCGCCGGACGGCGCTCGGCCCAGAGTATCTGCAGCAGATCGTAGGCGACGATGGAGCCGAGGCTGTGACCGACGAGAACGATCCGGTCATAGCGCCGGTCGTCTGCAAGCGCCGTCAGCAGCTTGAGCCCCCGCTCCCGCACCTCCGCACGCTGTGCGACCGTGGTCGGTGTCGCCTGCACGTAGGTCGCAACGTCACCGAAGTAGGGCACGACGAACCGGTCGAGAAACCAGAACAGCACGCCGCCGACAGCCGTGATGAGGGCGGCCAGCATCGGGTTGTAAAGTGCACTGAGGGCTACGAGAAGCGCTACGATCGCAAACAGCGCGGTGATGACGGCAGTTGCACGGTAGAGGAGCCGGGCATCCGGGGGAATCTCGCCCGGCTTGCGCCAGAGCAGTTCCAACACCCAGGCAACGAGCCGCGAGCGGGTCGTAGCCCGGGTTACATCGGCCCAGTAGAGTTCGTAGAAGTCGGTGCCGATGCCGCCGACATAGGGCGTGGTGATGCGGCGCAGTTCATGCGAGCCGGCGCGTTTGTCCGGCGTGATCCACGTCTTGTTGGCGTTCGCGTGCCCGGCTTTCTCCCTGATTTCGGGGTCCTGCGTCCATACCGCCTCGACGAAGCCGCGCAGCGTCGACATCGGGCGCTGCTCGCCCATGCCGTGGACGACGACGACGGCCTGTTTTCTGCGCGCCTCGCGGCTCTGCCCGGCTTTGCCGCCGGCGGCGGGATTCCGTTCTCCGGCACCGTTCCTGCCAGCCGCGTCGCTCATCGGTCGGCTCGCTCCATTGACGTGGCGGAAGTCTATGCCAGTGCGCGCCAATGAAAAAGCCCCGGCGGTCATACAGGAGCGCGCACCGCATGTGCATCCCGCACAGATCGGGATTGGAAGGGGAGCGGTGATCTCTCGGGCGTCTTCCTGCCCGCTCAGTGATCCATGGCCTTGACTATCTCTTCGGTCATATTCTTGGCACCGTCGAGCAGCGTCATGGTGCCTTCCTGGTAGAAGGGGGTGTTGTCGGCGACTCTGCTCAGTCGAAATCCTTGATCATGACCCGGGCATAGTCGCGAAAGCCGAAGCGGCCATAGGCATCTACGGCGACATCGTTCCCGGACAGCACGGTGAGTTTCAGCCGCCTCATGCCGGCCTCGCGGGTCAGCCGCTCTGCCTCAGCAAGCAAGGCCTGGCCGATGCCCTGGCCGCGGTGGGCCTCGGAAATCACGATGTCCTGAACGCTGCCGTGGCGCCTGACCGCTTCGGCCATATAAGCTTCCTCGTCACAGGCGGCCCAGACCAGCAAGCCGACGACCGAGCCCGCGATTTCGGCGACGAGCGCCACTGCACCCTGTCCGACAGCCTGGATCATGTCCTCGACGCAGAATTCCGCGCCCCCGCGATCGGTGCGGCGGTCGCCGGTGATCGCGAATTCGTGCCGGTTGAGCTGCAGAAAGAGTTCGACCGCAGCCTCGCGATCGGTTGCCTCGAACGGCCGGATTGTGGGCGTCATGATAGCCTCCATAGCCGCGTGATCGCCCCTCAAACAGCAAGCCCGGCGCGGGGCCGGGCTTTCCCTCGTCTCAATCGAACTATGCGATCAATGATCCATCGCCTTGACGATTTCCTCGGTCATCTTCTTGGCGTCGCCGAGCAGCATCATGGTGCCGTCCTTGTAGAACAGCGTATTGTCGATGCCAGCATAGCCCGAACCGAGCGAGCGTTTGACGAAGAGACAGGTGCGCGCCTTGTCGACGTCGAGGATCGGCATGCCGTAGATGGGTGAGCTCTTGTCATCCCGCGCCGACGGATTGGTGACGTCGTTGGCGCCGATGACATAGGCGACGTCGGCCTGCGCGAATTCCGAGTTGATGTCCTCGAGTTCGAACACCTCGTCATAAGGCACGTTGGCTTCGGCCAAGAGCACGTTCATGTGGCCGGGCATGCGGCCGGCCACCGGATGGATGGCGTATTTCACCTCGACGCCGTGCGCCTTCAGCTTGTCGGCCATTTCGCGCAACGCGTGCTGCGCCTGCGCGACCGCCATGCCGTAGCCCGGCACGATAATGACCTTCTGCGCGTTCATCATCAGATAGGCCGCATCGTCGGCCGAGCCCTGCTTGACCGTGCGCTGGACGCCGTCGTCGACCGCCGCCGCCGTCTCGCCGCCGAAGCCGCCAAGGATGACCGAGATGAAGCTCCGGTTCATGCCCTTGCACATGATGTAGCTTAGGATCGCGCCCGACGAGCCGACCAGCGCGCCAGTGATGATCAGCGCCAGGTTGCCGAGCGTGAATCCGAGCGCGGCCGCCGCCCAGCCAGAGTAGGAGTTGAGCATCGACACGACGACCGGCATGTCCGCACCGCCGATCGGCACGATCAGCAGGATGCCAAGCGCCAGCGAAACCGCCACGATCAGCCAGAACATAGTGAAGCTCTCGGTCGTGACCAGAAGCACGATCAGCACGACGAGCGCGATGCCGAGCGCCGCGTTGATGACATGACGGCCCGGCAGCATGATCGGCTTGCCCGACATGCGGCCGTCAAGCTTCAGGAAGGCGATGACCGAGCCCGTGAAGGTGATCGCGCCGATGGCGACACCAAGGCTCATCTCGATCAGAGCCTGGCTGTGAATGTCTGAGACCGTGCCTATGCCGAAGCTTTCCGGCGCATACATGGCGGCTGCCGCCACCATGACTGCGGCAAGGCCGACGAGGCTGTGGAACGCGGCGACAAGCTGCGGCATCGAAGTCATGGCAATGCGCCGCGCGGTCACGGCGCCGACCGAGCCGCCGATGACAAGCCCGAGCACGATCAGCCCGAAGCCCGTCGCGGTCGGGGTGGCGAGCGCCAGCGTCGTGGCGATGGCGATGCCCATGCCGACCATGCCGTAGAGATTGCCCTGTCGGCTGGTTGTCGGATGCGACAGGCCGCGCAGCGCCATGATGAACAGCACGCCGGACACGAGATAGAGGAAAGAGGCGACGTTGGCGTTCACGTCACTTCTCCTTCTTCTTGTACATCGCCAGCATGCGCTGGGTGACCAGGAAGCCGCCGAAGATGTTGACCGACACGAGCACCAGCGCGACGAAGCCGAAGCCAGTGGCGAGCCCCGAGGCCGAGATGCCGACCGCCAGCAGCGCGCCGACCACGATGACCGAGGAGATGGCGTTGGTGACGGCCATCAGCGGCGTGTGCAGCGCCGGCGTCACCGACCAGACGACGTAATAGCCGACGAAGATTGCCAGGACGAAGATGGCGAAACGGAAGACGAAGGGGTCGATGACCCCGCCGGAAGCCGCATGCACGGCGTCGGCGATTCCGCCGGCGCCGCCAGGCGAATCGGCCATTTCCTGCACGCCGAGACGAATGGCGGCTGCCGCCTGTTCGAGCTGGTCGAGAGCCTTTTCAAGGGCGGTCTGTTCCATCACACGCTCCCCTTCGCCGTTCCAGGCTTCTTTGGCCCCGACTTCTTGGCCGGCTTTTCCGGCGCGGCTTCAGCTTCGGCCACCAGCGTCGTCGCGGGGATCGCAGCGGGCTCGACGACAGGTGCTCCCAGCGCCACTGCCTTGGCAAACGCCGGATGCACGACGCGGCCAGCGTCGGTCAGCATGGTCGCCTTGACCAGTTCGTCATCGCGATTGATCGCCAGAACTTTCGTGGTCTTGTCGACCATCGTCTCCAGAAAGGCGTAGAGGTTCTTGGCGTAGAGCAGCGAGGCGCTTGCCGCGACGCGGCCGGGTACGTTGAGATGGCCGACGATCTTCACGCCGTTCGCCGTCGTCACCACCTTGCCGGCTTGCGCGCCCTCGACATTGCCGCCGCGCTCCACCGCAAGGTCGACCAGCACCGAGCCGGGCTTCATCGAGGCCACCATGGCAGCCGACACCAGCTTCGGCGCCGGACGACCGGGGATCAGCGCGGTCGTGATGACGATATCCTGCTTGGCTATGTGCTCGGCCGTCAGCGCCGCCTGCTTGGCCTGATATTCTTTCGACATCTCCTTGGCGTAGCCGCCGGCGGTCTCGGCCGCCTTGAACTCCTCGTCCTCGACCGCCAGGAATTTCGCGCCGAGCGAGGCGACCTGCTCCTTGGCCGCCGGGCGCACGTCGGTGGCGGTAACCACCGCGCCCATGCGCCGCGCCGTGGCGATCGCTTGCAGGCCGGCGACGCCGACGCCCATGATGAACACTTTGGCTGCCGGCACCGTGCCTGCCGCCGTCATCATCATCGGCAGCGCGCGGTCGTATTCGGCCGCCGCGTCGATCACCGCCTGGTAGCCCGCGAGGTTCGCCTGCGAGGACAGCACGTCCATCACCTGCGCTCGGCTGATGCGCGGCATGAATTCCATCGCGAAGGCCGTTACCCCTGCCCGCGCCATCGCAGCCACGGCGGCATCGTTGCCATAAGGGTCCATCGTCGCGATGACCGCTGCGCCGCTCTTGTAGCCCTTCAGCTCGGCCTCGGTCGGACGCCTGACCTTGAGCACCAGATCGGCGCGACCGGCATCGGACGCCTTGCCGATCGCAGCCCCTGCCTTGGCGAACTCGTCGTCGGTGATGCGCGACCCCAGGCCCGCGCCGGCCTCGACGATAATTTCGAAGCCGAGCCCAACAAGCCGTTTCACCGTGTCCGGCGAAGCGCCGACGCGCGGCTCTCCCGCTTCAATCTCTTTCGGTACGAAGACTGTCTGTCCCACCGCGGATCCTTTCGGCCGGAACCTTACCCAACGTTAAGCCGCGGCCAAAGCTCGCCCGCGGGATGTTTGGAAACCTGGTCTCTAGCGCAGGATGAACCAGCCTACCGCGCAGATCAGGATGAGGAGGATCGTCGAGGAGAAGAAACCGGCGGTGGTGAAGAAGCCGAAAGCCATGGCCGCCAGCAACGCTCCGCAGAACAGCGAGCCGTATTTCGCGAGCGTTATGAAGCCCGCATAGGTCTTTTCATGCTCGGGGTAGTCCATCTGCGCGCCCGTTTCGACGGGTCCGGTCGGCGAGTGGTCGGCCATGTAGATCCCTCCGGATAGCTCTTCAGCGCACATATCGAAAAGCCGCGCCAAGGGCAATGGCAGGATTGCCACTGGGGCTGCGACAAGTGTGTTAATCTGGAAAGCTAAGCCAGCCAGCGCTTGCGTCGCTTGTAGTGCTTGACATCCCTGAACGATTTTCGCCCATCGCCGGCGATGCCGAGATAGAATTCCTTGACGTCCTCGTTCTCGCGCAGCGCGCTGGCCTCGCCGTCGAGCACGACGCGGCCCGATTCTAGGATGTATCCGTATTTGGCGAAGCGAAGCGCGATGTTGGTGTTCTGCTCGGCAAGCAGGAAGGAGACGCCCTGCTCCCGGTTGAGCTTTTCCACGATGCCGAAGATTTCCTCCACCAGTTGCGGCGCAAGGCCCATCGACGGTTCGTCGAGCAGGATCATTTTCGGCTTCGACATCAGCGCGCGGCCGATCGCCGTCATCTGCTGTTCGCCGCCAGAGGTATAGCCGGCCTGGCTCGACCGCCTGATCTTCAGCCGCGGGAAATAGTCGTAGACGAGCTCTAGCTCGCGGCGGATGGCCGCCTTACCGTCGCGCCGGGTGAAGGCGCCCGCAACCAGATTGTCCTCGACCGAGAGATGGCCGAAGCAGCGGCGCCCCTCCATGACCTGGATGCATCCGCGCCTGACCAGATCGTCGGGAGACCGCGCCTGCACCTCTTGCCCGTCGAAGATGATCGAACCTTTGGTCACCTCCCCCCGCTCGGTGCGCAGAAGGTTGGATATGGCTTTCAGCGTCGTGGTCTTGCCCGCGCCGTTGGCTCCCAGCAGGGCGGTGATGCCGCCATGCGGCACGGTCAGCGACACGCCCTTGAGCACGAGGATGACGTGGTCGTAGATCACCTCGATGTTGTTCACCGAGAGGATGGAAGTTGGGTTTGGAGAAGGGTTCGTCATACGGGCTCCAGCGTGGACGACCCCTTCTCCCCGTTCACGGGGAGAAGGTGGCCCGAAGGGCCGGATGAGGGGCAGACGCCACCTTGCGACGTTCGTACCACCCCTCACCTGCCTGCCGGCTCTCCTCTCCCCCGCAAGCGGCGAGAGGAGAGCCTTCATCACATCTTGCACTCTTCGTTGATCGGCCACGGCGCGTTGGCCTCGGCGTATTTTTTGGCTTCGGCCTGGACCAGGGGGGCGATCTCCGCCTGGTCCGCCTGCAGGAGGTCCGAAACCTTGACGAACTTCGCGCCGTCCCATTCGAGCATCCATGCGCCGGCGTGGCCGGTGTGGTTATCGCACGAGGTCTGGAAGGGAGCGACCATGCCCGTCATGCCGATCTGGTCGAGCTTGGCCTCGTCGATCTTCAGGTTCTCGAAGCCCCAGCGCAGCTGCTCGGCGTTCACCATCTTGGTGCCGAACTGCTCCTGCGCGGCCCGTATCGCCTCGACGGAGAACATGGAGATGAGCACGCCGCGCTGGTAGAAGACCCAGTCGAACTCGCCTTCGCCGATCTCGGTCTTCTTCGGGTCGAGCACGTATTTCTTGATGTCCTGCATGGCCGGCGAATCGGACACCGGCACGCTCCAGGAGATCGACCGGTAGCCCTTGCCGGCCTCGCCGACGCTCTTCATGTCGCCGTCATGGCCCGACCACCAGATGCCGATGAATTTCTCCATCGGGAACTTGGTCTTCGCCGCCTCGGTCAGCGCGCCGGCATTCATCGCGCCCCAGCCCCACATCAGCACGAAGTCGGGATTCTCGCGGCGAATCTGCAGCCATTGCGCCGACTGGTTCTGCATCTCCTTCACGCCAACCGGGATCGGCAGGAAGGTGAAGCCGTGCTTGCCGGCGAGCGACTGGATGAGCGGGATGGGTTCCTTGCCGTAGGGCGCGTCGAGATGCAGGAGCACGATCTTCTTGCCCTTCAGGCTGTCGAGATTGCCGTCTGAAATGTGCCGGAGGATCATGGAGGCGCCGTCCCAATAGGAAGCCGGCGGATTGAATGCCCATTTGAACACTTTGCCGTCCGCCATCGGCGAGAAGCCGTAGCCGGGCGCAAGGATCGGGATCTTGTCGACATTCGATTTCGGCAGGACCTGCAGCGTGATGCCGGTCGACCACGGCTGCGTGACGATGCCGGTCGCCTTGGTCTTCTCGTAGCATTCGACGCCCTTTTCGGTCGAATAGCCGGTCTCGCACTCCTCGTAGCCGAGCTTGACGCCGTTCACGCCGCCATCGCGCTCGTTGATCATCATCATATAGTCGCGCTGGCCGTTCATCAGCGGGATGCCGGTCGCCGCGAATGGCCCAGTCCGGTAGGACAGATTGGGCAGGCTGAGGGTATCCTCGGCCAAGGCCGGGGCAACTCCGACGGCGCCGACGGATAACGCTGCTGCAAGCGCCAGGCCGGTCATCTTGTTCTTCATGTCATTTCCTCCACTTGTCGTTTCAGGATTCGGGATTGCCCCCTTAGTGCGGGAAAGGCCACATGATGAGCTTTTCCCTAGTGATCGCCCAGAAGCGCGCGAGCCCGTGCGGCTCGACGATCAGGAACATGATGATCAGCGCGCCTATGATCATCGTGTTGAGATGTTCGACCATGGCCGAACTGATCGGTAGGCCGAGCGCGGCCGGCACCGTGCCGAGCAGCACCGGCAGTGCCACGATCAGGACCGCGCCGAGGAAGTTGCCGAGGATCGAGCCTAGGCCGCCGATGATCGCGATGAACAGGACCCGGAAAGAGAGCGGTATGTCGAACACGACCGGTTCGGCGGCTCCGCGCCACAGGAAGACGAACAGCGCGCCGGCAATGCCGACGATGTAGGACGAAACGGCAAAGGCCGAGAGTTTCGCCTTCATCAAATTGATGCCGACGAGCTCGGCGGCGATGTCCATGTCGCGCACCGATTTCCAGATGCGACCGATGCGACCGCGGGTGATGTTGATCGACGCGATGGTGATCACCGTCACGATGCCGAGCACGACATAATACTGCACGATCGCAAGGGCGTTCGGGCCGAACGCCGGAACCCCGAACATCTCGACGGTCGGCACCTGGATGGCGCCCGACGAGTTGTAATTGTAGAGCCACGCCCATTTCTCGAACAGCCAGACGAGGAAAAACTGCGCGGCGAGCGTCGCGATGGCGAGGTAGAAACCCTTGATGCGCAGCGATGGCAGGCCGAAGGCGACGCCGATGGCCGCCGAGAAGAAGCCGGACAGGAAGATCGCCGCGATCGGATTGAGTTCGGGGAAGATGCTGATCAGCTTGTAGCAGGCATAGGCGCCGACGCCCATGAAGGCGCCCGTGCCGAGCGAAAGCTGCCCGGCATAACCGGTAAGGATGTTGAGACCGAGCGCGGCCAGCGAATAGATCAGCACCGGGATGAGCAGCGCCTTGAAGGCGAATTCTGAGGCGGCGAGCGGGAAGATGACGAAGGCGAAAACGAGGATTATGCCCAGCAGCCAGGCATCCTGCCGCACCGGAAACAGCGCATGGTCGGCGGCATAGGACGTCTTGAACTGGCCAGCGGTGCGATAGAGCATGCCTCACACCCTCTCGATGATGCGCTCGCCGAACAGGCCTTGCGGCCGGAACAGCAGCACGATCAGCGCCAGCACGAAGGCGAACCACGTTTCGGTGTTGCCGCCAAGCAGCGGCTGACCCCAGTAGATTTCGAACAGCTTTTCAAGGACGCCGATGGCGATGCCGCCGACGATCGCGCCGGTGACCGATTCCAGCCCGCCCAGCATCAGCACCGGCAGCGCCTTGAACGCAATCACTTCGAGCGCGAAGGAGACGCCTGCCCGCGCGCCCCAGACGATGCCGGTCGCCAGCGCGATAACGCCGGCGATGAACCACACCAGCACCCAGATGGTGGACAGGGAGATGCCGACCGAAAGTGCCGCTTGGTGATCGTCGCCGAGCGCGCGGATGGCTCGGCCAAGCCGTGACCTGTTGAGGAAAAGGAGAAGGCAGCACACGAGCACGGCGGCGCCGACGACCGCCGTGAGGTCCTTCTGCTCGATCGAGACGAAGCCGCCGAACGGCTCGAACGTATAGCTGCCGGTCGGAATGTAGAGCGCCTCGGTGATCATCACCTTGTTCTCGCCGCCGAAAATGATCTCACCGAAGCCGATCAGAAACAGCGTGATGCCGATCGTGGCCATGAACAGAATGATGTCGGGCTGGTTCACCAGCGGGCGCAGCACCACGCGCTCGATGACGACTGCCAGCACGAACATGACCACCAGCGTGAGCGGCACGGCAAGCAGCGCCGGAACGCCCTTCTCATGCAGGGTCACGAGAGTCAGCGCCGCGAAGACCACCATGATGCCCTGCGCGAAGTTGAAGATGCGCGAGGATTTGTAGATCAGCACGAAGCCGAGCGCGATCAGCGCGTAGAGCACGCCGGCGACCAGTCCTTCCCACAGCACCTGCAACAGGAAATCCGGCGCGCCGGCCATGTCGGCGAAAGGTTTGACGAGGATGGAATTCAGCAATTCCATTGCTTCTCCCTTGGCCGAGACCGGCGCATTCCGATCAGGCTGCGAGTTGCGGGAAGATACCGAGGAGGCCGATGACGATCAGGTAGATCGCGACGATGTAGTTGAGCAGGCGCGGCATGATGAGGATGACAACGCCGGCGATGAGCGAGATCAGCGGCGTGAGCGGCAGGTTGGAGAGATCCATGTCGTTTCCTTTCAATGGGCGACGCCGAGATAGGCGTCGATGACCTGTCTGTCGGATTTCACGGCATCCGGCGTGCCGTCGGCGATCTTCTTGCCGTAGTCGAGAACGACGACGCGGTCGGAAAGGTCCATCACCACCCCCATATCGTGCTCGATAAGTGCGATCGTGGTGCCGCGCTGCCGGTTGACGTCGATGATGAAGCGGCTCATGTCCTCCTTTTCCTCGAGATTCATGCCGGCCATCGGCTCGTCGAGCAGCAACAGCGACGGCTCCATGGCGAGCGCGCGCCCGAGCTCTACCCGCTTCTGCAGCCCGTAGGGCAGCTTGCCGACGGGCGTGCGGCGGATGTGCTCGATTTCGAGGAAATCGATGATCTCCTCGACCTTCTTGCGGTGTTCGATCTCCTCGGCGAGCGCCGGGCCGTGCCAGAGCATCTGCCAGAAGATGTTGCGCTTCATCAGCACCGAGCGCCCGGCCATGATGTTGTCCAGCGTCGACATGCCCCTGAACAGTGCGACGTTCTGGAATGTCCGGGCAATCCCTTGCCTGACGGCATGATGCGGCTTCATCGACCGCCGCTCGCGGCCGCGAAAGACGATGGTCCCCTTTTGCGGTGTGTAGAAGCCGTTGATGACGTTGAGCATCGAAGTCTTGCCGGCGCCGTTGGGGCCGATGATGGCGCGGATCTCGCCCTTCCTCACGTCGAAGGAGATGTCGGTGACGGCCTTGACCCCGCCGAAGGACAGCGAGACGTTACGCACGTCCATCAGCAGTTCGCCGGGCGCGATGCCGTCGTCAGCCACAACGCCCTGAGCTGACGCAGCTTGCACGTTCATGCGGCGGCCTCGAGCATCGGCGCCGCGGCTGGATAGGTCCGCGCCTCATGAATGCGGACGGTCGCGCGCACGGTACCCTTGCGGCCGTCCTCGTAGGTCATTTCCGTCTCGACATATTTTTCGGTCGAGCCGTCATAGAGCGCCTCGACGAGCGATGCATAGCGATCCGCCACGAAGGCGCGGCGCACCTTCAGCGTGCGGGTCAGTTCGCCGTCGTCGGCGTCGAGCTCCTTGTGCAGGATCAGGAACCGCCTGACCTGCGCGCCTGATATCATCGGCTCCCGCGACAGCCGCAGATTGGTGGCATCGACATGCGCGGCGACGATCCTTGCGACCTCGGGATGGCCGGCGAGTTCCTGATAGGAAGCGTAGGGGATGTTGTTGCGCTCCGCCCAGTCGCCGACCGCATGGAGGTCTATGTTGAGGAAGGCGGCGCAGAAGTCGCGGCCGCTGCCGAACGCCACCGCCTCCTTGATGTCGGGGAAGAACTTCAGCGTGTTCTCGATATATTTCGGTGCGAACAACGCCCCTGTCTTCAGCCGGCCGACGTCCTTGGCGCGGTCGATGATCTTCAACTGCCCGTCCGTATCGAAAAAGCCGGCATCGCCCGTGCGGACATATCCGTCCGCCGTCATCGCCTCCGTGGTCGTCTCTTCCTGTTTGAAATAGCCTGCGAACATGCCGGGCGAACGGAAATGCACCTCGCCGGCGTCGGAGATGCGTATGTCGACGTTTGGCGCGGGGGGACCGACCGTATCAGCCCGCACCGCGCCGTCCTTCTGGCAGGTCACATAGAGGAAGGCTTCGGTCTGGCCATAGAGCTGCTTGAGGTTAATGCCGAGCGAGCGGAAGAAGGAAAACAGATCCTGTCCGATCGCCTCGCCGGCCGTGTAGGCGACGCGGATGTTGGAGAAGCCGAGGACATTCTTGAGCGGACCATAGATCAGCACTTCGCCGAGCGCATAGGCGAACCGGGCGGACAGCCGTACCGGCCGGCCTTCGAGGATAGCCTCGCCGTGCCGTTTCGCCACGCCGATGAAATAGGCAAACAGCTTGCGCTTCAGCCAGCCGGCGTCCTGCATGCGGATGGTCACGCTGGTCAGCAGCGACTCGAAGACGCGCGGCGGCGCGAAATAGAAGGTAGGCCCGATCTCGCGCAGATCCTGCGGCACCGTATCGGCGCTTTCGGGGCAGTTCATGCAGAGCCCGGCGACATACCCCTGGGCGTAGTTGAGATAGTGGTCGCCGACCCAGGCGAGCGGCAGATAGGCGAGCACGCTGTCGTTTTCGGTCAGGCCATCGAAGGCGACCGTGTCCCTTGCCGCCCTGACCGCGCCCGCGGCCTTCAGCATGACGCCTTTCGAGCGGCCGGTCGTCCCCGACGTGTAGAGCATCACGCATATGTCTTCGCCGCTTGCGGCTCGGATCGCGTTCACCCAGGCTTCGCCGAGGGACGGGTCGGCCCGCAACCGTTCGGCGCCTAAGGCCTGAACGGCCGAAAAGGCATGGAGTCCGGCCGGCGGATAGAGGGCCAGGCCGCGCGGTTCGTCGTAGATGATGTCGGTAAGGGCCGGGATCTTGTCGGCGCATGACCTGATCTTGTCGACCTGCTCCTGGTCCTGCACGACGGCGAAACGGACGCCGGCATGGTCGAGCACATAGGCCATCTCGTCGGCCACGGCGTCGGCATAGACCGGCACCGGAATGGCGCCGAGCGATTGTGCCGCCGCGAAGGTCCAATAGAGGCGCGGACGGTTGGCCCCGATCACCGCGATCCTCTCTCCCTTGCCGAGACCGAGCGACTGCAGGCCGATCGCAAGCTTGCGGACCTCTTCGAGCTGTTCGCGCCAGGTCCAGCTCTGCCAGATGCCGAAATCCTTGTGACGCATGGCCGGGCGGTCGCCCAGCCTTTCGGCATTGCGCAGCAGATATTTCGGGAACGTGTCCATGCCGCCGGCCAAGGCCGTCGCAACCATGTGCGTGCTCCTCCCGTCCCGCTTGTTCGCGGTTGTTGCGGCCATAATGCCAGCGGCATCGCGGCGCGCAACCCCATCGTTGGGATGAGGCAATAAGAGGAAACGATCGGGGAGGCGTCAGCCTGAAGAGCATCGGACCGAAAATCGGAATCCGGTTTTCGGAATATTCCGATGTTCAATCAAATAGTGAAATCGTCCTTTGTGCGTCCGCAGAACGCACGGCGATCTACGCGGCGTCGCGATAATATTTCGCGGTCGGCAGGATGGTAAGGGGCGCGAGTTCCCCCTTGGCCGGCTTGGCAAACAGCATGCGTTGCTCCACCGGCGTCGATTTGAAGAACGGAAACCGCTTGAGGATAGGCTGCCTGTTGGCCGCGCAATTCGCGTCGTAGAGGATGACGGGCACGCTGATCGGAGGATACGCCCTCGCCTCGCCGACCGGCACGGCGCCAAAGATGCGCCGGTAGAACGCCGTATGCTCCTCCCGGACCACGCCGATGCAGCTGGTGGCGTCGAAATAGACGCTGGCCACCAGACCCAGCCTCAGCGTCAGATACGGCAAGGCCTGCAGGGGGGACCGGTAGTAGGGCTCGGCGGCGAGCATGGTCGGATTGATGAAGCTCTCGCCACGCAGCAGCCGCGGGCGCAGGATATCGTCGAAGGTTTTCATCACCGGCCCGTAGGGCTCGGCCTCCGAAATATGGTGTATCCGTACCGTACTGACCAGTTCGCCGTCGATGAAGACGCCGAAGCGATAACAATTGGGTGCGTCATCCAGATCGTCCGTAACCATCTGGTTGCTGGATTCTTCGATGAAGCCATGCAGCTTGTAGGCTTTGTAGCGAAGCCGGTAGATGTCCTCGAGATCTTCGCCGCTTTCGCAACGCCGGTATTCGATGCGCTCCAGCAACGCCTCTACCTTGCTGGAAAACGAGGATACTGGCGGGGACGCGGTTGCTTCTTCGCCTACAGCCGCTGCCTCGCGAAACGCTGCCACCTGCGTAAACATACTCAATGCCCTCAGCCGCCACCCGTTAGGGTAAGGCAATCATGAAATATGTAAACTTTTAAATTACATGCAAGGTATTTACGCTCGGTTAACCTTAACAAATCGTAAATTGAGACAAAAGAGCGTCAAAATCCGTCGCGAGCGTGTCGCGCCGAACAGGCGCTTGGCGAGGGCGGTGGTTGGAAAGCGCGGTCAGCGCTTGGCGGCGGCGCTTCTGGATTCGCGGATGTCCTTGGCGAAAGGCCAAACGGTGTTGGACATCGTTTCTATGCCGGAGGCGGAGAGCGCGGCGCCGAACAGAAACCCCTGCACGAGATCCGGCTTGACCTGAAGCGCAAGGATCTTCAGCTGCTCGAAAGTCTCGACCCCTTCGATGGTAACCGTAAGGCCGAGCGGACGCGACAGATTGACGATCCCCTTCAGCAGTTCGAGCGAACGCGTGCTCTGGCCGACGTCCATGAGGAAGCTGCGGTCGATCTTGACCTTGTCCAGGGGCAGCTTGTGCAGATAGCTGAGGCTCGAATAGCCGGTGCCGAAATCGTCGAGCGCGATGCGCACGCCGAGCCGTTTCAGTTCCTCGATATACTGCCGTGTCAGCGACTTGTCGTCGAGCAATGCCGTCTCGGTCACCTCGATCTCGAGCCGGTGCGGCGCCAAACCCGAGGCCGAAAGCGCGTTGCGCACCTTTTCGATCACATCGCGATTGCGGAAATCCTTGGCCGACAGGTTCACCGATACGCTGATCTGCTCCGGCCAGCGGACGCATTCGGCGCAGGCGGCTTGCAGGACGAAGTGGCTGATCTCGGAGATCACCCCCATCTCCTCGGCGAGAGGTATGAATACGGCCGGCGATATCGGGCCGAGATCGCGGTGCTCCCAGCGGCAGAGCGCCTCGCAGCTTGCGATGCGCATCGTGTCCATCGTCACGATCGGCTGGTAGACGACACGCAGCGACTTTGCCTCGATCGCGGCGCGCAGATCCGCTTTCATAAGCTGGCGGTTGCGGAAGGCCGCGTCCATCGCCGCCTCGAACAGCCGCCAGTCGTTCTTGCCGAGCTCCTTGGCCTTGTAGAGAGCAAGGTCGGCCTTGACGATCATCGCGTCGACGTCGGTGTCCTTGACGCGCGACAGGACGGCGCCGCCGCTTGCCTGGATGCGCAGCGCGTGGCCGGCGACGTCGATGTCGCCCTGGAGCCCGGCGAATATTTGGTCCAGGATTCCGGTCAGATGGCTTTCGTCGTCGACCCTGTCGATGAAGATCATGAACTCGTCGCCGCCGAAGCGGCTGACCTTGACGGTGTCGCTGGCGAAGGCCGCGAGCCGCTCCGCGACGGCGTAGATCAGCCCATCGCCGACGGGATGTCCCAGCGTATCGTTGACGCTCTTGAAATCGTCGAGATCGAGCACGGCGAGGCCGCAGGAGCGGTCCTGGTCGCCGGTGGACATGGTCTCACCCACGAGCTCGTGGAAATAAGCTCGGTTCGGCAGGCCGGTCAGATTGTCGAAGCGCGCCATGGAACGGATTTTTTCTTCGGTCTCGACGCGCTGGGTAACGTCTTCGAAGGTGATGACGCCGAGTTGCTGGCTGCCTTCTCGGGCAGAGAACTCGAAATGCTGGCCGTTGGAAAGCGAAACAAGGACCTTGCGGTCCCTGCCTTCGCGAAGCGCGCGCGTCAACTGCCCCTCGATGAACTTGCAGTCCTTGATGGCCAGCATCCCGCCCGCCACACCTCGCATGAGCATGGAGTGTATGGATCGACCGAGCAGCGCATCGGGCGACTGGAAGGACATGAGGTGCGCGGCTTCCGCATTCGCCACCACGACGCGGCCGCTCGGCCCGAGCATGACCAGCCCATGCGACATGGTATTCAGCGCCCGGTTGAAGCGCTCGGCAATGCGGTTTGCCTTCTTTTCCTCGCTGATCGCTGTGAACAGCACCGTGCGCACCAGGTGCGCCATCTTGTTGATCGAGAATACGAAGGGGATGACGAACAGGCCGAGCATGAAGTGGTAGAAGTCGCCCTTGAGCATCAGCCCGAGCGTGATCGGCGCCAGCACCGACGTCGACAATATGGCGACCATCTTCCGGGAGCCGAAATTGCGTCCGGCGATGGTGATGGTGCTTGCGAGCACCATGGATATGGCGGCGATCTCGCCAAAAGCGTCGGGCGCGACATAGAGGCTGACGAAGGCGAAGAGCCCGACGCAGAAGCCCTGGATCGTGCCCGCGATGATGTAGTAGCGCTCCCAGCTGAGCGCGGTCTCATAGCCGACGATGCTGTCCGGATCGACCCTGCGTATGGCCAGATAGCGGCCGACGCTGGCGACCGTCATCATGACGGCGAGAACGAGATAGATCGGCTCCTTGGTCTTCCAATAGACCAGCAGGCCGACCAGCCCCTGCGTCAGAGCGCCAACCAGCAGAATGCTCGCGTCCGAGAACAACGCCCGGACGAAGCCGACATAAATGTCTTCTGGTATCTCGTCCGGTTTGCTTGTTTTCATTGCCTGCGGTGCCGCGCGAACCGCAGTCATGGCATGGGTCGCCTTAAGAAAGGCTTAGAAGATCGCTTTCGGCGACTGCCGGCAAGGGGCTGAATACCTTGCAATGCAAGGAATCTGACGATCCGGTAAACAAGCCGTATCCGTCATTCCGCAGCCTGGAGAACCGGGGCCACGGGGGCATCGGAAAGCCGCCGCAGGAGCCGTGCGCGTTCGCCCGATGCGGTGTCCGCGCTCGCCCGCCTGACGTGCCCGTAACCACGGATGAGCGATGGAACCGAGGCAAGCGCCGCGGCCGCTTCGACCTTGCCCGGCGCCATTGCCGCCAGGATGAGATCCAGGTCCCGTTCGTATTGCTCGAGCAGCGCTCTTTCGAACCGGCGCTCCTCGGAATAGCCGAAAACGTCGAAAACGGTCCCGCGCAGGCCCTTCAACGCAGCAAGCAACCGGAATCCCTTCATCATCCATGGGCCGAAGCTCGATTTGCGAGGTTTCCCGTCGGCGCCCTTCCGCCCCAGGACCGGTGGCGCAAGATGGAACTCCAACCGGTCAAACGATTGAAATTCCTTGGAAAGTTGCTTTGCGAACGAGCCGTCAGTGTAGAGGCGGGCGACCTCGTATTCATCCTTGACCGCCATCAGCTTGAACAGGTTTCTGGCGACCGCTTCCGTGACCGCCGTAGAGCCCGCGACAGCGCCGTTCTCCGCGGTACGGAGAGCCGCGACCCGATCGAGATATCGCTTTGCATAAGCGGCGTCCTGATAGGCCGTTAGAAACGCGGCTCGGCGGGCGATGAGGTCGTCGACGGTCGGCACGGCCGGATCGGAAGCCGCGCCAGTCGACTGCGCGACGAGGCCGCGCACGAAATCCGGCTCATGCGCGGCGCGGCGGCCCCAGCGGAAAGCCGAAATGTTCATGGGAACGGCTTCGCCATTGAGTGCGATCGCCTTCTCGATGGCCTCCGCGGCCAGCGGCAGGCCGCCATGCTGGAAGGCGAAGCCGAGCATGAACATGTTGGCGCCGAGCGAATTCCCGAAAAGCGCCGAAGCCGTGCGCGTGGCGTCGAAGAAATGCGCCTTTTCCTCGCCCGCGGCCTGGCGTATCGCCTTCTTGAGCCGTTCGATGGGAAGCGAATAGTCGGCGGAGCGGGTGAACTCGCCGGGCATGATCTCGGCCGTGTTGGCGACGAAGATCGTATGGTTTTCGCGCACGGCGGCAAGCACCTTGCGGGCGCCGGAGACGACGAGGTCGCAGCCGAGGATCAGGTCCGCCTTGCCGGCCGAGATGCGGATGGCATGGATGTCCTCCGGGGTCCTGGCGATGCGCACATGGCTGAAAACCGAGCCGCCCTTCTGGGCGAGGCCGGCCATGTCGATCATGCCGCAGCCCTTGCCTTCGAGGTGCGCGGCCATGCCGAGAATGGCGCCGATCGTGACCACGCCGGTGCCGCCGACACCGTCGATGATCGAGGCCCAGCCATCCCTGTCGAGCGGGAACTCCTGTGGATCGGGGACGCCGTCGATCGGGTCGGTCTTGCCGGCGACGCCCTCCGCCTTGCGCATCTTGGCGCCATGTACGGTGACGAATGACGGGCAGAACCCGTTGAGGCAGGAAAAATCCTTGTTGCAGCTCGACTGGTCGATGCGCCGCTTGCGGCCGAATTCCGTCTCGACCGGCTGGATCGACACGCAGTTCGACTTCACGCCGCAGTCGCCGCAGCCTTCGCAGACCAGTTCGTTGATGATGACGCGCTTGTCGGGATCGGGATAAGCGCCGCGCTTGCGGCGGCGGCGCTTCTCCGCCGCGCAGGTCTGGTCGTAGAGCAGGACCGAAACGCCCTTCACGTCGCGTAGTTCGCGCTGGACCAGGTCGAGATCGTCGCGATGGTTGAACGTCGCGCTCGCCGGAAAAATCGCGCGGTCGTATTTGCCCGGCTCGTCCGACACGACGGCAAGGCGCTTCACGCCTTCGGCATGAACCTGCCTCGCGATCATGTCGACGGTCAGCCCGCCCTCATGCGGCTGGCCGCCGGTCATGGCGACCGCATCGTTGTAGAGGATCTTGTAGGTCATGTTGACACCGGCCGCGAGCGCGAAGCGCAGCGCGAGGATGCCGGAATGATTGTAGGTGCCGTCGCCGAGATTCTGGAAGAAATGCTCACGCTTCGAGAAGGGGGCCTGGCCGATCCACTGCGCGCCCTCGCCGCCCATTTGGGTGAAGCCGACCGTATCGCGGTCCATCCAAAGAACCATGAAATGGCAGCCTATGCCGGCGCCGGCGATCGAACCTTCCGGAACTTTCGTGGAGGTATTGTGCGGGCAACCCGAGCAGAAGAACGGAGTGCGCGACCCGATGTCCTTGGTGTCGGCGAGCATCGCCTGGTACTGCCTAAGCCGGCTGACGCGGGCCGCTATCTCCTCTGAAGGCCCGATCACCTTGAGGACACGCTCGCCGAGCGCGATGGCGATATCGTTGGGATCGAGCGCGCCTTTTACCGGAAACAGCCAATTCCCGCGCTCGTCCTTCTTGCCGATGACCGTCGGCTGCATGGCGGTGCCGTAGAGGTCCTCGCGGACCTGTACTTCGATCAGCGAGCGCTTCTCCTCGACAACGACGATCATTTCGAGGCCGCGGGCGAAATCCTTTATGTGCTCGATGTCGAGAGGCCACGGGCAACCGACCTTGAAGAGCCGCACGCCGATCTCGTTCGCCTTCTCCTCGTTGATGCCGATATCCTCCAGCGCCTGGCGGACGTCGAGGTAGCTCTTGCCGACGGTGATGATGCCGATCTTTGGCTTGCTGCCGCCCGAATAGACGGTCCTGTTCAACCCATTGGCGCGGACGAAGGCGGCCGCGGCCGCGCGCTTGAATTCGTGCAGCCGCGCTTCCTGGCCGATGAAGTCGATCTCGTGCCGGATATTGAGCCCGCCGGGCGGCATGTCGAACTCCGGAACGATCATGTTCAGGCGTTCCAGCGAGGCGTCGACCGAGGCCGTCGACTCGATGTTGTCCTTGACGCATTTGATCGCGGCCCAGGTGCCGGCGAAGCGCGACAGCGCAAAGCCGTAAAGGCCGTAGTCGATGAGTTCCTGCACCCCGGCCGGATTGAGGATCGGGATCATCGTGTCGACGAAAAGGAATTCGGTGGCGTGCGCGTTGGTGGAGGATTCCGCCGTGTGGTCGTCGCCCATCAGCGCCAGCACGCCGCCATGTTTGGAGGAGCCGGCAAGGTTTGCGTGGCGGAACACGTCGCCTGAGCGGTCGACGCCCGGCCCTTTCCCGTACCAGACGGAAAAGACGCCGTCGTGCTTGCCCTCGCCGAGAAGCTCGGTCTGCTGCGAGCCCCAGCACGCGGTGGCTGCGAGTTCCTCGTTGAGGCCGGGCTGGAAGACGATATCGGCTTGCGAGAGCTGCTTCCTGGCGCGCCAGAACTGCTGGTCGAGACCGCCGAGCGGCGAGCCGCGATAGCCGGATACGAAGCCTGCGGTGTTGAGGCCGGCAAGCCTGTCACGCTCGCGCTGCATCAACAGCATGCGGATGACCGCCTGCGGGCCGGACAGGAAGATGCGCTGCTTGGCTAGATCGAACTTGTCGTCGAGCGCAACGTCATGAAGCGTCATCGGCAAATCCTCTGCGGAGGTCGGCCTAAAAACGCAGGCGGGCCAACGTGGGTTGCATGGCGACAGTGTTCCTCTGCCGTGCGGTTAGGTCAAACGAAATAAGAGGCTGGCCAAAATGAGCAATGCTTAGCCGGGCGACGACTCGCCGGCGCAATAATATGACCGCCTGCGAGGCGGCGGCGCACGATCCTGTCGGGCGTTTTTCGGCCTTCAGCCGCGGGCGGCAGGAAGCGCCGTTGGGCATGGCGGGACATCGGGATTCGGCAGCTTGCCGTCGGGATGGCCCGCGAGTTCGGGATTGGGCGTATAGACCGGACCGACGACCAGCGGCTGGTCCGGAAGCAGATTCTGGTCCTCCGACGAGGTCATGGTCGTTTCGATGGTCTGCCTGACCGCTCCGTCGGGTCCCTCGATCGTGATTGACACCTTGTACGGCCTGTTCTTCACGATGCACCGCAAAGGCGGGCTTTCGATCGTCGTCTTTGCCATTTTCGGCCAGATTCTGGTGCGGACCACGATGGCCTCGCCGCCGGCCGGGTCCTCGAAGCTTGCGACGGCGGCCTGGCCGTCCTCGACTGGCTGGAGCGGCACGAGATTGACGAGATAGGTGGCCGTCGCAACGCGATAGTTGAAGACGAAGAGTTTCCCGGCAACGGCAAAGAACTCGCCCTCGCCGCCGCTGTCGCGGCAGGCCGAGACGCCGAGCATTCCCGCAAGGGTCAAGGTGATGAGCGGGATGGATCGTTTACACATGGACGGCCTCTCCTCCAGCCAGCTTGCCGCGCTGGTAGTGCCTTTTTGCCTTGTTGCGGTTGCCGCACACCGACATGTCGCACCAGAGCCGGCTTGAATTGCGGCTTCGGTCGACGAAAAGCCAGTTGCAATTCGGGCAGATACGGACCTTCTTCCAGGCATCGACCGCCAGCAGCGAAAGTGCGGAGACCGCAAGCGCGGCCTCGAAGCGGATAGGCAGCGACGGATCGCCGAAGGGCATGCCGTCTGCGCCCACCCGCTCGGCGCTTTCGTCCAGACAGGCCGCGCACGCACGAAGGAAGTCGGGAAGATGGATGGTTTCGATCCCGCCGCTCAAGACGGCCGCGCGCAACATCCGATCGGCCGCCTCCCGCAAAACGATGACCCGCCGCACAGCCGCATCGGAAAACTGGAAGGAGAGCCCGCGGCCGCCAAGCTCGGCGGACCGAAAGCCTTCCGCAGCGGCAGCGAAGCGCGCGATCTCAGCCGTATCTTCGAAACGGTCGAACGAGCGCGCCGGATCGCCGCGCAGCACGACCGTGTTGGTAGTGTCGAGAGCCAGCAGCCCGCCGGAAAAGCGATGCTTCGTCCAGGAAACGTTCATGCTCAATACTAACCCCCAATAGATATTTGACAAGTTAGATTCGACGGCTCAATATCGCTATTGCAGATAGCTCCCGCAGGCCCCGACGCATGGCCTATTTCCTCCAGCAGATCCTGAACGGATTTCATTCGGGCGCTCTCTATGCGCTTCTGGCCTTCGGCTATGTCCTGACCAACGGCGTGCTGAAGCGAACGAACCTCGCCTATGGGCCCATATTTGCCTTTGTGGGACAGGTACTGATCCTCGTCGCCGTGTTTGGCTGGCAGGTGCTGTGGCTGACGCTGCCCGCGACGGTCACACTCGGCATCGTTGCCGCTTTCGCGTATGCCGCCCTTACCGCAACCGTGCTGTCGCGCAGTGTCTTTGTCCCCCTCGCAACACGTTCCCCGAACGCCATCGTGGTGGCGACGCTCGGCGTGGCGCTGGTACTCATGGAACTGGCGCGCATCGCCGCCGAGACCCGCGATTTCTGGCTGCCGCCGCTTCTGGCGGAACCGGTCGTGTTCCTGTCGGCCAACGGGTTCACCGTCACCCTCACCGTCATCCAGCTCGTCAACTGCGCGCTCGCCGCCGTGGCCATCGCCGTGGCCGGCCAGGCCCTGACGCGCTCGCGGCTGGGACGTGCCTGGCGGGCCGTCAGCGACGACCCGGGCGCAGCTGCCATATGCGGCATCGACGTGCGCCGCGTCTTCTATTTGGCCGTCCTCGGCGGAGCGCTGCTTGCGGCGCTGGCCGGCTCAATGGCGGCGCTCTATTACGGCAACATCAGCTTTGGCAGCGGCATGGTCTACGGGCTGAAGGTGCTGTTCGTAACCGCGGCTGGCAGCTACCGGGATCCCACACGCGCGGCTGCTGGCGCGGCCTGCTACGGGATCGCGGAATCGCTCTGGTCCGGCTACTTCCCCATCGAGTGGCGCGACGCATGGATGTTCGCGTTCCTGGTCGCGCTGCTCTTGCTCACGCGGACCGGGAGGGACGAGGGTCGCGCCACGGTCTAGGGTCAGGATCCTAGAACTTTCGGCGCGTGACGTTGCGCCACCCTCGCGCATTCTTGACCTCACACGCTCTTTTGGCGATTGCGCTTCTGTTGACGGGTCCCGCGCCGGGCGTCATACCCATAGAACGCACGCGACCCCAAAAAACCGGCACGGGCGCAAAGGGAGGATCACGATGTCAGGCCTTCTCGCATTGTCGCGGGGGATCGACCGGTTCAACGAACTGGTCGGCAGGTGGGTCTCATGGCTCATCCTTCTCGCCATTCTCGTCAGCGCCGCGAACGCCGTCGTCCGCAAGGCGTTCAACATGTCGTCGAACGCTTGGCTCGAACTGCAGTGGTATCTGTTCGGCGCCGCTTTCCTGCTGGCCGCCGCCTACACGCTGCGTCAGAACGAACACATCCGCATCGACATCGTCTACGGGGCCTTCTCGCGCCGGGTCCAGCATTGGATCGACCTTTTCGGGCATGTCTTCTTCCTGATGCCCTTCGTGATCCTGATGATCTTCTACTTCGTACCTTACGTCTCGCTCTCCTATCGCACAGGCGAAGTCTCGACCAATGCCGGCGGCCTCATCATCTGGCCCGCCAAGGCCTTGCTGCTGATCGGATTTTCGCAGCTCGCGCTGCAGGGAATTTCGGAGATCGTCAAGAAGATCGCCATCATGACTGGCAGGATGGACGATCCGACGCCCTTCATCTCGGCTCACGAACAGGCTGAACTCGAAGCCAAGGCGCTCGCCGAGGAGATCCGTTCATGATCCATTTCATTGCGCAGAACATGGCGCCGATCATGTTCTTCTCGCTCATCGTCTTCATGCTTCTGGGCTATCCCGTCGCTTTCTCGCTCGCGGCCAACGGCCTCCTCTTCTTCTTCATTGGCGTCGAACTGGCCCCCTATTCGGGCAACGAAATCTCGCTGTCCTGGCCGCTGCTCTACGCGCTTCCCGAGCGGTTCTGGGGCATCATGTCCAACGATACGCTGCTGGCCATCCCGTTCTTCACCTTCATGGGCATCGTGCTTGAACGGTCGGGCATGGCCGAAGATCTGCTGGACACGATCGGTCAGTTGTTCGGCCCGATCCGCGGCGGCCTTGCCTATGCCGTCATCCTCGTCGGCGCGCTGCTTGCGGCAACGACCGGCGTCGTTGCCGCGTCCGTCATCGCCATGGGCCTCATCTCGCTGCCGATCATGCTGCGATATGGTTATGACAGGCGCCTCGCCAGCGGTGTGATCGCCGCTTCCGGTACGCTGGCGCAGATCATCCCGCCCTCGTTGGTGCTGATCGTTCTCGCCGACCAGCTCGGCCGCTCCGTTGGCGACATGTATGCGGGAGCGATAATTCCGGGTCTTGTTCTGACCGGGCTGTACATGTCTTACGTGCTCGTCATGTCGATCGTCCGGCCGAAGTCGATGCCGGCCTTGCCGCTCGAGGCCAGGACGCTTGGCCACGGCGTCATTTCACTGATCGTCGCGACCGTCGCAACGATCGGCATCGGCTATGCCGCGCAGGTCTATCTGACGCCGAGCCAGGGAGCCAATGCGGGAATCTGGGGCGCGACGGTCGGCATCGTCGTCATCTACGTAGCTGCCCTTGCGGACAGGGCGCTCAACTTGAACCTGATGTCGCGGCTTTCCCAGCAAGTCATCATCGTGCTGATCCCGCCGCTGGCGCTGATCTTCCTGGTCCTCGGCACCATATTCCTCGGCATCGCGACACCGACCGAAGGCGGCGCAATGGGCGCCGTGGGCGCCCTGATCATGGCCGCGGCCAAGGGACGGCTCAATCTCGACGTCGTCAAGCAAGCGCTTGCGTCGACGACAAGGCTGTCCTCTTTCGTCCTCTTCATCCTGATCGGGGCACGGGTCTTTTCGCTGACCTTCTATGGCGTCAACGGCCATCTGTGGGTGGAGCATCTGCTCGTCTCGCTGCCCGGCGGCGAGGTAGGCTTTCTGATCGCGGTCAACATCATCGTTTTCCTGCTCGCCTTCTTCCTCGACTTCTTCGAACTGGCCTTCATCATCGTGCCGCTGCTTGCGCCCGCGGCGGACAAACTTGGCATTGACCTTATCTGGTTCGGCGTGCTGCTCGGCGTGAACATGCAGACGAGCTTCATGCATCCGCCATTCGGCTTCGCGCTGTTCTATCTGCGCTCGGTGGCGGCGCGCGTGCCCTATCTCGACAAGGTCACACGCAAGAAGATTGAGCCGATTACCACGGGCCAAATCTACTGGGGCGCCGTGCCCTTTGTCTGCATCCAGGTCATCATGATCGGACTGGTTATCGCGTTTCCGCAGATGGTCATGCACTACAAGGGCGCGGTCGTTGATCCGGGCGACGTCGAGATCGTGCTGCCGCCGATGGGCGGCGGGCAACCGGGCGTTCCGGGGCTCGGCCTGCCTGATCTCGGCGGCCCGGCTCCGGCCGACCCGGCCCAACCTCCGGCGACGGACCTGTCCCAGCCGCCCAGCTTCGGCGATACACCGCCCGCCCAGCCGGCGCCACCGGCTACCGACCTGTCGCAGCCACCGAGTTTCAATTGAACGGTTGGGCTGCCATCGCGGTCGCAAAGAAACAGCCCCGGAGCATGGCTCCGGGGCTGTTTCTTTGAAACGCTGGCGTCAGAGCTTGCCGTTGCGCTGCTGCAGCATCATGAACGTGTCGAAATTGTATTCCGATATCTGCGCCCAGAGATAGGCGTCCTTCCGGAACGCGGTCACGCTGTCATAGATCTTCTTGAAGGCCGCGTTGGTGCCGGAGACTTCCGTGTAGATCGCGTTGGCGGCATCGAAACAGGCCGCGAGCACTTCCTGGCTGAACGGCCTCAGCTGCGCGCCGCCTGCGGCGAGCCTGCGCAGCGCGGCCGGGTTCTTCTGGTCGTAGCTCGCCAGCATATCGCAGTTTGCAGCCTGGCATGCGGCCTTGAGGACTGCCTGATAGCTTTTCGGCAGTTCGTTCCACTTGGCCTGGTTGATCATCGTGTGCAGGGCCGAGCCGCCCTCCCACCAGCCGGGATAGTAGTAGTATGGCGCGACCTTGTAGAAGCCGAGCTTCTCGTCATCATACGGTCCGACCCACTCGGCGGCGTCGATCGTGCCCTTCTCAAGCGACGGGTAGATGTCGCCACCGGCGATCTGCTGCGGGACGACGCCCAGCTTCGCCATCATCGTGCCGGCAAAGCCGCCGATGCGCATCTTTAGGCCCTGCAGGTCGGCCACGGTGTTGATTTCCTTGCGGTACCAGCCACCCATCTGGGCGCCGGTGTTTCCGCACGGCATGGCGAGAAGGCCCTGCGTGGCATAGAACTCGTTCATCAGGTCGTTACCGCCGCCATAGTAGAACCAGGCGTTGATCTGGCGGGCGTTCAGACCGAACGGTATGCCCGTGCCAAAAGCATAGGTCGGATCCTTGCCCCAGAAATAGTAGGAAGCCGTGTGGCAGGCCTCGACGGTCCCCGCCGCGACGGCGTCGGCGGCCTGCAATGCGGGCACAAGTTCACCGGCGGCGAAGACCTGGATGTCGAAATTCCCGTCAGTCGATTCTCGGACGTGATTGGCCATCGTCTGCGCCGCGCCGAAAATTGTGTCTAGCGCCTTGGGGAACGACGATGTCAAACGCCACGAGACTTTCGGCGAGCTCTGCGCAATGGCCGGCGCGGCGAGCGCGGCGGTCGCCGCCGCGGCGCCGATGCCGGCCGTACCGGCCTTCCTGATGAATGAACGACGATCCATGCAAAACCTCCCATGTTGGATCACGACGATGCCTGACCCAAGGGAAACCCTTGAATTCCTTGGGTCAGCGCCGGAAGCCGACAATACACGCGGCAAGCCTCAAGTCCAGCATTGGAAGGGATCCGGAACTCTGAGTGCCCGTGACTAGGACTATAGTAGGGGGCAGGCCGGCTCTCGCTACAAAGTTGCGATGGATTTGCCGCCGCCGATCGCCTATTTAGTAGGCATCAAAACCGTTTGCCTTGAACAGGGCCCGTGCATGCTCCAGCCTCTCGTCGCCGTCTCGACCGACGTAAAGCACGTCGACAATTACGATTGGCACGCAACGCCGAAACAATATCTCGAGGCGGCCATCGCCGGCGCCGGCGTGTTTCCCGTGCTGGTGCCGTCCTTCGGCGACAGGCTCGATCTCGATCAGTTGCTTGCTTCCGTCGACGGCGTGATGCTGACCGGCGCGCGCTCCAACGTTCATCCGTCGCTCTACGGCGGCGAGGCGTCCGAAGCCAACGGCCCCTATGATCCGCAACGCGACGCGACGACGCTTCCGCTGATCCGCAAGGCCATCGAATACGGCGTGCCGCTGCTCGCCATCTGCCGCGGCATCCAGGAGCTCAACGTGGCGCTCGGCGGCACGCTGGCGACGGAGATCCAGGAGCGTCCCGACTCGCTCGACCATCGCGCGCCGGTTTCCGACGATCAGGACGAGCGTTTCGGCATACGCCAGAGCGTTTCGATCAAGCCCGGAAGCTGCCTTGCCGGGGTGTTCGGAGCGGGCGAGATCATGGTCAATTCCGTCCACCGCCAGGCCATCGATAGACCGGGTTCGCGCCTGCAGGTCGAGGCGGTCGCCGAGGACGGTACCGTTGAGGCCGTCTCGGTGAAGGACTCCCGCGCTTTTGCCGTCGGCGTTCAGTGGCACCCCGAATACTGGGTCCATGCCGACGGCAACTCGGCAAAGATCTTTCGCGCTTTCGGCGACGCGGTGCGCGCCCATGCGCTGGCCCGGACGGGCGCCCGGACCGCGGCGGAGTAGGCGCCGCCTAATTCTTCGCCTTCACATGCGCCGTTTCGGGAACGGCTGTAAGCGGTTCGCCCTTCGAGAACCACGACTCCAGATTGTCGACCACTAGGTCGGCCATGGCATTTCGCGTATGCACCGACGCCGAGCCGACATGCGGCAGCAGCGAGGCATTGGGCAGATCGAGCAGCGCTTTTGGAACCTTGGGCTCGTCGGCGAAGACATCGAGCCCCGCGGCAAGGATGGTACCGTTGCGCAGTGACACGGCAAGCGCGTCCTCGTCGACAGTGCTGCCGCGGCCGATATTGACGAAGACGCCTTTCGGGCCGAGCGCGCTCAGCACCTCGGCGTTAACAGCCTTCAGCGTCGATGCACCGCCCGGCGCCACCGAGATCAGCGTGTCGACGGCGCCGGCCAGCGAAACCAGCGTCTTGTGGTACTCATAGGCGATCCCCTCGACCTGCCGGCGGTTGTGATAGGCGACGGGTAATCCGAATGCCTCAAGCCGCCGCGCAATGGCCATGCCGATCCGCCCCATGCCGAAGATGCCGGCCTTGCGGCCGCGCAGAGTGGCTGGCGTGAGCCGGTAAGGGCCTTCCTTTTGCCAGCGCCCCTCGCGCAGGTAGTTCTCGGCGCGCGGCAATTCGCGGACCGTGTTGATGAGCAAGCCGAGCGCGGTGTCGGCAACCTCCTCGGTCAGCACGTCGGGCGTGTTGGTCACCATGACGCCCCGTTTGCCGGCATGGGCGGCGTCGACCGAATCGTAGCCGACCCCGAAGCTCGCGACGATCTCGAGCTTGGGCAGCGCATCCATGAAAGCGGCGCCGATGCCGTCGAAAGCCGCGATTCCGCGCGCTTTAGCCGCCAGGTCCGGCGTGATCTTGGCCGGATCGGCGCTCTCCAGGAGCACCATGTCGAATGTCTTGTCTATACGCTTTCCGGCGTGGTCGGAGAGCTTGCCCGGCACCAATATGGTAATCTGGCTAAAGTCATGCGTATCGGTCATCGGCGCTCCACGGGTTTGCCGGTTGATTGCCGGACATGGAGTTCCGGCTTGATGAGTTCCTGCGAGGGGCGCACGGCCTGCCCGCTGAGCTTGTCGAGCAATGCACGAGCGGCGCGGCGGCCGACCTCGCGCTGGCCGTTCCATACGGTGGTCAGCGCCGGCGTGGCGATCGCCGCCTCCTCCAGATCGTCATAGCCGGTTACCGAAATGTCGACCCCCGGCACCAGGCCGGCGCGGGCGATCCCGTTCATCAGGCCGATGGCGACCAGATCGTTCCAGCAGCAGGCCGCCGTCGGGTGGTCTTTCATCGCGAGGAACTGGCTGGCGGCCTCGAAACCAGCCTGCTTGGTGCGCGGGCCGGGAATGCGCCAATGCGGCTTAATCTCCAGCCCGGCCGCCTCCATCGCCGCGACATAACCCTGATAGCGGTCGCGCCCGGTCGAGGTCTGGTCGGTGCCGCCGATCATGGCGATGCGCTTGTGGCCGAGCGAGATCAGATGGTTGGTGGCGAGCCCGGTGCCGTAGGCATCGTCGCCGCGGAACACCGGCACCTCGGCGCCCTCGACCGTGCGGGCGATCAGCACCGCCGGCAATCCGTTCTCTTCGGCCATGATGATGTCCTCGCGTGGCGTGCCGATCGCCGGCGACATGATCACGCCGTCCGCGCCGAGTTGCAGCAGCGTATCGATGAAGGTGCGCTGCTTTTCCAGCTGGTCGTAGTGGTTGGACAGGATGAAGGTCTGGCGGCTGCGGTCGAGTTCGCTTTCGATGGAGCGCAATATCTCGGCAAAGAACGGGTTCATGATGTCGTGGACGACCACCCCGACAATGCCCGACCGCGATGTCCTGAGGCTCGCCGCTCGGCGGTTGTAGATGTAGCCGATGGCCCTGGCGTGATCCTTGATGCGGTCGCGGGTGGCGTCGGCGACAAGCGGGCTGTCGCGCAGCGCCAGCGAAACCGTGGCCGTCGAAACCCCGAGCGCGTCGGCAATTGTCGAAAGCTTGATCTTCTGTGCCAGCGCGCTCTCCCCGACCCGCTCTTTAAACTGTTTAAAGACGCGCTTATGCCATCCTTCGCGGCCGGGTCAAAGCTTTTTTGCCAGCTCTTCGTCCTCGGCGTTGGGCGCCGTGCTGCTCTTCAGTCTCAGCCTGTGCTCGCGATGCACGATGTAGAGGCCGCTGGCCACGATGATCGCGGCGCCTGAGATCGTCCACCAGTCGGGCAGTTGGTCGAAGATCAGCCAGCCGAAACCGATCATCCAGACCATCTGCAGGTATGGATAGGGCGCCAGCGCGGATGCAGTCGCAATGCGATAGGCGCGGATCAGGAACCAGTGGCCAAGCGCACCGTAGACCCCGAGCGACAGCAGGATTAACCAGTGCCAGGGATCCTGCGGCAGCGAAACCGTGAAGGGCAGCGTCGGCGCCAGGAGAACGACCGGCGCCAGCGCCGCATAGAGGATGAGGCTCTCCGACGTCTCGGTGGCGGACATCCGTCTCGTCATGATCACGTAGAAGCAGTTCGAAAGCATGGCGCAGAGCGCATAGATGTGTCCCAGGGCGAAGACCCCGCTGCCGGGCCGCGTGATGATGATGACGCCGACGAAACCGGCAAGGATCGCCAACCAACGCCGCCATCCGGCCCATTCGCCGAGCAGGGGCCCGACGAGCGCCGTGATCACCATCGGTCCGAAGAAAAAGATAGATGTCGCTTCGGCGAGCTGAAGCGTCTGTAGAGCCAGGAAATTGAAGACCGTGGAGCCGAAAAGGAACGTGCCTCTCAGCACATGCATCGGTAGGTTCGCGGCGCGGAAGCGCCGGGGCTCGCGCCAGGCGCCCAGCAGGAAGAACGCCACCGCGACATGCGCCGCAAACCGTATCCAGACCGCGAAGAGCGGCGCGATGCCGGCAAGCACGATGTATTTCGCGCTGGTGTCGAGAAATGCAAAGAACATGTAGACGACGACCATGTAGAGGATCGCCGCGGGTGGTGTCGCGATTTCCGATGATGCTGGGAGCTTGGGCAAGGCGGGACCGTTTCGTGCCGACTTCCGCCTTTAGATTGAATCGTGCCGGGGTCGCAACCGCTAAACGTGGCCGCGTTTGGACTGGCGCCGTCCGGTTGTCTAGTCGTCGGCGTCGATCTCGTCGTCGACCTCCGCGAGCGCAGTGTCCGACAGATTGGCCTCGATACGGGAAAGCAGCTTCGCCAGCGTCTTCTGGTCCTTCTTGTCGAGGCCCTTCAGCGCCTGCTTTTCCGTCTTGCGCAGCGATTTCTCGATCGCACGGATCGTGTCCCGGCCCGGATCGGTTAGGAAGATATGGGCCTGCCTCGCATCGTGGTCGGATGCCTTCTTGTCCAGAAAACCTTGCGCCTGCAGCCTGTTGATCGTCTTGGTGATGGTCGGCGGCCGCACACCCAGGCGTATCGCCAGCTGACCAGGCGTCTGCCCGTCCTCCTGGCTGAGCGCGATCATGATCTGGTCCTGGCCTGCGTAGAAACCGTGCGCAAGCAGCCGCGACGCCAGCGCCGTCCGGGACAGACGCGACGCCGAATGCAGCCGGCTCATGGTCGAGCCCTTGTTCGCCTTGGCCATTTGTTTTCCCCCAATAACCGTAGCCGGCGTACTTCGGCAGATGGATTGCGCATCATGGTCGCGACCCTGCAGACTGGCGTATAGAAAGCCTTTTGCCGGCAAGCAAAGCCGTCGCGCGCAAGCTAATGCCAGATCGAAATAACAGTTAGATGACAAACGAAAATGCCGCCGTGGAAAACTTCCAGCACGTGACACGTTCAGTCGGCCCCTGACGTAGCGAGCCGGCCAGCCCATTGCTTAACCGGACGTGGTTTCCCCCGACCTCGTCGCCGCCCACATGCCACTGGGGTATCGGTTCCGCACCGCCTGGCCCATCGCAAGGGGAGGTGCAAAACCGGTCTCGTCACACTATATGGAGCCTCTGATCGGCAGAGGCATTCCCATGAGCGAAGCATCGATTCAAGCCCAGGCCCAAACCCCCGCCCAGATCCCGGTGACCGTGCTGACCGGCTATCTCGGCTCCGGCAAGACCACCCTGCTCAACCGAATCCTCTCGGAAAACCACGGCAAGCGTTATGCGGTGATCGTCAACGAATTCGGCGAGATCGGCATCGACAACGACCTGATCGTGGAGTCCGACGAAGAGATCTACGAGATGAACAATGGCTGCGTATGCTGCACGGTGCGCGGCGATCTGATCCGCGTCGTCGAGGGCCTGATGCGGCGTCCGGGCCGTTTCGACGCCATCCTGGTCGAAACTACCGGCCTCGCCGACCCGGCGCCTGTCGCGCAGACCTTCTTCATGGACGATGACGTACGCTCCAAGACCAGGCTCGACGCTGTCGTCGCGCTGGTCGACGCCAAGCACCTGCCGCTCAGGCTGAAGGATTCCAGGGAGGCAGAGGACCAGATCGCCTTCGCCGATGTCGTCGTGCTGAACAAGACCGACCTGGTTACGCCGGAGGAACTGCGCGACGTCGAGGCGGCGGTCCGCGCCATCAATCCGTCGGCGAAGATCCACCGCACCCTGCGCTCCGGCGTTGCGCTGAGCGAAGTGCTCGATCGCGGCGCGTTCGACCTCAGCCGGGCGCTCGACAACGATCCGCATTTTCTCGATGCGCATGACGAGCATGATCACCATCATCACGAACATGACGGCCACGATCACCACGCCCATGCCTCGCCGATCCACGACGTGACGGTGCAGTCCGTGTCGCTGCGCGGCGGCGAGATGGATCCGAAGAAGTTCTTCCCCTGGATCGAGAAGATCACCCAGATGGAAGGCCCGAACATCCTGCGCCTCAAGGGCATCATCGCCTTGAAGGACGATCCGGACCGCTACGTGATCCAGGGTGTGCACATGCTCATCGAGGGCGACCATCAGCGTCCCTGGAAGGACGGCGAGAAGCATGAGAGCCGGCTGGTGTTCATAGGTCGCGAGTTCGATGCCGAGCGGTTGAGAAAAAGCTTCGAGGCATGCCAGGCGGCAGCCTGAACCGCCGAAAATATACGTCTCGGAGAAGCGGCCCCTCACAGGCAACTGGACAGACGGCTTCGTCTTCCCCTATTGCCGCGGACCAATGCCGCCGAAGGACGTGCGTCCTCGCGGGAAGAAGCTTGCTGGAAGACAGAGAATGCCCACCGTCGCCCCGCTTGATCTCGATGGCCATTGCATCGCAGCCGTATTTCTCGGCGGCGTGCCGCATTTCGCGCTTGCCGACGGCACGATCCACCGTCTCGACCACGGCCACAAGACGCTTCAGGTGCATGACGGTCTGCTTTCCGCCACGCTCGACCAGGCAAAGTCGCGGCTGATCACCGGCGGCGAGGACGGAAAAGTCTGCGCCAGCGCCGGCGGAACAAGCGATGTCCTGGCGCAAGCTGGCCGGAAATGGATCAGCAGCGTCGCTTCGGGTCCGCAAGGCACGGTCGCCTATGCGACCGGCCGCTCGGCCTTCGTGCGGTTCGCCGACGGCAAGACCAAGGAATTCCAGCACCCGCGCACGGTGGAGGGCGTCGCCTTCTCGCCGAAAGGCATGCGTTTTGGCGTCGCTCGCTACAACGGCGTAACGCTGCATTTCCCGGCGACCGACGGCAAGCCTACCGAGCTCGAATGGGCGGGCGCCCACACCGCGATCACTTTCTCACCGGACGGCAATTTCGTCGTCACCACCATGCAGGAGAACGCATTGCATGGCTGGAAGCTCGCCGACGGCAAGCACATGCGCATGTCGGGTTATCCCGCCAAGGTGAAAAGCCTGTCCTGGAGCGCCAAGGGCAAATGGCTGGCCAGCTCCGGCGCGCAGGCTGCGATCGTCTGGCCTTTCCAGGCCAAGGACGGACCGATGGGCAAGGCGCCGCTGGAACTCGGCACGCGCGGCAACGCCATGGTGACCTGCGTTGCCTGCCACCCCAGCCAGGAGATCGCGGCCATCGGCTACAATGACGGCATGGTGATGGCGGTGCGCTTCGCCGACACCAAGGAAGTGCTGCTGCGCCGGCCGGGCAAGGGCGCTGTCAGTTCGATGATGTGGGACGCCGAGGAGCGCCGCATCGCCTTCGGCACCGAGACCGGCGACTGCGGCGTCATCGACATATCAGGTTAGGCAAGCAACGTTTTCGCGGGTCTCGCCCGCGCAGGCTTTCTGCGTAGCGCCAGCCCGTCCAGTATGTTGAGCGACAGAAGCGTGATGTTGACGGCTCCCGCCGCGAGTTCGATCGCCTGAACGGCAACGAAGGCCGTATCGAACTCGCCTGCCCCGGCCTTGCTCGCCAGGAAGACCGCCGAAGGCAAGAGGACCAGAACGCCGTTCCCAGCGACGATCTTCATGCGTTGCTTCTCGCGCGCGACCGCCGGGCTGCGCCAGCCTTTGCCAAGCGAGAACCCCGACGCGCCGGCGATTGCCATGGACGGGACGAGAACCAGCATGCCGGCGAGGATGCCGTTCTTGACGGAAGCTATGGCCGAGGCGTCGCCGAACAGCTCGGCGATGGCCGTTGCGCTCCAGAAGATACAGATCGTCAGCAGCGCCAGCGCGCCGGCAAAGGCATGAATCCTGGTTTTCAAGACCCAATCTCCAATTAGATAGCATGCTATTTATCATTGGATAGCTTGCTATGCAACTGCTATTCTTACCAACATGACATTCGACAAGACCCGCTCCGCCGGCTTCCTCGCCAACCACATGGCAAGGCTTTTCGCAAAGGGCCTGCAGCAGAACATCCGGCCGCTCGGTCTCGCTCCGGCGCAGTTCATGACCCTGCTCGCGCTTTGGGAGAAGGACGGGCTGACGCAGCGCGAGCTCGTCGCGCTGCTGGATGTCGAGCAGGCGACCATGGCCAACACGCTGACCAGAATGGAGCGCGACGGGCTGATCGAGCGCCGCGCCCATCCCGAGGACGGACGCTCGCAGTCGATTCACCTCACGAAGAAGGCGATCTCCCTGCGCGAGCCCGCGACATCAGCGGCCCGCGCGGTGAATGGCGTGGCGCTCGGCGATCTATCAGAAAAGGAACGGACGACCTTCCTTAACCTCACGCGGCGGGTGATCGATTCCCTGAAGCAGCGCTATTGATCATTCGGCCGAGCAGACGACCTCGCCTTCACGCTCAACCGTGACGCCTTCGCCACCGTTCTCTTCCGTCGCATCGAAAACCGAGAGCTTGTAGCGGCCGTCATAAAAACCTTCGCCATCGTCACCGCCGCGCGCCGTGGTTTGGATGGTCAGTTCGACATAGCCATGCGGCTTGTCGCCCTCCCGCTCGCGATAGAGCAGCAGGCGCAGATCCTCGCCATCCAGCCAATATTGCGCGACGTGTTCGCGCGCGAAAGCGGTCTCGCCGAGATCGGCGGCGATGGCCTTGTCCGCGATCTCCAGCTTCCCCTCGAAGCTGAACAGCGGGCCGCCCATGCCATGCGTCACGCCGCCGCCGACGTCGATGGTCACGCCGCCGGCATCGGCCGAGCAGTGGATGCCCCCGGAAGCGAAGGCCGGCTGACAGGTCAGCACGGCAAGCATCGTCAAAATCTCTCTGCGCATGGATTCCCTCGATACCGGCCAACCGGCCCTCCATACCACAAACCGCCTGGCAGACAGAACACGCCTTGCACCGCGGCTTCCCATGGTCGCCTCAATGAAAGCGTGGAAAGCGCCGTGCGCCAACCCATTGATTTCACGCGATTTCGAAGAAGATGCGGCCCGGTTTATTCACGCCGGTCCGCCATAGGCGATACTTGGCCTGTTCCTCCTGCGGGAACGCCGGTCGCGACGGTGGTCAGGTGGGGAGGAGACGGCGCCTCCGGTGGTTGGCTAACGTGGCCGCTGCCCGGGGAGGTTCCGTCCAAGGGTTCCCCTGCCGCCACTACGGGCGGTGCGTGCTGGACGAGCACATAGCCCTGAGGCCAATGCCTGAAAAGGCAAAGAGTATCAGGGCGGAGCGGAACGGACGGAAACGGAAAACGCCGGCGGGGCGCGGGGTTCGCGCCACGCACTAAAATTTGAGAGGCTCGGCCCTGCGCCCCGCTTTCCGACTTCTGCTCCCGTGGCGAGCAGCGTTCTTTGAAATGGCCAGAACTGCGAAAGCAGGGCGTGGCGATGATGAAGCTTGCCACGAGCGAAGGAAAACTGCGCGGCGACGATGAAGCGCACCGGATTGCGACACGCCGCGCCAGCCGCTAGGAACAGCGAAAGCCTCGGGCAGGACCATGAAATCATCTGCAAACAGCCAGGGCGGCGTCAGCCTCACCCGCATCAGGAAGCTGCGCGCCTCCGAAGCCGAGGCCTTCCGCGCCGCACGGCCGAAATCGGAAGCCGCGGCCGGCAAAGGCATCGCCGGCTTTTTCGGCGGCGTGCCCATGCACTGGATGAACGACTGGCCGACGCCGTTTCCTGTTGTCGTCGACCGCGCCAAGGGGGCGGTCATCGTCGACATCGACGGTATCGGCCTCGACGATTTCTGCCTGGGCGACACCGGCTCGATGTTCGGCCATTCGCCGCCGCCGGTTGCGCGCGCCATCCGTCGCCAGGCTGGGCGTGGCCTGACCTACATGCTGCCCGACGAAGACACGCTCGTCCTAGGCAAGCTGCTGTCGGAACGCTTCGGTCTGCCCGAATGGCAGATCGCAACCACCGCCACCGACGCCAATCGTTTCGCGCTGCGCGTCGCGCGGGCCGTCACCGGCCGTCCGAAAATCCTCGTCTTCAACGGCTGCTATCACGGCTCCGTAGACGAAACGATGGTGCGGCTAGTCGACGGACGTCCGGCCAACCGCCCCGGCCTCGCAGGCGAGTTCCGCGACCTGACCGAGACGACCAAAATCGTCGAGTTCAACGACATTCCTGCTCTGGAAAAAGTGCTCGCAGGCAAGGACATCGCCTGCGTCATCACCGAACCGGTGCTGACCAATTCCTGCATGGTGCTGCCCGATCCCGGCTTCCACGACGCCCTTCGCCGGCTTACCCGCAAGGCGGGCACGCTGCTGCTGATCGACGAAACGCACACCATCTCGACCGGCCCCGGCGGCTATACCGGGCGCTACGGCCTGGAGCCGGACCTCTTCGTGCTCGGCAAGCCGATCGCCGGCGGCGTGCCGGCAAGCGTGTGGGGCATGGGCGCCGATGTTGCCCGCCGCTACCGCGCCTACAACGCCAGGAAAGAACCCGGCTATTCCGGCATGGGCACCACGCTCTCGGCCAACCCCCTGCAGTTCGCCGCCATGCGCGCGACGCTGGAGGAGGTGATGACCGAGGTGAACTACGCCCATATGGAGCGGCTGGCCGAGCGGCTCGAAACCGGACTTGAAGCCGCGATAGCGATGCACCGCCTGCCCTGGCATGTCGCCCGGGTCGGTGCCCGCGTCGAATTCATCTGCGCGAAAGGTCCTCTGAGGAACGGCAGCGAAGCGGAGGCAGCGCACGCGCCTGCTCTCGAGGCCGCCATCCATGTCGCGCTTGTCAATCGCGGCGTGCTGATTGCGCCGTTCCACAACATGATGCTCATCTCACCAGCGACCACGAAGCGCCAGGTTGACCGCCTTGTGGCGGCATTCGGCGAGGTTGCGGCGCTTCTTTTGGCGTGAGAAAAGCGCGAGGAAACAGGATTTCTCCATGAATTCTCCATCGGGCTCGACAGCCGAGGAAGCGGCCGCCTTCCTTGAAGCCCATCCGGAAATCGAGGCCTTCGACATCGTGCTCACCGACGCCAACGGCGTCGGCCGCGGCAAGATCATCCGGCGGCATGAGCTGATGGCGCTATACGAGCACGGCCGGCATCTGCCGATCTCGATCCTCGGCCTCGACATCACCGGCGAAGATGTTCACGAGACCGGACTGATCTGGGATTCCGGCGACGGCGACCTGCGTGCCTGGCCGATCCCGGGCACGCTGAAGCCGCTGCACGGCACTGCCCCGGCGCGAGGCCAGGTGCTGATGTCGATGTATGCGCTGGATGGCGCGCCGATGACGTCGGATCCCCGCCATGCACTGGCGCGGCAGGTCGATGCTTTCGCGGCAAAAGGCTTGTTTCCCGCCGGCGCCTTCGAGCTCGAGTTCTTCCTGCTCGCCAACGAGCGCGATGCGGAGGGCCGCGTGCAGCCCGCGACCGCCGTGCTCGACGGAAGGAAGAGCGGCAAGACCGAAGTTTATTCAGTCGACCATTTGCACGGCATGGAGCCGCTCTTTTCCGACATCTATGCGGCGGCAGCACTCCAGGGCATCCCGGCCGAGACGATCATTTCCGAATATGCGCCGGGCCAGTACGAACTGACGCTGAACTACCGCAAGGGCGTGATGCAGGCGGCCGACGACCTCGTTTTGCTGAAGCGGCTGGTGCGGGCGCAAGCACGTCGCCATGGCGTGACGGCCTGCTTCATGGCGAAGCCGATTGAGAAATACGCCGGCTCGGGCATGCATCTGCATGTTTCGCTGCAGGATGAGAAAGGCGGTAATGTCTTTTCCGAGGCTGGGGGAGAGAACTGGTCCCTGCCCTTGTTGCGTGCGATTGGCGGTCTTGTCGACACCATGGCGGAATCGATGCTGGTATTTGCGCCGCATGCCAATTCCTGGCGTCGCTTTGTGTCGCAGTCGTACGCGCCGGTCGCGCCGACCTGGGGCGTCAACAACCGCTCGGTCGCGCTTCGGGTGCCGGCGGGGAACATCGCCGCTCGCAGGATCGAGCATCGCCCTTCGGGTGTCGACGCCAACCCGTATCTCGTCGCCGCGACGGTCCTTGCCGGCATCGCCAAGGGCCTTGAAGAAAAGCTCGATCCAGGCCCGGAGACTACCGGGAACGGCTACGAGGCCACAGTGAACCAGCCGTCCTCCATGCCGCCGGACTGGCGTTCGGCCATCGAGGCGGCGAAAGCATCGGAATTCCTGAAGCAGGCGCTTGGCGAGGACATGCACCGAACCTTCACGGCCATCAAGCACGCCGAATATCTGCGCGTCGCCCGCACCGTGAGCGAACTCGACTACCACCTCTACCTGCACGAGGTGTGAGCGTGATCTCAACGGACGAGGATTGCCCTGAGATCGTTCACGTTCGTCCCCGTCGGCCCGGGCACGAACAGATCGCCGACGGCGTTGAAGGCGGTCCACGCGTTGTTGCCCGCAAGCATCGCCTTGGCGTCGACACCCGCAGCACGCATGCGCGTCACCGTCGAGCCGTCGGCGAAGGCCCCTGCATTGTCCTCCGAGCCGTCGATGCCGTCAGTGTCGGCCGCCAGCGCGTCGATGCCGCTGAAACCGTCGATGCCGATCGCGAAGGCGAGCAGGAATTCGCTGTTGCGCCCGCCCTTGCCTTTCGCCCGTAGTGTCACTGTCGTCTCGCCGCCGGAAAGAATCAGAACCGGTTTTTGGAACGGGCGGTTTCGCGCCGCGACCTCTCGAGCAAGCGCGGCATGAACCGATCCCACCTCGCGCGCCTCGCCCTCGATCGAATCGGACAGGATGACAGCCTCGACGCCTTGTCGCTTGGCCGCCGCGGCGGCGGCTTCGAGCGACACAGCCGCCGATGCGATCAGATGCACCTCGTTGCCGGCAAAGCGCGCATCGTCGACCGTCGGCGCGTCGGCGGCCGGCTGATTGAGGTGGGCCATAACTGCATGGGGCAGCTTCATGCCGTATGCCTTCACGAAATCCAGCGCATCGACGCGAGTTCCTTCGCCCGGGATCGTTGGCCCGGAGGCGACCAGCGCCGGATCGTCGCCGGGGATGTCGGAGACGACGAGCGATACGACTTTTGCCGGCCAGGCGGCAGCCGCGAGGCGCCCGCCCTTGATTCTGGAGACATGCTTGCGGATCGTGTTCATCGCCGCGATCGGCGCGCCCGAAGCGAGCAGCGCCTCGTTGACCGCGATCTCGTCCGCCAGCGTCAGGCCGGGCGCGGGCGACGGCAGCAGCGCCGAGCCGCCGCCGGAAATCAGCGCGACGACGAGGTCGTCCGCGGTGAGGCCGGAAACCATCGCAAGAAGCCGCTTCGATGCCACAAGCCCCGCCTCGTCCGGCACGGGATGCGCCGCCTCGATGATCTCGACGCGCTCGCAGGGCGCGGAATAGCCGTAGCGCGTCACCACCAGGCCCTCGATCGGGCCGTCCCACACCTTCTCGAAGGCGGCCGCCATCTGCGCCGACCCTTTGCCGGCGCCGATCACGATCGTGCGGCCTTTCGGCTTGGCGGGAAGGTGGTTGCGGATCGTGCGCTCGGGATCGGCGGCGGCGACCGCGGCCTCGAAGATCGAGGTCAGGAAAGCCTTCGGATCGATTTCCATCAGTCGACCTTGACGGGAAGCGCGAGCGCCTGGCGCTCGATGCCGAGCTGGTCACAGAGCGCGTCGACGATGACGCCGTGGTCCTGGCGTTCCGGTAGCCCGGAAACGCCAAAAGCGCCGACAGCGCCGACACCCTTGATGACAAGCGGAAAACCGCCGCCTGCCAAGACATACTCGGTCACAGGCAGTCCATGGCCGGTCTTGAACGCCCGGTCGGGACTGTTCTGCTCCAGCACCATCCGGTAGGTGCTCTTCTGAAACATTTTGACCACATTGATCTTGCGGCGCACCCAGTCGGCATTCGAGTTGGAGGAACCCGGCAGCGCGGCAAAAAACAGCAGCCGGTCCCATACGCCGATCTGGATCACGATCGGCATGTTTTCGGCGAGCGCCCGCCCGCGGATTGCCGAACCTATGGAGAAGGCGGTCGCCTCGTCGAATGCCGAGAAGGCCAGCCGCTCTTCCTGCTCGGCGATTTTGGCGATGTCGTCCGTGACGCTCATGCTGCACCTCCTGACCGGTGCCATGCCTTTACGGCATCGGGCCGGCCGGTCAAGCCATGGCTCATGGGGCGGCGGCTTCCAACGCGCTCTTAGCCGGCCTGCCGGCGACATAGACCTCGGCTACGCTACGGTCGTCGCCCAGCGTCTGCAGCAGGAAAAGCTCTTCCGCGAGTGCGCCCACCGTCTCCATGCGGAGTTTCATAGCCGGAGTCGCTCGGGAATTGAGCACCACGATATCCGCGTCGGTGCCGACATGCAGCGTGCCGACCCGGTCGGCGATCGACAGCGCCTCGGCGTTGCCGCGCGTCAACTGCCAGAACGAGGCGAAAGGATTGAGCTTCTCGCCGTTGAGCGCGATCACCTTGTAGCCTTCGTCCATCGTGCGCAGCATCGAATAGTTGGTGCCGCCGCCGACATCGGTGGCGGTGGCGATCCGCAGCGGCTTCGTTCGCGTGCGATAGCGCTGGTAGTCGAACAGGCCGGAGCCGAGGAACAGGTTAGATGTGGGGCAGAAGACCGCGACTGAACCGCTGTCCGACAGCGCATCCGCTTCACGCTCCGACAGATGGATGCAGTGGCCGAACAGCGCGCGCGGTCCCAGCAGGCCATAGTGTTCGTAGACATCGGTGTAGTCGCGCGACCAAGGATAGAGCTCCCTGGTGAAGGCGATCTCGGCGTGGTTTTCCGACAGATGCGTCTGCATGTGCAACTCGGGGAACTCGCGCGCCAGCGCGCCGGCCATTTCCATCTGTTCCGGCGAGGAGGTGATCGCGAAACGCGGCGTGATCGCATAGAGCTGCCTGCCCTTGCCGTGCCATTCGGCGATCAGCGCCTTGCTATCGTCATAGCCGCCGAGCGGCGTATCGAGGACGCCGTCGGGTGCATTGCGGTCCATCATCACCTTGCCGGCGATGTTCAGCATGTTGCGCTCGTGCGACTCGGCGAAAAAGGCTTCCGCCGACTGCTTGTGCACCGAGCAGTAGGCTGAAACGGTCGTCGTGCCCTGGCGGACCATTTCGTCGAGGAACAGCCGCGCGATGCGCCGGCCGTGCTGGGCGTTGTCGAACTTCGTCTCTTCCGGAAAAGTGTATTTGTTCAGCCAGTCGAGCAGTTCCGCCCCGTAGGACGCGATCACCTGCATCTGCGGGAAATGCACATGCGCGTCGATGAGGCCAGGCAAAATGAGATGCGGCCGGTGGTCGATTCGTCTCGCGCTCTCGGCGGCCTTCGCCGAGACGTCCGCATAGGATCCGGCGGCGACGATCTTGCCGCCGTCGAGCAGCAGGCCGCCATCCTCCTCGTAACGGTAGGCCGCATGGTCGTCCGTATTGTCGGGCCAGCGCAGGAAGCTCAGCGTGCGGCCGCGAAGAAGTGTCTGGCTCATGTTACTGCCGCGATTCCTCGAACCAGGTCACAAGCAGCGCGCGCTCCTGCGGCGTGATCTGGGTGAGGTTGCCCGGCGGCATGGCGTGGCTGCGGCCGGCCTGCAGATAAATCTCCTTCGCATGCTCGCCGATCGCGGCGTCGCTCTCCAGAACCACGCCTTTGGGGGCATGGTAGATGCCTTCATAGGATGGCTCGTTCGCGTGGCACATGGCGCAGCGGCCGAGCACCGTGTCACGGACACCAGGGAAGTGCACCGAGGCCACGAAGGTCTCGGCCGACGACGACGCTCTCGACTCTCCTGTCAGCACCTTCGGCACGGTCGACAACCAGATGATGACGATGAACAGAATCGTCGCCACGAGCCACGTCCAGTAGGGTTTGCCTTTGCGGGCATGCATCGTGTTGAAGAAGTGGCGGATCAACACACCGATGATGAAGACGATCGAGGCAATGATCCAGTTGAACTCAGTTCCGAACGCCAGCGGATAATGATTCGACAGCATCAGGAACAGCACCGGCAGCGTCAGGTAGTTGTTGTGCGTCGAGCGAGTCTTGGCGATCTTGCCGTATTTCGGATCGGGCTTGCGGCCGGCGATCAGGTCGGCAACGACGATCTTCTGATTCGGTATGATGATCAGAAACACGTTGGCCGACATGATCGTTGCCGTCACGGCGCCGAGATGGAGGAAGGCGGCTCGCCCGCTGAAGATTTGCGTGAAGCCCCAGGCGAGGAAGACCAAGATCACGTAGAGCACCAGCATCAGCAGCGTGTCGTTGTTGCCGAGCGGTGACTTGCAGAGCAGATCGTAAAGCAGCCAGCCGAGCACGAGCGAGGCTATCGACAGGCCGATCGCCGTCATCGGCGAGATGTCAAGCACGTTGCGGTCGATGAGGAAGAGATCGGCGCCGGCGTAGTAGACGACGGCGAGCATGGCGAAGCCCGACATCCAGGTGGCATAGGACTCCCACTTGAACCATGTGAGGTGCTCCGGCATTTCCGCCGGCGCCACCAGATATTTCTGGATGTGGTAGAAGCCGCCGCCATGGACCTGCCATTCCTCGCCATGCGCGCCCGCCGGCAGATCGGGACGCTGGCGCAGGCCAAGGTCGAGCGCGACGAAATAGAAAGACGAGCCGATCCAGGCGATGCCGGTGACGACGTGCAGCCAGCGCACGGCAAAACTCAGCCAATCCCAGAAAATCGCAAAATCGATCATCCAAAGCCCTCTCGTCCCGGAACTTTAAGGTCTCCGTTCCAAACGGAAAGAGGGGACATGCCTCATGACTTTCAAAAAAAAATGTAAAATACTGTCGCACTTACCGAAACGGGCATAGGTTCGGGCTGAATGGCCTATCTCGACAACATCGCAGTCTTCGTCCGGGTCGTGGAACTCGGCAATTTGTCGGCTGCGGGCCGCGACATGCGCATCTCGCCGGCTGTCGCATCCAATCGCATCAAGGAACTCGAAAAGCACCTCGGCGTAAGGCTGTTCAACCGCACGACGCGGCAGCTCATGCCGACCGAGCACGGAACCGTCTTCTATGCCGGCGCCAAGCAGGTGCTCGATGCTATCACCGAAGCCGAGGCGGCGGTCAGTGCGCTGTCGGGCCAGCCACGCGGCACCATTCGCGTCACCGCGCCCCTGGGTCTGGGGCGACGGCTGATCGCGTCGGGCATTCCCGACTTCCGCGACAAATATCCCGATATCGAGGTGCGGCTGCGCCTGTCGGACCACGATGTGGACATCATGAAGGAGGGCATCGACGTCGCCTTCCGGCTCGGGCTCCTGGAGGATTCGAGCCTCAGGATGCGGGGCATCATGGACTGCGAGCGCGTGCTGGTCGCCGCGCCCGCCTATCTCGAGGCACGTGGCGAACCGACCGAACCCAAGCAGTTGACCGGCGACAGACACGATTGCCTGATGTTGCGCTATACCGGCATGCGCGAACATTTCTGGACGCTGAAGACGCCTGCGGGACCGACAAAATTCGAAGTGCGCGGCCCCTTCGATTCCGATGACGGCGACGTGCTGACCGGCTGGGCGCTGTCTGGCCGCGGCATCATCAACAAGCCCCGTTTCGAGGTGGAGCCCTTCATCCGCGACCGCCGGCTCAAGGTCATCTTGCCAGACACGCCGCCGACGCCAGTCCAGCTTGCAGCCGTCTATCCGCACAAGAAGCTGCAGGACCCCAAGGTCCGACTGCTGCTCGATTTCATGGCCGAGCGCTGCCAGCGATTGATCAAGGATCTGCTGGCGGGAAAATGAACGATCAGTCGGCAGCTACAGGCAAGTCCACCTGCTGGAAGGCAGCGAGCGCCGTCATGATCTCCGCCGCCGCGAGCGCGGCGATGACGGCCGGTCGCTTGTCCTTCACGGCGTCGCCGCCGATCGGCGAGACCAAGCGGCCGTACGCGGCCTCTGAACCGCCCGCCACTTTCAGATACCAACTCCGGAACGCCGCCTTCTTGGTCTTCGAGCCGATCATCCCGACATAGGCGGCATCCTTCCGCTTCAGCGCCTCGGCGACAATGAGGAAGTCGAGCGCGTGGTCATGCGTGAGCACGACGAAGACCGCGCCTGCCGGCGCCGAGCGCACCATCTCTTCCGGCACGGAGGTCAGCCTCGTCTCGACGCCCTGCGGCATGCCGGCCAGCGCCTCTGCGCGGGTCTCGACGACCGCCGCCTTGAGGGGCAGTAGCGCCAGCGCGTTGGCGAGCGCCTGGCCGACATGGCCGCCGCCGAAGATGTAGATGTGCGGCAGGCGTGCCTCTTCGGCTTCTGCAGCGACGATCAATTCGGCTTTCAGCCGGTGGTTCACGAGCCTGGTCAGCACCTCGACGCGCCCCCCACAGCACTGGCCGATCTCGGGCCCAAGCGCCACGTCAAGCATCAGTTCCTGCGGCCCTCCGGGGGCGGCAAGCATCTGCCTCGCCTGATCGATTGCCATGAACTCAAGCTGGCCGCCGCCGATGGTGCCGTGTGTGGCCGAGCGTGACACCAGCATATATGCGCCGGCCTCGCGCGGGGTCGAGCCTTTCGCCCGCGCGATCTCGACCAGCGCAACCCGGTCGGTCACGTTGAAAAATGCCTTCAGGCTTTCCGTGGTCGTCGCCATCCTCATCCTGCCGGAATATAACATTCTCCGGGCCGAGTTGCTCCGCCAGCGTCAGCGCTTCCTCGCCGCTTCTGCCTTCAGCCGCTCCACCGCCATCAGCACGCGTTCCGGCGTCGCCGGCGCATCGAGGCGCGGGCAGATCCTGTGGTCCGCCACGCTCGCCACCGCATCCGACAGCGCATGCAGCACCGAGATGCCAAGCGGGAAGGGCGGCTCGCCGACGGCCTTCGAGCGATGGACCGTCGGCTCGTTCGCTTCCGGCCAGTCGGCGAGCTTGACGTTGAATATCTTCGGCCGGTCGGATGCGAGCGGAATCTTGTAGGTTGACGGCGCGTGGGTGCGCAGGCGGCCCTTTGCATCCCACCACAGCTCCTCGGTGGTCAGCCAGCCCATGCCCTGGATGAAGCCGCCCTCGACCTGGCCAAGGTCAATCGCCCTGTTTAGTGAACGCCCTGCGTCATGCAGGATGTCCGTGCGTTCGACGACATATTCGCCGGTCAGCGTATCGATCGACACTTCCGAACAGGCCGCGCCGTAAGCGAAATAGTAGAATGGACGGCCCTGCCCCTTGTCGCGATCCCAGTGGATCTTGGGCGTCTTGTAGAAACCCGCCGCCGAGAGCTGGATGCGCGCCATATAGGCTTGCTTCACGACATCGGCGAAAGCGATCTCCTGATTGCCGATGCGTATCCTGTTGGGCAGGAAGACGACCTGGTCGCGCGGCACCTGGTATTTTTCGGCGGCGAAGTCGATCAGCCGGTCCTTGATCTGCCGCGCCGCGTTCTGCGCCGCCATGCCGTTGAGATCGGAGCCTGATGACGCCGCTGTCGCCGACGTGTTCGGCACCTTGCCGGTGGTTGTCGCGGTGATCTTCACCTGGTCGAGGTCGATCTGGAATTCCTCGGCGACGACCTGCGCGACCTTGAGGTAGAGGCCCTGCCCCATCTCGGTGCCGCCGTGGTTCAAATGCACCGAGCCGTCCGTATAGACATGCACCAGCGCGCCCGCCTGGTTGTATTGCGTAGCAGTGAAGGAGATGCCGAACTTCACCGGCGTCAGTGCGATGCCGCGCCTCACGTAGCGGCTGTTGGTGTTGAAGGCCGCGATGGTGCGCCGCCGCCTTGCGTAGTCCGAGCTCTCTTCCAACTCGGCGACGATGCGGTGGATGATGTTGTCTTCCACCGTCTGGTGGTAGGGCGTCACGTTGCGGTCTTCGGTACCGTAGAAATTGAGCTTGCGGACCTCCAGCGGGTCCTTGCCGACCGCGAAGGCTACCTCCTCGATCACACGCTCCGCGCCGACCATGCCCTGCGGCCCGCCGAAGCCGCGGAAGGCAGTGTTGGACACCGTGTTGGTGTAGAGCGGCGCCGACTGCGCATGCACCGCCGGCCAGAAATAGGTGTTGTCGCAGTGAAACAGCGCGCGATCGGTGACCGGTCCGGACAGGTCGGCGGAAAAACCGCAGCGCGCGGCGAACATGAAGTCGACGCCGTGTATGTTTCCCTCGCGGTCGAAGCCTACTTCGTAGTCGATGACGAAATCATGCCGCTTGCCGGTCGCGATCATGTCGTCGTCGCGGTCGGGCCTGATCTTGACGGCGCGGCGATGCTTCTTGGCGGCAATGGCGGCAAGTGCTGCGAACTGGTTGCCCTGCGTTTCCTTGCCGCCGAAGCCGCCGCCCATACGGCGGATCTCGACCGTCACGGCATTCGAGGGCACGCCAAGCGCATGCGAGACCATGTGCTGCACCTCGCTTGGATGCTGCGTCGAGGAATAGATCGTGACGTCCTGGTCCTCGCCCGGCACGGCGAGCGCGATCTGGCCTTCGAGATAGAAATGATCCTGGCCGCCGAGACGCATCCGCCCTTTGATGCGTTTGGGGGCTTTTTTTATCGCTGAGCGCGCATCGCCGCGCTTCAGCGTCAGCGGCGGCGTGACGAGTTTGCCTTTCTCCGGGTCGAGATCGGCCACGTCGAGGATGAAGGGCAGTTCTTCATATTCGACCTTGGCGAAGCGTGTGGCGCGCCGCGCCTCTTCACGCGTCCGGGCGATGACGCAGAAAATCGGCTGGCCGAAAAACTGCACGACGCCGTCTGCCAGCACAGGCTCGTCATGGCGCCCGGTCGGCGAGATGTCGTTCTCGCCGGGAATGTCCTTTGCGGTCAGCACATCGACCACGCCGGCTGCCGAGCGAACCGCCGACAAGTCCATCTTCATGATCCGGCCATGAGTGACGCCCGACAGACCCAGGCAGCCATGCAGGAGGCCCTCCGGCTCCGGCATGTCGTCGATATAGACGGCCGTGCCGGTGACGTGCTTGTGCGCGGAATCATGGCGCAGCTCGGTGGCGACGCCGCCGGTGATCTTTGCAGCCTTGATGTCGGGAGCGGCGTGCTTGTTCATCAGGCCGCCTCTTGCCGCATGACCGTGAGCGGCGCCTTCGTGCCTGTGGTCTCGGCGAAGAAGCGCCTGAGCAGGTTCTTCGCCGCCAGCGCCCGGTATTCCGCCGAGGCACGCATGTCGGTCAGCGGCGCGAAGTCGAGATCGTAAGCCGGCAGCGCCGCCTCGACGGTCGCCTCCGTCCAGGGCTTGCCGAGCAGCGCCGCTTCCACCGCGCGCGCCCGCTTCGGCGTCGCCGCCATGCCGCCATAGGCGATGCGGATCGACGCCACCGTTCTGTTTTTGGCCAGCGTCAGGTGGAAGGCGCCGAGCGTGGCGGTGATGTCCTCGTCGCGGCGCTTGGTGACCTTGTGGACGGCGAAGTGCACGCCCTTCGCGGGCACCGGCACATGCACCGCCTCGACGAATTCGCCCGGCCGGCGGTCCTGCTTGCCATAGGCGATGAAGAATTCCTCCAGCGGAATCGTGCGCCGCTGCTTGCCCCTGCGCAGGGTCAACGTCGCGCCGAGCGCAATCAGCGGCGGCGGCGTATCGCCGATCGGTGAGCCGTTGGCGATATTGCCGCCGATCGTGCCCATGTTGCGCACCTGCTCGCCGCCAATGCGGTCGAATAGGGGGCCCATCGCCGGAATGCGTCTTGCCAGCATGGCGAAGGTTTCCGTGTAGGTGACGCCGGCGCCGATGGTGATGAGGCCCTCCTCTTCGGAGATGATGCGCAATCCTTCGAGGCCACCGATGAAGATAGCCGGCGAGATGTCGCGCATGTGCTTGGTCACCCAGAGCCCGACATCGGTCGAGCCGGCGACAACAGTGGCATTCGGCTCCTTGTCGAGAATGGCGGCGAAATCATCGACCGAGGCCGGCACGACCAGCCGCCGCCTGCCCTCGCCGATCTCGACCCGCGCGCCGTCGCGAAGCGCCGCCAGCCTGGCCGTCACGCGCTTGCGCTCGACGGCAAGCGGGTCCCTCGCAACCTGGCCATAATTCGAAATCGCCCTGGCCGCGCGCACGATCGCTTCATAGCCCGTACAGCGGCAGAGATTGCCCTGCAGCGCCTTCTCGATCGCCGCGACCGACGGAGCGGGCGAGCGCATCCACAAACCATAGAGCGACATGACGAAGCCCGGCGTGCAGAAGCCGCATTGCGAGCCATGGAAATCGACCATTGCCTGCTGCACCGGATGCAGCCTGCCGGCTTCGCCGCGCAGATGTTCCACCGTCACCACGTGGCAGCCGTCGAGCGAGCCGAGGAAACGGATGCAGGCGTTGACGCTTTCGTAGACGAGCTTTCCGCCTGAAAGCTTGCCGACCAGCACCGTGCAGGCGCCGCAGTCGCCCTCCGCGCAACCTTCCTTGGTGCCGCGCAGCGAACGGCGCAGCCTCAGATAGTCGAGCAGCGTCTCGCCGGGGGCGACATCGCAGAGCGCGACATCCTCGCCGTTGAGGATGAAACGCAGTTCGGACCGGATTTTCGGCTTCGCCATGCTCAACTGCCCCTGTAGGTCGAGTAGCCGTAAGGCGAAAGCAGCAGCGGCACGTGGTAGTGCCTGGCCTCGGCCATGCCGAAACGGATCGGGATCTGGTCGAGAAAGGGCGGATCTGGCAGCGCCGCGCCGGTGGTCCGCAGATAGTCTCCAGCGAAGAAGACCAGCTCGTACTGACCGGCCTGGAAGGTCTTTCCTTCGAGCAAAGGCGCGTCGCACCGTCCGTCGGCGTTGGTGACCGCCTCGTGGATCTTGCGGTGCGAGTTGCCGATAATGCGATAGAGCGCGATCTTCAACCCTGCCGCGGGCAGGCCGGAAGCGGTATCGAGAACGTGGGTCGTCAGGCGACCGCCATCGGCTTTCGCCATTGGTCCCTCCTTCCTGCGATCGAATGCGTATTCTGCCCCATTAAAGGCCATGCTATCGGCTGGGTGAAGCGGAGCGCGACAAAAAGACTTTCAAAAATTTTCGAGGGAATGTCCGGCACATCCATTGTTTATCCTGAAGATGCACCCGACAGGCAACAGAAACATATGCGTTACGAACGAGACATGCGCGGTTACGGCCGCAACCCGCCAGACCCAAAATGGCCTGATGGCGCGCATGTCGCAGTGCAGTTTGTCGTCAATTACGAGGAAGGCGGCGAAAACTGCGTGCTGCACGGCGACGCGGCTTCAGAGGCATTCCTGTCCGAAATCGTCGGCGCGGCACCGTGGGTTGGCATGCGCCACTGGAACATGGAGTCGATCTACGAATACGGCGCTCGCGCCGGCTTCTGGCGGCTTCACCGCATGTTCACCGAGGCCGACGTTCCCGCTACCGTATATGGCGTGGCCACGGCGCTCGCGCGCTCGCCCGACCAGGTGTCAGCCATGCAGGAGGCCGGCTGGGAGATCGCCTCGCACGGGCTGAAATGGATCGACTACCGCGACTATTCGATCGAGGACGAGCGTCGCCACATGGCGGAGGCGATCAAGCTTCACCGCGAGGTGACCGGCGAGCGCCCTGTTGGATGGTACACCGGGCGCAGCTCGGTCAACACGGTGCGGCTGGCGGTCGAGGAAGGCGGCTTCGACTATGTCTCCGACACCTATGACGACGAACTGCCCTACTGGTTCGAGCACCAGGGCCGCGCGCAACTGATCATCCCCTACACGCTCGACGCCAACGACATGCGCTTCGCCACGCCTCAGGGCTTCAATTCCGGCGACCAGTTCTTCGCCTACCTGAAGGACAGTTTCGACACGCTCTACGCCGAAGGCAAGGCGGGCCGTCCGCGCATGATGAACATCGGCCTGCATTGCCGGCTCGTCGGCCGGCCGGGCCGTGCTGCCGCGCTGAAGCGCTTCATCGACTACGTCAAAGGCCACGATAAGGTCTGGCTGGCGCGGCGTATCGACATCGCACGCCACTGGAGTGAGACGCATCCTTTCCACTTGCCGGCAATAAGACCTTCCAGGATGGACCTCGACACGTTCGTATCGCTGTTCGGCGGCATCTTCGAACATTCGCCGTGGATCGCCGAACGCGCTTATGCACTGGAGCTCGGGCCTGCCCACGACACTGCAGGTGGCCTGCACAACGCGCTCTGCCGCATCTTCCGGGCGGCAAGCCACAAGGAGAGGCTCGGCGTGCTGAACGCTCACCCCGATCTCGCCGGCAAGCTCGCCGCGGCCAGGCGCCTGACGGCGGAATCCACCAGGGAACAGGCATCCGCAGGCCTCGACGCGCTGACCGACGCCGAACGCGAGCTTTTCTCGAAGCTCAATTCAGCCTACGTCTCGACCTTCGGCTTCCCCTTCATCATCGCCGTCAAGGGCAAGACCAAGGACGAGATTCTCGCGGCCTTCGAGGCACGCATCGGCAACGACCGGGCCACGGAATTCGAAACGGCCTGCAAACAGGTCGAACGCATCGCGCTGCTCAGGCTTCGCGAAATCCTGCCTTCCTGAGAGGACAACATGGTCGGTCCCCAATATGTCGCACCGAAAGGCGGTCGCCCGCCGCAGACGGATTTGTTGACCGGCCGCGCGGTCTTCACCGAGGCCTATGCGGTCATCCCGAAAGGCGTGATGCGCGACATCGTCACCTCCTGCCTTCCGTTCTGGGACAACACGCGGGCCTGGATCCTGTCGCGGCCGCTTTCGGGTTTCGCCGAGACTTTCTCGCAATACATCTTGGAGGTGGAACCGGGCGGCGGCAGCAGCAGGCCGGAACCGGACGCAGGCGCCGAGGGCGTGCTTTTCGTCATGGAAGGCGAGGTTACGGTGAAGCTCGGCCGCAAGAGCCAACGCCTGCAGCCGGGCGGCTACGCCTATCTTCCGCCGTCGAGCGGCTGGACGCTGAAGAACACCGGCAAGGCGCCGGCGCGCTTCCATTGGTTCCGCAAGCTTTACGAGCGCGTCGATGGACTCGACATGCCGGAGCCTCTGTTCCGCAACGAGCAGGACATCGTGCCGCTTGCCATGCCCGGCTCGGCAGGGCGCTGGGCGACGACGCGCTTCGTCGACCCGGAAGATCTGCGCCACGACATGCATGTCAACATCGTGACCTTCGAGCCCGGCGGCGTCATCCCCTTCGCGGAAACGCATGTGATGGAACACGGCCTCTACGTGCTCGAAGGCAAGGGCGTCTACAGGCTGAACCAGGACTGGGTCGAGGTCGAGGCCGGCGACTATATGTGGTTGCGCGCCTTCTGCCCGCAGGCATGCTATGCTGGCGGACCCGGGCGCTTCCGCTATCTGCTCTACAAGGACGTCAACCGCCATCCGAAACTCGGCGGCTTCGGCCGATGAGCAAGACGATCACGGCGCGGCCGCTGACGCGCGAAAGCTTCGCGCCGTTCGGCGACGTGATCGACGCTGGCGGCGACCTGCATTACCCAATCAACGGCGGCAAGACCGAGCGTTATCATGCGCTGGCAAGAGCGGAAGCCGCCGGACCGAACGGTCATGTGCTGATCAGCCTGGCCAAGGCGACCCCCTACGACTTCCCGCTGAAGCTGACGATGGTCGAGCGCCATCCTCTTGGCAGCCAGGCCTTCATCCCGCTCTCGCCGCGCCCTTTCCTGGTAGTCGTCTGCCATGACGAGAGCGGCGCGCCCAGCACGCCGCATGCTTTCCTCACGCAGTCGGGCCAGGGCGTGAACTATCCGCGCAACCGCTGGCATGGCGTTTTGACGCCGATCGGCGAGTCGCAGGATTTTTTGATCGTCGACCGCGGCGGCGACGGCGACAATCTGGAAGAGTTCCATTTCCCCAGCCCCTTCGAAATCCGACTCTCGTGAAAGCTGACCGATGGCAGAGCCTTCCCTGATCGACCGCCTGCTCGATGTGATCGAACACGATATCGTGCCGAGGACGGCCGAGGGCGTGGCGCATGGCAACAAGCTGTTCGGCGCGGCGATCCTGCGCAAGGACGACCGCTCGCTGGTTATTGCCGAAACCAACAACGAGATCGAGAACCCGCTCTGGCACGGCGAGGTCCATTGCCTGAAGCGTTTCTACGAAATGCCGAAGGCCGAGCGCGTCGATACCAGGGACGCGATCTTCATCGCCACGCACGAGCCCTGCTCTCTCTGCCTGTCGGCGATCACCTGGACCGGCTTTGACAATTTCTACTACCTCTTCAGCCACGAGGATTCACGCGACAGCTTTGCCATTCCGCATGACCTCAAGATCCTGAAGGAGGTCTTCACGCTCGACCCCGGCGGCTACCGCGCCGAGAACGCCTACTGGAAAAGCTATTCGATCCGGAAGCTTGTCCTTGGCCTGCCGGAAGCCGAGCGGTCGCGGCTCGAGGCGCGCATCAGCACCGTCGCCGCGACCTACGACAGGCTGTCGGCTACCTATCAGTCGGGCAAGACCGACAACGACATACCACTAAGCTAAGCCTATCGGCCCTTCCAGACCGGGTCGCGCTTCTCGGCGAATGCCTTGAAGCCCTCGAGATTGTCCTGCGAGCCGTAGAGTTCGTCGACTGTGCGGAACTGGCGCTTCGTGATGCGGTTCATCGCATCGCGGAAGGTCAGCGCCTCCGCCTCGCGGGCGACTTCCTTGATCGCCGCAAAGACCAGCGGCGGGCCTGATGCGAGCAACCGCGCGATCTCCCAGACACGGTCCTCGAGCTTTTCCTTGGGCAGCACCTCGTTGACCAACCCCCAGCGGTGAGCCTCCTGCACATCCATCCAGCGGCCGGTGAACAGCAGGTCCATGGCGACATGGTACGGAATGCGTTTCGGCAGCTTCACCGTGGCGGCATCGGCCAACGTGCCGGCGCGGATTTCGGGCAGCGCGAAGCTTGAGTGGTCGGAGGCCAAGATCAGGTCGCAGGACAGCGCCAGCTCGAAACCGCCGCCGACAGCCATACCGTTGACACAAGCGATGACAGGCTTGTTCATGTCGCGCAGTTCCTGCAGCCCGCCGAAACCGCCGACGCCATAGTCGCCGTCGACCGCATCGCCGGCAGCCGCGGCCTTGAGGTCCCAGCCCGCGCAGAAGAACTTGTCGCCGGCGGTCTTCACGATAGCCACGCGCAACTCCGGATCGTCGCGGAAAGCCTTGAAGGTCTCGCCCATCAGTCGCGAGGTGGCGAGGTCAATGGCGTTGGCCTTCGGCCGGTCGAGCGTGACTTCGAGGATCGCGCCCTCGCGGCGCGTGGTGATCACGTCGGTCATCTATGACTCCCCAGCTATTTCTCTTGTTACGAGCAGTGCGTCCGCCACCCAGGCGCCCTTGCCCTCCGCGCAGACGATCAGCGGATTAATATCAAGTTCGGCGAGCACATTGCCGCGAGTCAGCGCGAAATCGGCGATGTTGGCGATCGCCTCAATGGCGGCATCCAAGTCTGCCTTGGGGCGACCACGAAAGCCGTCGAGCAGCGGGAACATCTTCAAGCTTTCGAGCGCGGTTTCGATTTCCGTCCGAGTCGGCGGCATTAGCAATGTCACGGAATCTTTCAAAAGCTCCACCAAGACGCCGCCCGCGCCGACGGTCATGACCGGCCCGAAAAGTGGATCGTGCGTGACGCCGACGATGAGTTCGGCGACGGCGCCTTCCACCATGCGCTCGACGTAGAGGCCACTGCCGAGGCCTCTGAGCTGTTCGCCTGCGGCACGCACCGACACCTCGTCTTTGAGGTTGAGCTTGACGGCGCCCACTTCCGACTTGTGCGCGACGCCAAGGGCTTTCAGAGCGACCGGGAAGCCTATCTGCTGAGCAGCTTTAACCGCATCAGTGACGGTAGCCACTTCACGCCCAACCGGTATGGACAAACCAATGCCGTGCAGTTGGGACTTGGCAACCGATTCTGTCAGCACGGTACGACCTGCACCCACAGTGTCTTTGGCATGGCCTAGACGGTCACGTATCTCATCCAATCTCGCTCGCGTTTCCGATATCCAGTATGAGTGCGGTACTGGCCAACGCCACGCCTCTCCCACAAACGCCGCCGCCGTCGCCGCATCCATCGCTTCCGCAATGCCGAGGATCGGCACGATGCCGCGGCGCAGCAGTTCTTCGGCATGACCTTCCGGCAGGTTCTCGCCCATCGATGCGACGATCGCGCCCTTCGCCCCGTTGGTCTTCAGCGCCTTGCCGAAGGCGTTGACCGTAAACCACCAGTCAGCGTCCGAGCAGCGGTCGGTGCGCGGGAAGTCGAGCACCAGCATGTTGAGGCCGAAGCCGCCCGACACCATCGCCGTGAAGGTCGCGGTCAGCGCCTCCTCCTTGGCCCAGATGTAAGTGTTGTAGTCGAGCGGATTGGCGACCGCGACCAATGGCCCGAGCGTTTCTTCGACGCGCGCGCGGTGCTCGTCGGCCAGTGCGGGGAAGAAGACCGGGCGGCCCACCGCCGCATCCGCCATCACCGACGCTTCGCCGCCGGAACAGCTCATGGAGGACAGCGTGTTGCTCGCCAGCGGTCCCACGGCGTGGAAAAGCTTCAGCGTCTCAAGGAAGGAAGGGATTGTGTCGACCCGGGCAATGCCGAGGCGCTTCAGGAAAGCGTCGGAAGCCGCGTCGGAGCCGGCGAGCGAGGCCGTATGCGAGACGGTTCCGGCCCTCGCCTGCTCGGACCGGCCGACCTTCATCGCGACGATCGGTTTGTTAAGCTCCCGCGCACGCGCCGCCAGACGCTCGAAACCGGCGACGGAATCGAAACCCTCAATGTGCAGGCCGAGCGAAGAAACCCTGCTATCCTCGATCAATCCCAACGCCATTTCCGAGATGCCGGTCTGCGCCTGGTTGCCGGCCGTCATCAGGAATGCAAGCGGCAGGCCCCGCGTCTGCATGGTCAGGTTGCAGGCGATGTTGGACGACTGCGTGATGATCGCGGCCCCCGTCTCGCCCTCCTTCAGCCGCCGCCCGCCATGCTGGTCCGGCCACAGCAGCGCGCCGTCTGCGTAGTTGATGAGGCCGTAACAGTTCGGCCCGATGACCGGCATGTCGCCGGCCGCCTCGATCAGCGCGTCCTGCAGCCGAGAGCCGTCCGGGTCGTAATGCGCCGTCTCGCGAAAACCGGCGGCGAAGCAGATCGCGCCGCCCGCGCCGCGCTGGCGCAGCGCCTTCAGCATGTCGATGGTGAGGTTGCGGTTGACCCCGATGAAGGTCGCATCCGGCGCGCCCGGCAGGTCGGCGATCGAGCGGAAGGCGCGCACGCCCGCCACCTCGTCCTTCTCATGATGGACCGGCCAGATGTCGCCGGCAAAGCCCATCTTCAGGCTCTGCTTGATGACGTTGGGCGTGAAGAAGCCGCCGCCGATGACGGCGATGGATTTGGGGCGCAGAAGTCGGTCGAGGCGGCTCATCCGCCGACGGCCCTCAGCAGCGCGCGCGAAATGATGTGACGCTGGATCTCGCTGGTGCCTTCCCAGATGCGCTCGACGCGCGCGTCGCGCCAGATGCGCTCCAGCGGCAGGTCGTCCATCAACCCCATGCCGCCATGGATCTGGATCGCCTCGTCGGCGACGAAGGCGAGCATCTCGGTAGCCTTCAGCTTGGCCATAGCCATGTCCTGATCGGTCACCGTGCCGTGGTCGTATTTCCAGGCGGCTTCGAGGATCATTAGTTCGGCGGCCTTTAGTTCCGTCGCCATGTCGGCGAGCTTGAAAGACACACCCTGGAACTTGCCGATCTGCTGGCCGAACTGTTCGCGCTGCGCGGCATAGTCGATGGCGTGGCCGAGCGCCCGTTCGGCGCGGCCGAGGCAGGTCGCGCCGACCTGCAGCCGCGTCGCCCCGAGCCATGAATTGGCGACCTCGAAACCCTTGTGGACCTCGCCGAGAACCTGGGCTGCCGGCAGCCGGCAGTCGTCGAATTCCAGCACCGAATTGGTGTAGCCGCGATGCGAGACGTTGCGGTAGCCGTCGCGCACGGTGAAGCCGGGCGTGCCCTTGTCGACGAAAAAGGCGGTGATCTTCTTGCGCTTGCCGCGCGGAGAATCTTCCTCTTCAGAAGCCATGAAGACGATGGCGAAATCGGCAACGTCGGCGTGGCTGATGAAATGCTTGGTGCCGTTGAGCACCCAGTCGCCGCCATCCTGAGTGGCGGTCGCCTTCATGCCGCGCAGGTCCGAGCCCGCGCCAGGCTCGGTCATGGCAAGACAGTCCGACTTCTCGCCGCGGATACAGGGGAACAGGTATTTTTCCCGCTGCTCGGCCGTGCCGGCGAGCAGGATGTTCGAGGGGCGCGCCACGCAGGTCCAGTGCAGCGCGTAGTTGGCCTTGCCGAGTTCCTTCTCGTAGAGCAGCCAGGTCACCGTATCGAGCCCGGCCCCGCCGACATCGGCGGGCATGTTGGCGGCGTAAAGCCCCGCCTCGATCGCTTTGGCTTTCAGCTCGGCGACGAGTTCGGGCCTGAGCACGCCCGTACGCTCGACTTCCTGTTCATGCGGGTAAAGCTCGTTCTCGACGAACGCGCGAGTGGTTTCCACAATGAGCTTCTGCTCTTCGGTAAGGCCAAAATCCACGGCGGTCAGCCCTTCTTCTTGCCAGCCTTCTTGGCGGTCTTTTTCACTGCCTTCGCAGCAGACTTCTTCACGGGCTTCGTCGCCTTCGCCTTGGCCGCCGACTTCGCGACCTTGCTCTTCAGCGCCGGCTTCGCCTTCTTCGACGCGAGCTTCGACAACTGTTTCGTATAGCCGTTGTAGAGCTCGCCGGCGCCCCAGCCCTTGCCCTTGTTCTGCTTGCCGAGCGCTTCCATGATCGCGACCAGATTGTCGTCGCGGATCTTTTCCAGCTCGCGGATCGACAGGCCATGCGCCTGGTCGTCGGATTGCTCGGTGATGAGATCGACCAGCTCGTCGTTGAACTCCGGCACGTCCATCAGCTTGGTCCACGGCCATTTCAGGCACGGCCCGAACTGCGCCATGAAGTGGCGCATGCCGGCCTCGCCGCCCGCCACGCGATAGACCTGGAACATGCCCATCTGCGCCCAGCGGATGCCGAACGAGTAACGCATGATGTCGTCGAGTTCCTCGACCGTGCAGATACCGTCCTTGATCAGCCAAAGCGCCTCGCGCCATGCCGCTTCCAGCAGGCGGTCGCCGACGAACGCCTCGATCTCCTTGCGGATCACCACCGGCTTCATGCCGATCGAGGCGTAGATTTCCTTGGCGACCTCGATCGCCTCCGGAAACGTCTGCTGTCCGCCGACGATCTCGACCAGCGGCAGCAGGTAGACGGGGTTGAACGGATGGCCGACGACCAGCCGCTCGGGATGCTTCTTCATCGCCACCTGCATGTCGGACGGCAGGATGCCCGATGTCGACGAGGCGACGATGGCGTTGGCCGGCGCATACAGATCGATCTCGGCCAGCACCTTGTGCTTGAGGTCCAGCCGTTCCGGCACGCTTTCCTGGATGAAGTCCGCATCGGCCACCGCCTCGGCGATCGTCTTGGCGAAGGTGAGCTTGCCCTCCTTGGGCAGCCCGCCGGGCAGCATCTTCCTGTAGGCGCGCCGTGCGCCCTTCATCACCTCGCCGACCTTGCGAGAAGCCTCCGGATCGGGATCGTAGATCGACACGTCGATGCCGTTGAGCAGCAGCCGGGCAACCCAGCCCGCTCCGATCACCCCACCGCCGATCGCGGCCGCCTTCTCAATGGTCATGTCATTGTCCCCAATTATGCCGCCACCGGCGCGCGCTTGGTGAGGTTGAGCTTCTTGCGCACTTCCTCAGGCCCGATGACCCGCGCGCCGATGTTCTCGATGACGGTGACGGCCCTCTCGACGAGCTGCGCGTTGGTGGCGAGCACTCCCTTGTCGAGCCACAGATTGTCTTCCAGTCCGACACGCACATTGCCGCCCGCGATCACGGCCGCCGCTGCATAGGCCATCTGGTTGCGGCCGAGCGAAAACGCCGACCAGGTCCAGGTGGACGGCACGTTGTTCACCATCGCCATGAAGGTGTTGAGATCGTCAGGCGCGCCCCACGGCACGCCCATGCAGAGCTGCACCAGCGCATCCGGCTTCAGCACGCCTTCCTCGACGAGCTGCTTGGCGAACCACAGATGCCCAGTGTCGAAAGCTTCGATCTCGGGCTTCACGCCCATCGCCGTCATCATGCCGCCCATGGCGCGCAGCATGCCCGGCGTATTGGTCATCACATAGTCGGCTTCGTTGAAATTCATCGTGCCGCAGTCGAGCGTGCAGATCTCCGGCAGGCACTGCCTGACATGCTCGACGCGGTTCGACGCGCCGCCCATGTCGGTGCCCTGCTCCTTGAGCGGCAGCGGGCTCTCGACCGGACCGAACACCATGTCGCCGCCCATGCCGGCCGTCAGGTTCAGCACCACATCGACGTTGGCGTCGCGGATGCGCTCGGTCACCTCGCGGTAGAGCGAGACGTCGCGGCGCGGCCTGCCTGTTTCGGGGTCGCGCACATGGCAATGCACGATGGCGGCACCGGCCTTGGCCGCCTCGATCGCCGAGTCCGCGATTTGCTTGGGCGAACGCGGCACATGCGGGCTGCGGTCCTGGGTGCCGCCCGATCCGGTCACGGCACAGGTGATGAAAACCTCGCGGTTCATGGCTAGCGGCATGTCTCTCTCCCTGGATTGATCGATCTTGCCGTGACTTGCAGCCGCTTGCTTTGCGTTTTACGAATACAACATGGCAAAAAACGAAAGGCCTGGCATCTTCCAGCCCGAGCGCACGCCGCTCGACGTTACATTTCTCGTTTTCTCCGGCGCCTCGATTATGTGCGTGGCCTCGGCTATCGACCCGTTGCGCGCGGCTAACCGCATCGCCGGCGAAATTCTATTTAACTTCAAACTTGTCTCGGTGAGCGGCGATCCGGCAATGACCACCTGCGGCCTGCCCGTGGCGGTCAGCGGCAAGTTCGATCCTGCAGCCAAGACCGACATGATCGTCGTTGTCGCCGGTTTCGGCACCCAGGGGTACGCCACCGGGAGCTTCCTGCAGGGATTGCGCCGCGCCGCACGTTCGGCGCGCGCCTGCGGCGGGGTCGAGGCCGGCACCTGGCTGGTGGCACGGGCGGGGCTGCTGGAAGGGCGCGCGGCGACCACCCACTGGGAGGATATGGAGGATTTCGCCGCCGCCTTTCCAGGCACCGATGTGCGGCCAGACCGCTACGTCATCGACGGGCCGGTCTTCACCACCGGCGGCGCTTCGCCCACCTTCGACCTGATGCTGCATCTCGTACGGTCGCGGCTCGGCATGGCTGCCGCGCTTGATGTCGCCAGCGTCTTCATCTACGACCAGTCGCGCGCCGCGACCGACGCGCAGCCGTTGGTCTCGCTCGGCCGACTCGACGGCTACGACCCGCGCCTCGCCCAGGCGATCCGGCTGATGGAGGCGCATGTCGACCAGCCGCTCGGCATGGCCGCCATAGCGAAGCGAGCAGGCGTGACGCCACGCACGCTGGAAGGCATCTTCAACAAGTCGATCGGCGAGACACCGGGCGCATACTATCTGAGGCTCAGGCTGACGGCGGCGCGAAAACTCGTTGTCGACACCAGAGTTCCGATGGCCGACATCGCAGCACGCACCGGCTTTTCCTCGGCTGCGGCGTTCTCGCGAGCCTTTTCGCGATCGTTCGGCAGGTCGCCGACCGCCTTGCGGAAGGATTGACCTCTTGTTTTGTCGCAATTCCCGGCGGAAAAATCGGTCTCCACTTTTCCTGGAATTGCTAAGCGCTGCGGCGTTCGGGCTCGTCGGACTCGATCATGGACCGCATGGCGGCGGCAAGCCGGCTTTCCAGCCGGCGCGAAACCGCCGCGTCCCATTCCGGCGGGGCATTGTCCTCGCCGGGCAAGGGCATTGCCATCAGGCTGTCGACGATCGAGGCCGACTCATGGATTCGATCGAGCAAAGCTCCGACCTGCGCGTCGAAGCCGCTCTGCGGATGTGTCTTCGTACGGTTCGTTTCCATATGCCCAACCTAGCCGTCGTTCGTGACAGGCTGAAGGCAAAGACATGTCGAACCGGCGACACTTTTATTACCATCGTCGCGGCAAGCCTTCTCTGAAGAGAACGGCTTTGCCAAGCCGGCAAAGCCGTGCTTTCCAGTCAGACGTAGCGGTTGACGATGTTCTCCAACAATTCCTGCCGGCCGGATTTCGGCTGCGGCTCGATCTTCTTCTTCACCACGCGCTCGGCGATTTCTTCCAGCGAACGCTTGCCTGACAGCATCGCCCGGCCCTCCGCCGTGCGCCAGCCTGCGTAGCGTTCCTCGAGAGGTCCGGACAGTGCCTTGTCCTCGATCATCTTCGCCGCGGCTTTCAGGCCGCGCGCGCAGCAATCCATCGCACCGATATGGCCGATCAGTAGATCCTGAGGGTCGATCGACTGGCGGCGGAGCTTGGCGTCGAAGTTGGTGCCGCCGGTCTTGAAGCCGCCGGCCTGCAGAACCTGGTAGTAAGCCAGCGCCATTTCCGGCACGTTGTTCGGGAACTGGTCGGTGTCCCAGCCGGACTGGTAGTCGTTGCGGTTCATGTCGATCGAGCCGAAGATGCCGAGCGAGGCGGCTAGCGCCAATTCGTGCTCGAAAGTATGGCCGGCGAGGATCGCGTGGCCCTGCTCGATGTTGACCTTGACCTCCTTCTCCAGGCCGAAATCCTTGAGGAAGCCGTAGACGGTGGCAACGTCGTAGTCGTACTGGTGCTTGGTCGGCTCCTGCGGCTTCGGCTCGATCAGGATCGTGCCCTTGAAGCCGATCTTCTTCTTGTAGTCGACGACCAGCGACAGGAAGCGTCCGGCCTGCTCGCGCTCGCGCTTGAGATCGGTGTTGAGCAAGGTCTCATAGCCCTCGCGGCCGCCCCACAGCACGTAGTTCTCGCCCCCGAGGCGCTTTGTCACGTCCATGCAGGCCTTCACCGTCGCGGCGGAGTAGGCGAAAACGTCTGGATCGGGATTGGTAGCCGCACCCGCCATGAAGCGTCGATTGGAGAAGAGGTTCGCCGTGCCCCAGAGCAGCTTGACGCCGGTCTGTTTTTGCTTCTTGGCGAAATAGTCCGCGATCTCGTCGAGGCGCGCGGCGCTTTCCGCAAAGGTCTTGCCCTCGGGCCGTACATCCGCGTCGTGGAAGCAGTAGTAGGGCACGCCGAGCAGGGTGAACATCTCGAAGGCGACGTCGGCCTTCAGCTTCGCAAGCTCCATCGTGTCGCCGTACCACGGCCGCTCGAAGGTGCGCCCGCCGAACGGGTCCCCACCCTCCCATGCAAACGAATGCCAGTAGGCGACGGCAAAACGCAGATGGTCTTCGAGACGCTTGCCGGCAACCACCTCGTCCTTGTTGTAGAAGCGGTAGGCGAGCGGATTGGTGCTGTCCGGCCCCTCATATTTGACCTTTTTGATGTCGCCGAAAAAGCCGGTTGGCATCACGAAACTCCTCTGATGGCGGGATAGAGCGCGCGGTAGCGCTGGTAGGCTTCGGAATATGCGCCGGCGAGCTTGGCGTCGGGCTCGATCGTCTCGTCGGTCGCAGGCGCGGTGCAGACCGTGAACGGATCGGCCTTCTCGGCGGCGATGAGGCCGAGCCGCGCAGCGCCGAACGCCGCGCCAAAATCGCCGTCGGCCGGAATGTCGACCGGCATGTCTAGCGCGGTGGCCATCGCCTTCAGCCAGTAGCGCGAGCGCGAGCCGCCGCCTATCGCAGTAACGCGCGTCAGCTCGGTGCCGGCGGCGCGCAGGGCTTCGAGACTGTCGCGGAAGGCGAAGGCCACGCCTTCAAGCACGGCCTGGGTCAGGGTGGCGCGGGTCGCTTCGTGACCGAGCCCGGTGAAAGAGCCGCGGATGACGGCGTCATTGTGCGGCGTGCGTTCGCCCGAGAGGTAGGGGAGGAACGTCACGCCGGTCGGCGCCTTGAGACTGTCGCCCAGTTCCGCGGTCAGGTCGCCGGCGTTCTTGCCGGTGATCTCGCAGAGCCAGTTGAGCGAGTCGGTCGCCGACAGGATGACGCCCATCTGGTGCCAGGTGTTGGGCAGCGCATGGCAGAATGTGTGCACCGCGCTTTCGGGGTTGGGCAGGTACGCGCCGTTGGCCGCGAAGAGCACGCCCGACGTGCCGAGCGAGGCGAAAGCATGGCCGGGCTTCACCGTGCCCATGCCGCAGGCGGACGCTGCGTTGTCGCCTGCTCCCCCGGCCACCGGGATTCCGGCCTTCAGGCCCCATTGCGAGGCGAGTTCGGCGCGGAGCTTGCCCGCCGGTTCGGTGCCTTCGACGAGGCGCGGCATCTGCTGTTCAGTTAGTTCAGTCGCGGCGAGCAGTTCCGGCGACCAGCGCCTCTTGTCGACGTCGAGCCAGGACGTGCCCGCCGAATCCGACATTTCCGACATATGCTCGCCGGTCAGCCAGAGGCGCAGGTAGTCCTTCGGCAGCAGCACCTTGGCAACCTTGGCGAAGACGACTGGCTCATGGTTCTTCACCCAAGCAAGTTTGGGTGCTGTGAAGCCGGGGAACACGATGTTGCCGGTGATTTTCCGGAAGCGCGGATCGGCATCGAGCTTCGCCGCCTCGGCGTGGCTTCTGGTATCGTTCCACATGATGCAGGGGCGCAGCACCTTGTCGCCGGCATCGAGCAGGGTCGCGCCGTGCATGTGGCCGGAAAGGCCGATGCCTTTCACCGCGGCAAGCTCCACGCCGTGTTTCGCCTTCAGTTCGTCAAGCGCCTGTTCGGTCGCGGCGATCCAGTCGGCGGGGTCTTGCTCGGACCAGCCGGGATGCGGGCGCGACAGTTCGACCGGCGCGGTGGCCGAGGCGACGGCCACCTGGCTTGAATCGATCAGCAGCGTCTTGACGCTCGACGTGCCGAGATCGATGCCGAGATACATGCCGTTCCTCCCGGCCGTTGGACCGGCCGTCATGCGGGTCGCCGATTTTCGCGCCGCGTTTCCTCCGGGCAAATCCTACAGCGCAAAATCGCATAGGGCGCAACTAGTCAAACCAGATTTTTTTCGCGTTTCGCAAAAAATCAGACGGATTGATATTCCGCGAAAGCTGTCTTGGCGGCGAGCTCGGTCGCCCGGCGCATGAAGAACTGCGAAAGCGGGCTGTCCGGACGCGCCGCCGCGCGTTCGGCCGAGAGTGCGCCGGCGAGCGCTGTGTCACCCGCACGAAAGGCCGCCTCGATCAGCGTGAGATCGATGACGTCGCGCTGAGCATGGCTGCCGCCGAAGCGGTAGGCGATGGAACGGATCGGCCGAAGCAAGGCCACCGTTTCCGCATAGTCGCCGTCGCCGAACGCCTTGATGGCGAGCGTGAGAGGGTGGCCGACATCGCGTGTAAAGCCGGCATTGTCGCCGCTGCCGGCCATGGCATGGCGCTGCGCCTCGAGCAGAAGCCGCGCCGACTCGTCGAGCCCGGCGCCGACGAAGGCCATCATCGCATGCGCGTCGTTGAAGGCGTAATTGCCGTCCTTGGCCTTGGGCGCCCAGTTGGCGGCGAGCGCGGCCCAGCGGTCGCCAACATCGACGCCGCGAAGATGCAGCCGCCAGAGCAAGGCCGAGGCGTCGAGCATGTTGAGCGCCAGCGTCGAATGCTTGCCGTAGATCGGCGCGTCGAACAGCGCCAGCGCCTCATCCGTCTCGCCGAGTTCGTAGTGGAACAGCGCGAGGTGCCACCAATTGTGCACCTGGAGAAAACTGTCGCCGGCCCAGTCGTCGGTATTGTGCCGCATCCAGGCGATGCCGTCGCGCTGGCGGCACTGCATTTCCATAACGTGGGCGACGGCGTGTTGAGCCCAGCCGTCGCGCGGCTCGGACTCGATTGCCCGCCGGCCCAGCATCTCGGCGCGGGCATAGTCGCCCATTTCCTCGAAGCCGAAGGCCTGCATGGCGAGCGTCGCATGGTAGCCGGCCATGCCCTCCGACCATGCAGGCATGGCGCGGGCTATGCGGTCGCGCAACATGCGCGAATTGCCGGTGAAGAAGTCGATCTGGTGGCCGGCGAGCAGGCCGAGCGCGTCGCGCGGCTCGTCGATCGAGACATCTTCCAGCACGCGGCCGGCTTCGTGCCAGCGTCCCTCGGCGAGAAAGCCGAGCGCGGCGACATGGCCACGCTCGCGGCCGGTCGCAGGCAGCCTGGCGGCCGCCTCATGGCAGGCTTTCACGATCGGGGTCGCCTCGTGGTCGGTCGACAGGCCGTAGAGATAGCCCTTGAACACATGCGCCATGACGAAGTCCGGGCTCCCGGCGATCGCTGCATCGATCGTGGCCACCGGATCGCCGATGAAGCACTGCAACTCGTGCAGCGCCTTGGCGTAATGCGCCGCGCCGGCAATATCGGCACCCGAAAGCGTCAGGCCGAGGCTGTCCTTTTCGGCCATCCGCGCCTGCCTCAGTTGCCCGAACGCATGGCGACGGTAGCGATGCCTGCGCCCACCAGCAGCGTGCCTCCCGTGCGGTTGAAGATGCGGATCGCCTTCGGGTTCCTGACGACATTGCGCGCACGAGCCGCCACCAGCGCGTAGCCGAAAGCATTGGCGAAGGCGAGCACCAGGAACGTCGCTTCGAAGACCAGCATCTGCGTCCAGAAATCGGCATGGCGGTCGAGGAACTGCGGCAGGAAGGCGACAAAGAAGGTGATGCTCTTGGGGTTGAGCGCGGTGACCAGCCAGGCATGCGCCATCATCCTGGCGGAGGACGCGGCGTCTGTCCTCGGCTCGGCGTTCAGAGCGCCGCCGGCGCGGAAAAGCTTGATGCCGAGATAGATCAGATAGGCTGCGCCGATCCACTTCAGCGCCGTGAACACCGTTGCCGAGGCCGCAAGCAGCGCGCCGATGCCGAGCATGGACAGCGTCATGGCCGTGAAGTCGCCGAGCGCCACGCCGATCGCCATCGGCAGAGCGGTACGCCAGCCCTGCCCCAGCGCGTAGGAGACGACGAGCAGGATGGTCGGCCCTGGAATGATGAGAAGGATCGAGGAGGCGGCAACGAAAGCGAGCCAGGTTTCGACGGACATTCTTATCTTCCTATCAATGGGGAGGATAAATCTCCCGCTCGCGCCATTTGTAAAGTGGTTCGTGCTTGAGCGGCGTTCAAGGCCGCTCGAGATACTCCCGCGCGATCTCCTTCAGCCGCGGCTCGCCGAAGCTTTCGCCGTGGCCGCCATGGACGACACGTACCGGCAGGTCGATGAGGCGGAGCATCGTGGCGCGATAGTCGTCCCGGTTCGAGCACCACATGTCGTCGATCAGCGTGTCGTCGTAGATCGCGTCGCCGGAAAACAGCAGGCCGTCGCGCTCGTCGTAGAGCCCGATGCAACCGAAGGAATGGCCGGGCAAGTTGAGCACGGTGAAGCTGCGGTCGCCAAGGTCGATGCGGTCACCCCCGTCGAGGATACGCGTCAGCGGCGCTGGCTCAATGAGGTAATCCGCCGCCCGCCAGCCGACATGCGGCAGCCGCGTCACCGGTTCGGCGAGCGAGCGGAACTCGTCGGCAAAGGTCCAGCGATCCCCCATCGTCGCGAAGGCTTCGGCCTCCAGCCTCGGCCCGGCGCGTTCGGAAAACTCGAAGAGCGACCCGACATGGTCGGCATGGATGTGGGTGGCGGCCGCCAGCACCGGCTTGCCCGGTGTCAGGTCGAGCAGCGGGGCAAGCGGCGCCAGCCCCATGCCGGCGTCAACGACGAGGTCGAGATCGCGGCCTTTGAGGTGATAGAAATTCGCCCTGAAGTAGTCGTTCAGGAACGGTTCGGTAAATGCGACGAGGTTCGCCCCAAGTGTCGAATCTGGCGAGGTTCTCGAGAACCATGATGTGCCTGCTGGAATGAGTGCCGGCTGCAAGCTCGAACCTCCGTCGGGAGATGCTTCGTCAGCCGGATAGGGACAGGAAACGCGGCAGCGAGCAAGCCCTTGGGCAAGTCCCGGACCGTCGTGGCTTAATGGGCGCCGAGCACCGCGCCGAGAATGTCGGCGAAGCTGGCATTGGCCCGGCGTCCCGGAGTTGGCACGAAAGCGCCCGCAATGAAGGCCGCAGCGAACAGCGCAAAATCGGTCTTCAATGTGTGGCTCATGATTCCCTCTTTCTGTCGGGCCGCAGGTAGCCGGCCGTTTCGGGAGAGATTGTGACGGCGAAGAGGTCTTTCTGTGCCGCCCCTTCCCGCCGGAAGGCGCTTGCAGCGCGAAGCGGAGCGCTACGCCTTGCCCGCCAACGCTTTCACTTTTCGTCAACCATGAATACCTAAAATACTGAAAGCCCCGGCCTGTCGCCCGGGCGTGTAGCCGAGTGGAACAGTGCCCGTGTCGAAGCTTGTGTCCCAGCCAGTCTCGCAGGAATTTCCCGAAACCATCTCGAGCCGTGCAGCACTTCTCGGCCTCGGCTCGGCGGCCATCCTCGCCGGAACGGGCTGCTCGCGCTCGTTCGACATGGCCGCGCTCGAAGTTCCGGCATACCAGGTCGACGACATGACGACCGGCTCGATCCGGCCGAAGATCAGCGTCGACCGCCAGGTGACCTCGCCCGAACTGATGTATGCGTCGTTCACCGACGAGAATTTCACCCTGCCCGAAGTGCCGTTCAAGAAGATCGAGCCGAAATGGCACCGCCAGGTGGTGGTCGACCCGACTGGCGAGGCGCCCGGCACCATCGTGGTGAAGCTGCAGGAGCGCTTCCTCTATTACGTGCAGCCGGGCGGCGACGCGCTGCGCTACGGTGTGGGCATCGGCAAGGAAGGTTTCCTGTGGTCCGGCCGCGCCAACATCCAGTACGGCAAGAAGTGGCCGACCTGGACGCCGCCGCCGGAGATGATCGCCCGCAAGCCGGAGCTGGAAAAGTGGCGGGACGGCCGGCCGGGCGGGCTGGAGAATCCGCTCGGAGCCCGCGCGCTCTACATCTTCAAGGATGGCGCCGACACCGGTTTCCGCGTGCACGGCTCGCCGGAATGGTGGACCATCGGCCAGGCCATGTCGTCGGGCTGCGTGCGCATGATCAACCAGGACGTCATCGACCTCTACAACCGCGTCAACGGCAAGACCCCGATCGTGGTGGGGTAGCCATCTTCCCCTTTGAGGGAGGTCCCGGGCTTGTCTTCCTTCGTCATTCCGGAGCGTTAGCCGCACACTTCATCGTTGCCACGCCCTGCTTTCGCAGTCTGGCCATTGTCAAAGAACGCTCCCTGCCGCGGAGGGAGAAGTCGGGAAGCGGGGCGCGATGGCCGAGCCTCTCAGACTAATTCAATGGCGCAGCTTGCCGCGCCCCGCCGGCGTTTTTTGGCCCTCCCATTCCCCAACTCAACACACACCGGCTATGACCTGTCCGAAAATACGAACGCCTCGGAAGATCATGTGCAGCCGGCAGTTTCAAAGTACGGCCAGCGCCAGGGACATACCCACGCCTGGTTCCCGTCGCTTGCGCGCGGGGAGTCTTGGGAACTCCGGGAGACCCCCGACCTCCACGGCCACGTTAGCCGCTTCACCCGAGCGCCGGTCCCTCCCCGCAAACCACCGTCATGATCGGCGTTCCCGCAGGAGAAACTGGATGGAGTATGAGGGCGGGGGAAATGGTGTTGGCCGAATTCAGTTGACACGTTTTGTCGTGCGAGTGAAATCAATGGCTTGGTTGGCAAGCGGAAGGGAAACTATCCACGTTTGTTCGCGGGCCAGTTCCAGATCGACTTTGTGGCTTCAACGCTTGCCAGTTCAAGGTCCAGAGCCGCATTGAGCGTAGCTGGCGCTACCAGCAGCGCCTCACAAAGCTCGATCAAAAGATCAATCAAATCGGTGTTTTGATGCTTAGAGTATGTCGGGCAGATGCATAGCGCAGCGAGTCGATTCAACGCGTCCTCTCGTCCCCGGAGCCTTCCAAAGTTCGCCGATAACCGGACGTAGGCGTCTTTTAGGTCGCGCTCGAAGGTAGCCACCCCACGATATTGAACCCGCGCCAGATTTACGGCCGCGACCTGGTTGGTAGTAAGTTCTTGCTCAAATGGAGAAATGAGCCTCAGTGCAACTGCATTGAGAGGAATTGAGTGCACTGCAGTTCGCTGTTCTGCAATTTTACGCAGCCGAATCTCTATCTCATCGAAGGTCACGTCATCCACCACAACATGTCTAACGGGAAACCAAGCTTCCCGTTAGGCATGTTCGCCGAAGGGACGGCTGCGTACCCGCAAGCGAAGAAGAAGCGCGCTCACCCGTTCGCCACGACCAGCGCCCGCTCCAGCTTGGCAAGGCCTTCGCCAAGCAGCTCGTCGGAAATCGTCAACGGCATCAGGATGCGGATCGTGTTGGCGTGGACGCCGCAGGAGAGCAGCACCAGGCCCTCGGCCAGCGCGGCGGCAGTGACGCGCTTGGTGGCGTCGGCGTCGGGCTCCTCGCCGCCGCGCGACTTCACCACGTCGAAGGCGACCATGGCGCCCGGTCCACGGATCGAGGACATCGCGACCGTGTCGTTGCGCTGCGCGATGCGGGCGAGTTCGCCCTTGATGCGGACGCCGAGCGTGCTGGCGCGCTCGATGAGCTTTTCCTCCTCGATCACGTCGAGGACGGCGAGCGCGGCCGCGCAGGCGATCGGGCTGCCGGCATAGGTGCCGCCAAGCCCGCCGGGATCGGGACCGTCCATGACCGCCGCCTTGCCGACGACGCCCGACAGGGGGAAGCCACCGGCGAGCGACTTGGCGATGGTGATCATGTCGGGCTCGACGCCGGAATGCTCGATACCGAACATTTTTCCGGTGCGCGCGAAGCCGGTCTGAACCTCGTCGGCGATGAGCAGGATGCCGTGCTGGTCGCAGAGCTTGCGCAGCCCTTCAAGCAGTTCGGTCGGCGCCGGATGGAAACCGCCCTCGCCCTGCACCGGCTCGATGATGATCGCCGCGACATTGACCGGGTCGACGTCGGCGCGGAAGAGATAGTCGATGGCGCGCAGCGAATCCGCAACCGAAACCCCGAACTGCGGCACGGGGAACGGCGCGTGCCAGATGCCTGCCGGCATCGGGCCGAACTTCTTCTTGTAGGGCGCGACCTTGCCGGTCAGCGCCGAGGTCATCAGGGTGCGGCCGTGGAAGGCGCCGGAGAACGCGATGACGTTGGTGCGACCAGTCGCCGCGCGGGCGATCTTGACCGCATTCTCGACGGCTTCCGCGCCGGTCGAAAACAGGATCGACTTCGCTTCACCGGAGAAGGGCGCGAGTTTGTTCAGCCGCTCGCAGAGCTCGATGTAAGGCTCGTAGGGCACGATCTGAAAGGCGGTATGGGTGAAGGCGTCGAGCTGCTTCTTCACCGCCGCGATCACCTTCGGGTGACGGTGGCCGGTGTTGAGCACGGCGATGCCGCCGGCGAAATCGATGAAGCGCTTGCCGTCCTTGTCCCAAAGTTCGGAGCCTTCCGCGCGCTCGGCAAAGACCGGATAGGCGGTGGCGACGCCGCGCGGGATGGCTGCCACCCGCCGGGCCTGGAGCGCTGCATTGCTGGACATAAGAACCCCTCAAAAAGAATGCCGGAGGCGAGCATCCTACAGGGGCCGCTCCGGAAGCGAAACGAAGATCGATTGCGCCAGCCGCTTTCGCCTCACACGAACGGCTTGCCGACCGCGAATTTCCTGGGCACCAGCCGCTCCAGATAGGCCATGCCCTTGTCGGTGATCCCGGCGCCCTCGGCGGAGAGGAAATCGTCGGGCATGTGGCGGGTCTTGGCGGCGACGGAGGACAGCGGCACGATCTTCAACACGGTCTTCCGCCCGTCGAACTGCAGCGCCACCGAGCCGCCGCCCCGGGCGGCGGCCTCGACGGCATGGACGCCGGCATCGAAGGCTTCCTGTTGGTCGACCTTGTTGATGGCGCCGACATAGCCGCGCGGCATGTAGCCCAGCGCATCGACGCGGGCGCGCTTGCCGGGCAGGCCTTCGGCCAAGGCATGCTCGAAGGCGCGGTTCAGATCGCTGCCCGACAGCTTGACGTTGCCATGCGCGTCACGCTCGACCTTGTCGGGGCCGACGATGCTTTCGACCAGCGACGTGCCGCCCTCCGTCTGCACGCCTTCGGAGACGGCGACGATGCAGCGCTTGTGCTTGTCGAGCGTGCGCTTCACGTCGTCGATGAAGCTCTTCACCGAGAAGGCGCGCTCCGGCACGTAGATCAGATGCGGGCCGCTCTCGGCGTCGAGCCGCCACGCAGCCGACGCCGCGGTGAGGAAGCCGGCGTGGCGGCCCATGACGATTGCCACATAGACACCGGGCAGCGCGCGGAAGTCGAGATCGACGGAGAGGAAGGCGCCGGCGACGAATTCGGCGGCCGAGATGAAGCCCGGCGTATGGTCGTTCTCCATAAGGTCGTTGTCGATGGTCTTGGGCGCATGCACGAAGGCGATCGAGCCGCCCGAGGCGTCGGTGAGAATCTGCTGGGTGCCGGAGGTGTCGTTGCCGCCGATATAGATGAAGGCCTGCGCATCGGCCTTTTTCAGGCCCTTGAGCACGAGGTCGCAATAGGCGGCATCCGGCTTGTCGCGGGTGGAGCCAAGCCCGGAGCTCGGCGTGCCGGCGAACAGGCGAAGCTGGTCCTCGGAAAGGTCGGAGAGCACGACGAAATCGCCGTCGCGCACGCCGCGCACGCCGTAGCGGGAACCGAGCACGCGCGCCCCGGGGTAGCGTTTGCGGATTTCGAGCGTGGCGCCGGTGACCGTCTGGTTGATCACCGCCGTCGGCCCGCCTCCCTGAGCGATCACGAACGTCTCTGCCATGGCGAAATCCTCTCCAGAAGCTGTTGTTGCGGCACAAATGCCCGTCTTTGCCCCAGACCGCAACCAGACCGCAACGGGGTTCTGCCGGGGAACCGCCAGGGTCGGGACCTGCTAGGCGCCGACCTCCGAAAGCACGAGCTCGTCCTCGTGGCCGCGCATTTCTCTCACCGCGGCCGGGATGTCGATGGTCGCCTTGAGCGGCAGATGGTCCGACGCGACCTGCGCAAGCTTGCTGGCGTGCACTTCCATCGCGGTCACCAGGCCTGGCGTGCCGATGACGCGGTCGAGCGCGACGACGGGGAAATAGGACGGGAACGAGAAATGGCTGTGGCTGAGCGGCCCGAAGACGGGCCTCAGCTCATGCAACGAGGACTTCCTGCCCGGCCGCCATTCGTTGAAATCGCCGACGAGCAGGATGGGCATGCGCGGACCATGCTCTATGGCGTCGAGGATCGAGCGCACCTGCCAGCGCCGGCTGCGCCTGAGCAGGCCCAGATGCGCCGCCACGAGCCTGAGCGGCCCGGCCGGCAGGTCAAGATCGACGACGAGAGCGCCGCGCGGCTCGGCTCCGGGCAGGGCAAGCCGGCGGATGTCGCTGACCGTGCCTTTTCTCAACAGCAGCGCGTTGCCGTGCCAGCCGTGCCCGTCCGCCTTCTCCGAGGTCGGGATCAGCGACAGCCCGGTCTCGCGCCTGAGCGCCTCGATGTCCAGCAGGCCCTGGCGGCGGCCGAAACGCCTGTCCGCCTCCTGGATGGCGACGACGTCTGCGTCCATCTCGGCGATGACGGCGGCAATCCGCGCTGGCTCGAAACGGCCGTCGGTGCCGACGCATTTGTGGATGTTGTAGGAGGCGACGACGAGTTCATGGTCGCCATTAGCCTTGACGTTCCCGACAGGCGAGGTCGCGGCGTCGGCCGTCTGCATGGCCTGCAGGCGGCTCCGCAGCCGCGCCTTGATGGAGTTGGAATTCTTCCTGAGACGCGCGAGCAGCACCGGATCGAGGAAAGCGAGGCGGCTTTTGATCATGCAAGGACCTTGGCAGGCATCCACGACGACAGTGATATCCGGACCTTTCCGGGAGGAAAAGCGGGTCCGGCAATGAAGGTTCCGTTACCGACAGGCATAGACGGCGGCGCGGGCGCGGTCAAAGCTGCGATTCGACCGGCAGCAGGCTGATCAATGTCGCCACGGCGCGGCGGCGCAGGCTCGCATCGGGCTCGCGCTCGAGAATATGGCCGGCCTCGTCCCGCCAGCCGATGCGCCCGCCGAGAAGCACCACCCGGTAGCTGCGCGCGGGCGCGGTTTCCGCCGCGAAGACCGCCTGCATCCGGCGCGCGAGTTCGGCATGTTCGAACAGAATGCCCATTTCGGTGTTGAGCGAAACCGAGCGGGGATCGAAGTTGAACGAACCGACGAAGCCCGCAATTCCGTCGGCCACGAAAGCCTTGGTATGCAGGCTGGCGCCGCGCGACCCGAACAGCGACATGTCCTTGCGGCCGTGGCGGGCGCGCAGTTCGAAGAGCCGGATGCCGCCGGCGATCAGCGGCTTGCGAAAGCGCATGTAGCCGCCATGCACCGCGGCCACGTCGGTCGCGGCGAGCGAGTTGGTGAGCACCGAGATGGCGACCCCCTCGCCGGCGAGCCGGAGCAGGACGCGCGCTCCGCTGTCGAGCGGGATGAAGTAAGGCGACGTGATTTCGAGGCTTTCCCGCGCGCCCGTGAGGGTCGGAAGGATCGCATCGATCAACCAACCGTCGCGGTCGGCGGTCGTCGCCTTCATGGGCGGATCGGACACGATGCTCGCCTTGTCGGTCCAGTGGATGTCGAGGCCGGACATCAGGTCGCGGGCCGCCATGCCATTGCGCACGCGCTCCAGATAGGGCCGCGCCCGGTCTGAGTCTACGAGACGCTTGAGCCTGTGCCGCAGGCGTCCGAGATTGAAGCGGCCCAGATGCGTGAGGTTGCGGATCGGCGCCACCATGGAACTGTTCCAATAGCGGTCGAACATCTCCTCCGTCTGCCGGACTGCGGGGCCGAGCACGACGAGATCCATGTCGCGGAAGTTGGAGGCTTCGGATGCGTCGAAATAGGCATCGCCGATGTTGCGCCCGCCCACCAGCGCGACGCGCCCGTCCGCGATCCACGCCTTGTGGTGCATGCGCCGGTTGACCCGCCAGTAGCGCAGGATCATTTCGATCCCGCGCAACAACATGCCCTCGCGGGAGCGGATGGGGTTGAACAGCCGCACCTCGACATTGGGGTGCGTGTCGATCGCGCGATAGTTGGAATCGCGCCCCCAGGCGTTGATGTCGTCGAGCAGCAGCCGGACGCGGACCCCCCTGTCGGCTGCCTTGATCACCTCATCGGCAAGCAGGCCGCCGGTGAGATCGTCCTTCCAGTAGTAGTATTGCAGGTCGAGACTGCGCTCGGCATTGCGCGCGACGGCGGCACGCAGCGCAAAGGCCTCGATATTGTCCGTCAGCAGCCTGAGCCCGGTCTTGCCGGGGTTCTGCCGAAGCAGCGGCTGGATGGCCATGTCGAGCGCGGTTTTGCCGTCATCGAGCCCGAAGGCCGAGGAAGGCGGCCCCTCAAGCCGGGCGGCGAACCGCCCATAGGTCGCGATCGCGGCAACAGCCGCGGCAACCACGATGACTGCAAGAAACCACCACATGCGGCGCTTTGACCCGTTCCATCAGAAAATTCGGGCCCGTCAAGCCAAGATTCAGCGAATGCCCCGACCTCCTAACGTTCGAGGCCGAGCCCGAGTTGCCAGACGCGGTCGGCATTTTTCCAGAACAGGCTGTCGCGCTCGTCCTCCGAGCAGCCCGACAGCACCGCGTGGGTCGCGGCCACCCAGGCGAGCAGCCCTCCGCCGAGCGTGCAGACCGGCCAGTCGCTGCCCCATACGACGCGGTCCCAGCCGAAGCGGTCGATGATATGTTCGACATAGGGACGCAGCGTGTCGGCGGTCCAGGTTCCGCTGTCTGCATAGGCGACGATGCCGGAAATCTTGGCGACCACGTTGGGGCGCGCCGCAATCTCCGCGATGCCGCGCTTCCAGGCGTCGAAATCGCCGGCTTTGACGTCAGGCACGCCGCAATGGTCGAGGATGAAGGCGACGTCGGGCGCGAGCGTGGCGAGCGCCAGCGCGAGATTTGCCTGGCGCGGGAACATGCAGATGTCGAAGGTGAGCCGCGTGCCGGAGAGGCGCTTGAGGTTCTCGCGGAACAGCGCACCCTGCGATATGCCGTCGTCGACGGTATGCAATATGCGGCGAAACCCCTTGACGAACGGATCGGCGAGAGCGCGCTCCAGCATCGTCGGGAACGCCTCGGCCTCGGGGCGGCAGGCGGAGATCGCGCCGCGGATCAGGCTGTCGGGCCTGGTCGACTGATCGCGGACGAACTCGATCTCGCCTGCGATATCCGAAGGAGCGACGTCGACCTCCATGTGCAGCACGTCGGTGATGCCGGCGCGCCGCGCGTCGCGCGCATATTCGGCGTAGAGAAAGTCGCGGTCTAGCGCCGGCACACCGGACAGCCAGGGGTAGTCCAGCCGGGATTTGTCGATGAGATGCAGATGCGTGTCGACAAGCACAATGTCCTCCTTGCGTGCGGCGCGCACCATTCATGCGACGTGGATAGGTCGGTTATCAATCCCCTCATTCAGCTGGGCATGGTCCGGGCGGGCAACTTGCAAAGAGAATCGCGTACTGCGCGCGAGCCGTGCCGGATTGCCTGGCCTGAACAGATTCGGCCGCGAGGTCAGCGGCCTTCGCGGATGATGACAGCGTCGGTGTTGGCGAGCAGCTTGCGCACGGCGGCACGGGCTGCCTCCGGACGCTTCAGGCGGACGTTCTTCTCGATCGCCTCGTGCAGCTTCTGCGCATGGCGCACGTCGTTGGTCTCGCGCGTGACGAAGACGAAGAGGTTGTTCAGCGCCGATTCGATCAGCACCCCGAGCGGCACCAGCAATTCGTTGCCGGACGCCCGCAATATGGCGAGGTGGAAGCGCGTGTCGGCGTGGGTGCGGCTGGCGAGCGACGTCGCCTCGCCCATTTCGCGGCAGGCCGCGCTGATCTCGGCCATCTGCTCTTCGGTGCGGCGCTCGGCGGCGAGCGCGGTCGCCTCCGGCTCGATGATGTGGCGGAATTCCTGCACGGTGCGCAGGAAGGCTTCGCGGTCCGGCGCCATGGCGTACCAGCCGAGCACGTCGCGGTCGAGCAGGTTCCAGCGCTCGCGCGGCTCGACCCAGCTGCCGACCTTGGGGCGCGAGGACAGCAGGCTTTTGGCCATCAGCATCTTGATGGCTTCGCGCACGGCCGAGCGGCTGACCTCGAAGGTCTCCGACCATTTGGCCTCGTTGGGAAGGATGGTTCCGGGCGGATAGTCGCCGCGCACGATCCGCAGGCCGATCTCGTTGGCGAGCGAGGCATGCACGCTGCTGCCGGCCATGAAGGAAGCGCCCGAACCCTTGCTTCGTTCGGCGGGTGCCGCCGAGCCGGCCGGCACTGTCTTGTCCTTGAAACCCCGCATCAAATCGTCCCCCTCGGCCTGCCTATCGCATTTCTGGCAGGATCAGCAAGGAGCGAGCGCGCCCACCCTGAAAGGGCGGGCGCGCTCAGGACCGTTGCTTATTTCTGGATGCAGGTATCGACCGTATCCTTGGTGCACTCGTCGAGCCCGGTGAAGACCGGATCGGCGACAGGCTTGCCTTCGATCAGGTCGATCATGACGGACGGAGCCTTGTAGCCCATCTCGAACGGACGCTGTCCGACGAGAGCGGTGACAAGACCTTCCTTGGCGATCGCCACTTCGTCGCCGATGGTGTCGGCGGCGCCGATGACGAACTCGTTGCTCGCGATCTTGTCGGCCAGCGGCTTGAACAGGTCGCGGTACGGCTGCGGAGCGCCGAACAGCGGCCAGCCGCCCATGATGCCGAAGCCGGCGAGGTCGGGGTTGGCGGCGAGGATGTCGGTCATCGCCTGAACGCCTTTGGCGCCGTCGTCATTGGTGAAGACCGGGCAGCCGGCAACTTCGGTCCAGCCGCCTTCGCCCTTGAGCTCGGCCAGTCCTTCCTGGCCCGACAGGGAATCGCGCCAGCCCTGGGCGCGGCGCAGGATGTTGTCGGCGCCGGGATTGCCCTGGATCGAGCAGACCTTGCCGCCGCTCGGCTTTGCTTCCTTCATGTAGTCGCCGATGCGCTTGCCCATCAGGTAGTTGTCGGTGCCGAGATAGGTCTTGCGCAGCGCAGCGTCCTCGACCGTCAAGTCGGCATCGAGGGTCATGATCGGGATCGTCGGCGCAGCGGTCTTGATCGTCTGCGCGATCAACTTGGCGTTCGACGGCGAAATTGCCATCGCCACCGTGCTGGGCTTGCCGAGCATGTCCTGCACGATCTGCGCTTCGCCGGCTTCGTCCGACGTCGACGCCGGGCCGGTGTAGAAGCATTCATATTCCGAGCTTGCGTTCTCGGAATTCCACTTCTGGCAGCCTTGGTTGATCGCCTCGAAGAAGGGATTGTCGAGGCCCTTCACCACGATGACAAGCTGCTTCTTATCCTGTGAAAGCGCCTGGCTCGCGCCGAGCGCCATCGCCGCGGTGGCGGCAAGCAATAGAAGTTTCCTCATTTCATTCCTCCCTTTAGAAACAGACGGACACGGATGTGTCCGCCACACGACATCAACCCGGATAGTAGACGACACGGGGGTCGTTGACCCCGCGTTCGTATTCCCATGCCGAGTCGACAAGCCTTTCGAGATCGTATTCCGGCTGCCAGCCGAGCAGGTACTTCGCCTTGCTGTTGTCCATCCAGTTGGAATGGAACCGGCTCGCAACCTCGATCGAATCCAGACCGCGCGTGCGCGCGAGATAGGACGCAAGCTCGCCATAGTCGACGGGCCGGTCCATTGAGATGTTGAAGAGCTGGCGCTTCGTACTGGGGTTATCGATCGCGGCGAGGATTGCCGAAACGAGATCGTCGACATGCACGAAATTGCGCTTCAGCGGACGCCCGTCGGCGTCCTTGAGCAGCGGCACCGTGCCCTTTTGGGCGCAACGCTTCGCTTCGGCTTCGGGCACCATCGCCTTCCAGTCCGGTCCGCCGAATAGATCGTCGCCGAAGGACAGCGTGTAGCGGAAATCGTCCTTTTCCATGATCCACGGCGCGCGCAGGCAACAGCCGTTGAGGTCGTACTGGATGCCGAACTGCTCGAGCATCACCTCCTCAAGCACCTTCGACAGCGCATAGCAGCCGGGATAGGCCATATGCGGCGTCTTCTCTGTGACCGGACCGTCATGGCGATAGAAATAGTGACCGACGCCGGCGTCGCCGCCGATCAGGATGAACTGCCGGGCCGTCGGGCTGGTCCGGAATTCCTCGAGCAGCCAGAACAGCCCCTTGACGGTGACGTCCATCACGTCATCAGGGATTTCCTTGCAGGTGGCGAGGTGGACGATATGGGTGACGCCGCCGATGGCGCGGGCAACGTCGTCACGGTCGGCGATCGATCCCCTGACCACTTCAACACGCTCGCTTTCGGGGAACAGGCGGTTGTGGCACAATGCGCGGACCCTTGCCCCGGCAAAGCGCGAATCCTCGAGCAGACGAGCAATGAGGTTCCGTCCGACCTTGCCGGTTGCGCCAGTTGCGAGGATCAGCATGCCTTCCTCCCGAAGGAAGGCTACCTAATATCGGCGCGTTTCGCGCGTCAACGGGTATTGTCCTATTTGTCATACAAAATTGCTGAGACATTCCGCCTGACTATCGATTGACGCCCGCGCACCGGTTTGCGTAAATGCGGCCGTTCGCCACCCGGGAGGAATAGGGCGGCGGTCATCAAGGAGCGTCAGCTTGGCCCAGGCCCAAGCGGCGGCTGGGAGGTTTGACAGGCGTGGCGGTTCTCGAACTCAAGAACATCTCGAAACATTTCGGCGCCATCCACGCCGTCAACGACGTGTCGTTTTCGATCGAGCCCGGCGAGGTGGTCGGTCTGATGGGCGACAACGGCGCCGGAAAATCGACGCTGGTCAAGATGATCGCCGGCAATTTCCGCCCGACCGAAGGCTCGATGAAGATGGACGGCCACGAACTCGTGCTGCACAAGCCGGTCGACGCGCGCCGCCACGGCATCGAGATCGTCCATCAGGACCTTGCGCTGTGCAACAATCTGACCGCCGCGGCGAACGTCTTCCTCGGCCGCGAGTTGCGCCGCGGCGTCGGCCCGTTCAGCATTCTCGACTATGCGTCGATGTATCGGCGCGCCGGCGAGATTTTCAAGGAACTGAAGTCGGAGACGCGCCCGCGCGACCTCGTCAAGCAGATGTCAGGCGGCCAGCGCCAGGCGGTGGCGATCGCCCGCACCATGCTGTCGGAAGCCAAGATCGTGCTCATGGACGAGCCGACCGCGGCGATTTCCGTGCGCCAGGTGGCGGAGGTTCTGAACCTGATCCGCCAATTGCGGAGCAAGGGGATCGCGGTGGTGCTGATCAGCCACCGTATGCCCGACGTGTTCACGGTCGCCGACCGCGTGATCGTCATGCGGCGCGGCCGCAAGGTCGCCGACAAGCCGATCGCCAAGAGTTCGCCCGAGGAAGTCACGGGTCTGATCACCGGCGCGATCGAGCAAGTGGCGTAAGCGAGAGAAATCGAAGATGGCTATCACCCTCGATCAGACGATCGCCCACAAGCAGCACAGCCTGCTCAGCCGGATCGTGAACACCCAGACCTTCTGGGTGCTTTGCGCCGTGATCCTTGCCTGCATCTACCTGTCCTTCGCGACCGACTCCTTCGCGACGACGAAGAACCTCTACAACATAACCCGCAACGTCACCTTCGTCGCCATCATCGCTCTCGGCATGACGCTGGTGATCATAACCGGCGGCATAGACCTGTCGGTCGGCTCGGTTCTGTGCCTGTGCAGTATGGTTCTCGGCGTCACGATGCATGCCGGCTATGGCATCGAGATCGGCATCGCGGCTGCCATCGCGACGGCGTTGATCATCGGCGCCTTCAACGGCGTGCTGATCGCCTATCTCGGCTTTCCGCCTTTCGTGGTGACGCTCGGCATGCTGTCGATCGCCCGCAGCCTGGCCATGGTCGCGTCGGGGAATACGGTGGTGTTTCAGTTTGGCCCCGATCACGACAAGCTGCTGGCGCTTGGCGGCGGCGCCTGGGTGTTCGGCATCGCCAACCCCGTGCTCTACATGGTCGTGCTGGCGCTTATCACCGGCTTCGTGCTGCGCTGGACCAGATTCGGCCGGCATGTCTTCGCCATCGGCGGCAACGAGCATGCGGCGACGCTGACCGGCGTGCCGGTGAAACCGATCAAGGTCGCCGTCTACATGATCTCCGCGCTCTCGGCCGGCATCGCCGGCATCATCCAGACCGGGTGGCTCGGCGCCATCACCACCAATATCGGCGCCGGGCTGGAACTGCAGGTCATCGCGGCGGCCGTCATCGGCGGCGCCAATCTCGCCGGCGGCATCGGCACGGCCTTCGGCGCCATCGTTGGGGCGGCGCTGATCGAGGTGATCCGCAACAGCCTCGGCCTGCTCGGCATCAACGCTTTCTGGCAGGGCACCTTCATCGGCGGCGCGATCATCCTGGCGGTGCTGTTCGACCGCATCCGAAACTTCCGGCAGAGCGAATAGATCGGGAGCGAATTGACCGCATGGCGGACCTGTTCAGCCTGAAGGGCCGGCTTGCCCTGATCACGGGCTCCGGCCAGGGTATTGGTTACGGGCTGGCGCGAGGCCTTGCCCGGCACGGGGCAAGGGTCGTGCTCAATGGCCGCTCGGCGGAGAAGGTCGACAAGGCGGTCGCCTTGTTGCGCGGAGAGGGGCTGGCGGCCGAAGCTTCGGTGTTCGACGTGGTCGATCCGGCCGCCGTCGAGGCCGAAGTAGCGCGCATCGAGAAGCAGATCGGCCCGATCGACATCGCGGTCAACAATGCCGGCCTGCAGTTCCGCAAGCCCCTGGAGGAGTTCCCGGACGACAAGTGGCAGGCGCTGCTGCAGACCAACGTCACCGGCGTTTTCAACGTCGGCAAGGCGGTGGCCAGGCGCATGATCCCGCGCAAGCGCGGCAAGATCATCAACATCGCTTCGGTGATGAGCGAGCTGGCGCGGCCGACGATCGCGCCCTATACGGCGACCAAAGGCGCGGTGCGTAATCTCACGCGCGGCATGTGCGCGGACTGGGCGAGGCACGGCATCCAGATCAACGCCATCGCGCCGGGCTTCTTCCGCACCGAGCTGAACAAGGCCCTGTCGGAGGATCCTACCTTCACCGAATGGCTGGAGAAGCGGACTCCCACCGGCCGCTGGGGCGAGGTCGAGGAACTGGTCGGCGCGGCGGTGTTCCTGGCGTCCGACGCCTCTTCCTTCGTCAACGGCCACACGCTTTATGTCGACGGCGGGATGACCGTTTCGGTGTGACGGCCGCCTACTTCTTCTTCGGCGCGTATTTGCGCCAGTTGTGCTGTTCCTTGAAGCCGAGAACCTTCCGGATCTTGCGGTTGGAATAGAGCGATTCGTATTTGCCGAGCTTCCGCTTCACCGGCACTTTTGGATAGAAGCGGTCGAGCAGTTCCTGCGTCGTCAGCGCCGACGATGGATCGTCGTTGGCGGCGTTGAAGACCTGGTAGCCGAGCCCGTCCTTGGCGATGCAGAGGTCGACGATCTGGCCGAGATCGCGCGCGTCGATATAGCTCCAGGCGATGCGCTTGCGGAAGGCCGGATCCTTGATCCATTTCGGGATGTAGCCCTCATATTCGTGCGGCTCGATGACGTTGCCGATCCTGAGCGCGTAGATGTCGAAACCGCTGCGCAACGCGAAGGCGCGCGCGCATTTCTCGTTGACCACCTTGGAGAGCGCGTAGCTGTCCATCGGGTCGACATCGTATTCCTCGTCGAGCGGGAAATGGGTAGGGTCCTTGGGCTCGTTGGCGAAGACCACGCCATAGGTCGTTTCGCTCGACGCCACGACGATCTTCTTGATGCCAAGCTTCACCGCCGCCTCGATGACGTTATAGGTGCCCATCGTGTTGACGCGGAAGAGTTCGTTGTCCGGCGTGATCATGATGCGCGGCACGGCCGCGAAATGCACGACGGCGTCGACCGGCTGCGCCCGCAGTGACGGGTCGAATTCGTGCAAGCCCATATAGCTGGTGAAGGCGTTGAAAACCTGGCCGCTGTCGGTGATGTCGGTGATCAGCGTCCTAACCTTGGGATTGTCGAGCGGCTTGGTGTCGATGTTGAGCACCTGGTGCCCCTTCTCGACCAGATACTGCACGACATGGCGGCCAGCTTTGCCGCTGCCGCCGGTGAACATGATCCTCTTGCCCATTTGGCTCTCCCTTTTGTCCGACATTTGACGGCAGTGGCCGGCCGACGCAAGCCCCGCCCCCGGCCAAGGCCACCGATGCGTGGTCCGCTGCCTATGGAAGCGTGTAGGCCGTCTTCACGATGGTGAAAAATTCGGCGGCGTAGCGGCCCTGCTCGCGCGGCCCGAAGGACGAGGCTTTGCGGCCGCCGAACGGCACGTGATAGTCGACGCCGGCGGTCGGCAGATTGACCATCACCATGCCGGCCTCGGAGTTGCGCTTGAAATGCGAGGCATGCTTCAGGCTGGTCGTGCAGATGCCCGAGGACAGCCCGAAAGGCGTGTCGTTGGCGGCGGCGAGCGCCTCGTCGTAGTCCTTCACCCGCATGACGCTGGCGACCGGCCCGAAGATCTCCTCGCGGTTGATGCGCATGTCGGCGGTGGTCTCGGTGAACAGCGCCGGCTGCAGGTAGAAGCCGGGCTTCTCGCGGTTCAACCTGTCGCCGCCCCACACGAGCTTGGCGCCTTCCTTCCTGCCGATGTCGATGTAGGAACTGTCCTGGTCGAGCTGGCTCTGGTCGACGACAGGACCGATATGGGTGCCTGATTTCAGCGCATCGTCGACGACGAGACCCTTCAGCCGCTCGGCCATCGCGGCGACGAATTTGTCGTGGATGCCTTCGGTGACGACAAGCCGCGACGACGCCGTGCAGCGCTGGCCGGTCGAGAAATAGGCGCCGTTAACCGCGACCTCGACGGCGACGGCGAGGTCGGCATCGTCGAGCACGACGAGCGGATTCTTGCCGCCCATCTCGAGCTGGAACTTGCGCATGTGCTCGACGCAGGCGGCGGCGACCTTCTTGCCGGTGCCGACCGATCCGGTGAAGGTGATCGCGTCGATGCCGGGGCTGTTGAGGATGGCGTCGCCGACCACCGAGCCGCGGCCCATGACGAGGTTGAACACGCCCTCCGGAACGCCGGCGCGGATAATGATATCTGCCAGAGCCCAGGCCGAACCCGGCACCAGGTCGGCCGGCTTAAAGACGACGCAGTTGCCGTAGGCGAGAGCCGGCGCGATCTTCCAGGCGGGGATGGCGATCGGGAAATTCCACGGCGTGATGATACCGATGACGCCGACCGGCTCACGGGTGAGCTCGACCTCGATGCCGGGCCGCGTCGAGGGCAGCTTCTCGCCGGAGAGCCTGAGCGTTTCGCCCGAGAAGAAGTCGAAGATCTGCGCGGCGCGCAGCACCTCGCCGGTCGCTTCCGGCAGCGTCTTGCCCTCTTCGCGGGCAAGCAGCCTGCCGAGTTCGTCCTTGCGCGCGATGATCTCGTCCGACACTTTCTTCAGGATGTCGTGGCGCTGCTGGATGCCGGAACGCGACCATGCCGGGAACGCCGCCTTGGCCGCGGCTATCGCCTGCTCGGCCTGCTCGCGCGAGGCGCGCGCGTAGCGGCCGACGACGTCGCCGGTATCGGAGGGATTGATGTTCTCGCCCGCGTCGGCGCCGTCGATCCAGCTGCCGGCGATGAAATTCTGATGCAAAGTCATTTGTCTGATAAATCCCTGTCTTCTTGCAGGTGGTAATTGGGCCAGCGGCGAGCGAACTGCAAGTCGAAAAGTCTGCTCTCAGCGCGAGAATGGGCGCGATCTTGCCAAAAAGCGGTCAAGCGTCCTCTTCCGCGCCGGGAAGTTCGAGCCCTGTTATTTTTGCGAACAGCCTGGCGACCGAACTGTCGTCGTCGCGACCCATGCCGGCTGCCTCGGTCATGACGAACAGCTGCAGGGCAGAACTTCCGATCGGCAACGGAAACTTTCGCTTGCGGCCGATATCGGAAACGATGCCGAGATCCTTGGTGAATATCGATACCGCACTGCGCGGCGTGTAGTCGCCGTCCAGGATATGGGGCACCCGGTTTTCGAACATCCAGCTGTTGCCAGCCGACCGGGTAATCACCTCGAACACGCGCGAGATGTCGAGATCGAGGCTCTTGGCGAATGCAATCGCCTCGCAAGCCGCGGCGATATGAACGCCGGCGAGCAACTGGTTGACGATCTTGAAGGAAGATCCGATTCCCGGCTCGTCGCCGAGCGCATAGACCGTGCCTGCCATGGCATCGAGCGCCGGCTGTGCAGCGGCGAACGCCTCCGGCGAGCCCGAAGCCATGAAGGTGAGCTCCCCGTCGCCGGCCTTGACCGAACCGCCGCTGATCGGGCCGTCGAGATACAACGCTCCCTTTTCGCCGACTCGCGCGGCAAAATCCCTGGCATCTTCCGGCGACATGGTGGCGCACGAGATCACCACCGCGCCCTCGGCGAGGCTGTCGACAACATTGTCGGCCTCGAAAAGCACGGTTTGCGTCTGCGCAGCATTTACCACGACAATGACTGCAATGTTTGCCCCAACGCCGGCATCCGCGGGGCTCGCGCAGGCAATGCCGCCGGCATCCGTCAGTGCCCGCAGCGCCGTCGCGTTGACGTCGAAACCCCTGACGGCGAAGCCTGCCCTGAGCAGAGAGCGGGCCATGCCGAGCCCCATGGAGCCCAGGCCGATCACGGCAACGGTCGATTCTTGCAAGCCCATCGGCAGTACCTCCGAACGCCATCCGCGCATCGGCGGTATGCGAACAACAACTCTCGGCGCCAACTTGGCCTTGTTGGGGGCCAAGGGCAAGCGGAGCCCTCTTCGGGGCAGTTAAACTTCCTCGAGCTCGCGACAGTTGCCGAAGTCCCTCACGGCCATCGAAACGCAAAAAGCCCGGACGGGCCGGGCTTTCTATTCTTGGTTGCAGGGCATGAATTGGCGGTATCTGTCCCGCCAAGCCAGAAACGAAAAAGGCCCGGACGAGCCGGGCCTTTCGATCTGGTTGCGGGGGCAAGATTTGAACTTGCGACCTTCAGGTTATGAGCCTGACGAGCTACCGGGCTGCTCCACCCCGCGTCAACCTAACGGCATATGCCGGCCGGGCAGCCCGGACTTCTTGATTTGTCCGTCCTCGAAGCCCCGATACAGGTGGGGCCTCCGCGGGCGGACGGGGCACTGCTCCACCCCGTATCACCGGACTTTTGCCGAAGGCAAATGTCCTTTCGAGCTATTCCCGCCAAATGAAAGGGCCGCCCGAACCCAGTAGGCTGGCGGCCCGAAATCCCGTTGGCGGGCCTGTCGTCAAGAGAAGATTTCAACATGCGCTTAGCAGACCTGGCAGCGACCTACTCTCCCGCGTCTTGAGACGAAGTACCATCAGCGCTGGGGCGTTTCACGGCCGTGTTCGGAATGGGAACGGGTGCAGCCACCCCGCCATAACCACCAGGTCGGCAAAGAGCATGTTGTTTCGAGAAGCTGGATTTTCGTGCCATCCGATCGACACCCGAAAGGGTGCGATGGGCACAAGGAATGAGAACGATCAAGCCGATCGAGCTATTAGTACCGGTAAACTTCATGCGTTGCCGCACTTCCATACCCGGCCTATCAACGTGGTCGTCTTCCACGGCTCTCAGGGAATACTCGTTTCGAGGTGGGTTTCCCGCTTAGATGCCTTCAGCGGTTATCCCGTCCGGATATAGCTACCCTGCTATGCGGCTGGCGCCACAACAGGTCCACCAGAGATCCGTCCATCCCGGTCCTCTCGTACTAGGGACAGATCCTCTCAATATTCCTACACCCACGGCAGATAGGGACCGAACTGTCTCACGACGTTCTGAACCCAACTCACGTACCGCTTTAAATGGCGAACAGCCATACCCTTGGGACCTGCTCCAGCCCCAGGATGCGATGAGTCGACATCGAGGTGCCAAACAACCCCGTCGATATGGACTCTTGGGGGTCATCAGCCTGTTATCCCCGGCGTACCTTTTATCCGTTGAGCGATGGCCCTTCCACGCGGGACCACCGGATCACTATGACCGACTTTCGTCTCTGCTCGACTTGTCAGTCTCGCAGTCAGGCAGGCTTATGCCATTGCACTCAGCGAACGATTTCCGACCGTTCTGAGCCCACCATCGCGCGCCTCCGTTACTCTTTGGGAGGCGACCGCCCCAGTCAAACTACCCACCATACATTGTCCCGGACCCGGATAACGGGCCGCGGTTAGACATCCATAGTCGCAAGGGTGGTATTTCAAGGGTGGCTCCACCGAGGCTGGCGCCCCGGCTTCAAAGCCTACCACCTATCCTACACATGCCACTACGAATGCCAATGTAAAGCTATAGTAAAGGTGCACGGGGTCTTTCCGTCTAACCGCAGGAACCCCGCATCTTCACGGGGAATTCAATTTCACTGAGTCTATGCTGGAGACAGCGGGGAAGTCGTTACGCCATTCGTGCAGGTCGGAACTTACCCGACAAGGAATTTCGCTACCTTAGGACCGTTATAGTTACGGCCGCCGTTTACTGGGGCTTCGATTCAGAGCTTGCACCCCTCCTCTTAACCTTCCAGCACCGGGCAGGCGTCAGACCCTATACGTCGCCTTGCGGCTTCGCAGAGCCCTGTGTTTTTGATAAACAGTCGCTACCCCCTGGTCTGTGCCACCCTCCTACGCTTGCGCGCAAAAGGGTCACGCTTCTTCCGAAGTTACGCGTGCAATTTGCCGAGTTCCTTCAGCATAGTTCTCTCAAGCGCCTTGGTATACTCTACCAGTCCACCAGTGTCGGTTTCGGGTACGGT
>NZ_JBDZDN010000001.1:2217962-2422962 GCF_040049215.1 Mesorhizobium sp. KR9-304 | reverse complement strand
GCCGGAGATCGCGCAGCTCGTCGGTCTGGCGAGCAACGGCGATTCGGGCGAAAGCGCCAAGACGACAAGGCTCGCCCCGCTCAGGCAGATCGCCAAGGCCAAGGACCGCCGCCGCATGGAAGTGTCGATGGTCACCAAGGTCGGCGACCGCGACGTCATCAAGACGATGCCCTTCATGCAGATCAAGATGGCGCTGGCTGCCGGCCACACGACCACGAGAAGCTATCCGGCCTTCGACCCGCTCACGGTCTTTGCCGAGGACGGCGCGGCGCAGACCGCTTCGGCCAGCACGACCGGCCAGATCTACGGCGTCAAGGTCGAGAGCGAGATGAGCCTCAAGACCGTCGACTTCCCGATCGACACCGCGGCCTTCGACGAGAAGAGCGGGCTTTCGGCCGACGAAGTCGAGAAGGTGGTGCGCGAGACCGGCGCCATCCTGACCGACGGCGCCGTCCAGGTTGCCGCACTCCACTACATCGTGCCGGAGCGATTCGGCGATACGCTGGCGAGCCAGGCGTTGAACGCTTCCTACGGCGTCAGAATCGTTCCCGAGAACGTCAGCGTGACGCCGCGCACTGCCGCCGACGACGAGGCCATGGTCTTCGCCGAAGACATCATCCCCTTCAACAGCGACCGCAAGATCGCCAAGGCCTTCGAGGATGCGGGCTATGTCGGCGAGGACGCCACGGGCATGTCCGAGGCGATCGCCAAGCTCCTGAACGCGCAGGCGCTGAAGGCCGGCACCGTGCTGCGGGTCGGGCTTGAAGTCAGAGGCGAAGTCGCCAAGGTCGTCCGCACCAGCGTCTACGACCGGCAGACGCATCTCGTCTCGATCGCGCTCGACGACCGCGGCCAGTTCGTGCCGGCGGCCGAGCCGGAGCCGAATCCGGAGCTGCTGACTGCTTTCGACGAAGACCGGCCGACGCCGACGGTTCGCGGCAATCTGCCGACTGTCTATGACGGCATCTTCCGCACCGCCTATTCTTACGGCATGTCGAAGAGCATGACCCAGCGGCTGGTCAAACTTCTCGCCTCCGACGTCGACTTCCAGTCCCGCCTGAAACCCGCCGACCGCATCGAGGTCTTCTTCTCCCAGCCCAGCAGCAACGACGAAATCACCGCCGATTCCGAATTGCTCTACGTGTCGGCCACCTTTGGCGGCAACACCCGCAACCTCTATCGCTTCCAGATGGAAGACGGCACCTCCGACTATTTCGACGAGGACGGCCGCAGCGCCAAGCAGTTCCTGCTGCGCAACCCCCTTCCCAACGGCAAGTTCCGTTCGGGCTTCGGCGGACGCCGGCATCCGATCCTCGGTTATTCCAAGATGCATACCGGCGTCGACTGGTCGGCGCCCACCGGATCGCCGATCCTGGCGGCCGGCAACGGCGTCGTCGAGAAGGCCGGCTGGGCCGGCGGCTACGGCAAGCAGACGATCATCCGCCACGCCAACGGCTACGAGACATCCTACAACCACCAGAGCCGCATCCGCGACGGCGTCAAGCCGGGCGCGCGCGTCCGCCAGGGCCAGGTCATCGGATATGTCGGGACGACCGGCCTGTCGACCGGCGCGCATCTCCATTACGAGCTGCTCGTCAACAATCGCAAGGTCGATCCGATGCGCGTGCGCCTGCCGGTCGGCAAGGTGCTGAAGGGCGAACAGCTCGACGCCTTCAATCGCGAGAAGGCCCGCATCGACGAACTCCTCAAGGAAGAGGACGGCGATGCGCTGAAGATGGCGAGCGCCAACGCCAAGCTCGGCGGCTGATTCGCCAGCGAAACGCCGACCGATCCGGTCCCGCTAGCTAAATCTACTCGACGAATTCGACTGGAACGCCCGGCTTGACCAGCTTGGCCAGTTCCTGCGCGTCCCAGTTGGTCAGGCGCACGCAGCCATGGCTCTCGGTCTTGCCGATCTTGGCCGGCTCGGGCGTGCCGTGCACGCCATAGGTCGGCTTGTCGAGCGCGATCCAGACCGAGCCGACAGGCCCGTTCGGCCCAGGCGGGATGGTGAGGATCGTGTTGTTCTCGCCCTGCTTGAAGTTGAGATTCGGATTGTAGGTGTAGTCGGGGTCGAGCACGACACGCGAGATCAGGTGCGTGCCTGATGGCGACGGCGTGTCGGTCGAGCCGATCGTCGCCGGATAGGACACGACGAGCTTGTTGTCGGCGTCATAGGCGAAGACCTGCTTCCTGCCCTTGTCGGCGACGATGCGAGCGACCTGGCGCGTTGCCGGCTGGCCGACATTGGCGACGCGCACGATGGTGCCGACGCGGCTGAAATTGGCCTCGGGGTTGAGCGCCTTGAGATAACCCTCGTCCATGTGGAAGCGCTCGGCGAGCATCTCGGTGACCGAGGTGTAGCTCAGCTTCTCGAGCTTGGCCTTCTCGCCATAGTCGTCCGGGATGGAGGCGACGAAGGAACCGGCAACGTCGGCCGAAGTCAGCGTGTAGTTGATGAAGGGATCGCCGCCGCTCGCGGCCAGCGCCTTTTTGATGCCTTCGGTGTCGGTCGACTTCAGATTTTCGCTGTTGATCGAGCGGTAGGCGATGATCGCCTTGTCGACGTTCGAGCCGAAGCGGCCATCGATGACTCCAGGCGAGGCGCCACGGCGGTCGAGCAGGATCTGCAGCGCCGCGACATCCTCGCGCGCTCCGAGCTTGAGCGACGGGTCGATGGCGCCTTCCACAATGTCGGGCGTAGCCGGCGCGGGAGCCCTGGCGATGTCGGGCGAATCGGATTCCGCCCCGGGATTGTCGAGCGGCATGCGCTCGATGGGGCCGGGCGCCGGCTCGCGCGCGATGATCTCGGGCTCGCCCATCTCAGGCTCGCCCATCTCAGGCGCGTCGGGGAAAGCGCGGCGCGGCGGCTCGGCATAGCCGTCATCCAGCCCTTGCGGCAGTCCCTGGCGCGAATAGTCCTGGTACTCGTCGATCGGCGGGGCGGTCACTATGCCCATATCGCGCAGCTTCTCGCGGCGCAGCCGTTCCACGTCACTGGGATCGTCGAGATAATAGCGTTCCTCGCGGGCCGGCCGGCGTTCGCGCATGGCTTCGCGCCTGAGACGCCGTTCCGCGCGGCGCGGCCGCTCGACGGAAAGCACCTCGCCGGTATAGGCGTCGACGACCACGCGCCGGCCGAACTCGTCGTAATAAATCTCGACCTCGCCAGTTTGGGCGAGCTGAACGCCTGGCGCGGCCCGGTGGGTCGCGGGCGGCGCATTTTCGCGCGCCGAAAGCTGCGACGCCTGCGCGCCGAAGGACGAAAACCCGGCGGCGATCGCCGAAAGCACGATTATCCTGCGCAACATTCCAAAATCTCTCCGTCCGACATCTGTCGCCTTGTACGGCGGCAAACGCCACTCCCATACGACCGCACGGCCGCAATGGAGCAACGCTGATCCCGGTTTATTGGTTGCAACATGAACGGGGCATGAAAATGGCACAGTCACAGGCCCGATCACCTGTCGCTAAAGCCCGAATTCGATTTTCACGCGCCTGGGCAGCTTTGCCGCGACGAGGCGATGGCTCTCGCGAAGGTAATCCTTCAGCGCTTCGTCATCCATGGCCTCGCCGCCCGTGCGCTGGATCCAGCTCATGCCGCGCGAGGCGAGATAGGGCGCCGGCCGGCAGCCCGGCTGCTCCTTCAACAGGTCGAAGCTCATCTGAGAACATTTGAAGGTGACGAAGAGCGAGCGCCCGTCGTCCCAGCCGCCGATGGCGAAAACCTTGCCGCCGACCTTCCAGACATGCGCGCCGCCCCACTGCACGACATGGGTCGAGGCAGGCAGCGAGGCGCAGAAGCGGTTGTACTCGTCTAGCGTCATGTGGCGATCCTAACAGGAATCGGGTTGCCGGGGACGCAGGCGCCGCCCCTCACCCTTACCCTCTCCCCGTGAAGAACGGGGAGAGGGGGCGTCAACGTCGGCGAACCCCTCTCCCCGCCTGCGGGGAGAGGGTAAGGGTGAGGGGCAATCGCAGACATGACGGGTTGTTGCCACGCCCGGAATTTCACCGGCCTGGCTGTTGTTCCTTCCCGAAAGACGGCTCGGCGTCATGACGTGTCGGGGCCGCGATGTCTCAGCGCGTGATGGGCGAGCGCATGGGCGTGCGCCAGGATCTCGTCGACGTCGCGGATGTTTCGACGGCCGCCCCACGCATCCGGATCGTAGCGCCACAGGCGGCCGCCCGGCGGACGGCCGCGCAGCGGGGTGACGCGGTGGCTGCGGCCGGCGGCGAGCGCCCGGTCGCGCCGCGCCTGCCAGCACTGGAAGCGCCGGGCAAGCCCCGGCAGATCGTCGAGCGCGCGGGCGAGTGCGGAAAGCCGCAAGCCGAGGCGGCCCGCATCGAGGGGGTCGTCGGGCTGGGGCGGCCGCCAGGCCGGGACGGCAGCGCGCACTGTCACGCCTGATATCGAGATTCGGGGCACGCCGGCGGCGGGCCGCCAGCGGCGGCCAATGCGCCAGCGCGGCAGCCGATCGAGCAGCGGGAAGGAGAGCGGGCGGGGAGCGGCCTTGGGAGGGACGAGATGGGCGAGATGTGGCGGAACCGGCGCGCCGGGCCTGAGCACGATGCCGGTGCCGACGCCGGCCCGCACGAAGAGCGACCGGGATTTTGCCTTGCGGGCTTGAGGCGAGTCCAGCGGGCGCAGGACCGGGGCGGCAAGCCCCTGCGCAAGCGCGATGGCCAGGCGCCGCGCCGCCGACTGCCGGCCGCAGCAGGCGCAGGATCGCACGGTGGAGATGGCGCGGCAGCTTTGCTGGGTCGTGCGAAGCGCTGCCCAACCCGGCCATGGCGACGAGCGCGGCCACGATGCCCTTCAGCGCCTCGCGCTGCATCTCGATCGCCGGAGTCCAGTTCATCGCCGCCTTTCCCAGTTGCACGGCCTGGGATTATGCGGGAGGTGCGGAGGGGCGTGGATGAAATTGGGGGAAAAAATACTGACAGATGGTGACAGGGGACGGGCTGCCTTGCGACCCGACAACAGACCCTCAATGTTCGATTACTGACATCTATTTCAGGTTCCTCGTCGCCTACATGCATGACGCGTCGGCTGTTGCATACCACGGCGACATGCGCCGGCCTTAAGGCCAGTTGTGAGACGGGTTATGGCGCCGTCACCACCAAAGCAGTGCAGGCCCCATCGCCCTCCCGCCGGTAGCCATGGGGAACGCTCGAATCGAAATACATGGCGTCGCCGGCGTCGAGCAGCGTCTCCTCCCCGTCGACATCGACCGCCAGGCGGCCGGACAGAAGGTAGATGAACTCGGCGCTGCCGTGCCGGTGCGCCGGCGAGGCCGGCGCGCCAGCGGGAAACTCGGCGTAGAACGCTTCCATGCGGCGGTCGGCGACGGGATAGTCCAGGCTCTCGAACAGATAGGCGGGCGGCTCCTCGCCGGGCGGGCTGGGAAGCCTGAGACGCTCCTTCTTGCGCACCACCGCGACCAGCGGCTTCTCCGTGTCGGCGGTGAAGAAGTGATCGAGTCCGATGCCGAAAACCATGGCGATCCGGACCAGCGTCGGGAGCGTCGGAAACATCTGCCCGCGCTCGATCTTCGACAGCATGGCGGTGGAGAGCCCGGTATGGGCGGCAAGCTGCACCAGCCCGAGTTTTTTCCGCAGCCGCAAGGCCCTGATGCGCGGGCCGACGGCGTAGCGCTGAAGCTCGTTGGTGATGGTATCGGACAGCAATCCGCAAACTCCTTTTCGTCCTGCGAAACTATTTCAGCCGTATTTTCTTCACAAGATAATACTGTCTACTGTCACGAAAATTTTACTGGTAAGAAAATTAATTCTCCCCAGATGACACGCAGTGCCATCGCATCGGGTCACAACAGGAGCACGTTATGAAAATGAAGACTTCGATATTGGCCGCGGCGTTCGCGCTGGCCACCAGCGTCAGCGCGCTCGCCTCGGGCAAGGACATCGTGGATACCGCCGTCGAGGCCGGCCAGTTCAACACGCTCGCGGCCGCGCTGACAGCCGCAGGGCTGGTCGACACGCTGAAGGGAGCCGGTCCGTTCACCGTCTTCGCCCCCACGGACGAAGCCTTCGCCAAGCTGCCCGCAGGCACGGTGGAGAACCTGCTGAAGCCGGAGAACAAGCAGCAGCTCACCGACATCCTCACCTACCATGTGGTCTCGGGCAAGGTGATGGCCGCCGACGTGGCGGGCATGGATGAAGCCAAGTCCGTCAACGGCAAGATGATCGACGTCGAAGCCGCCGGCGGCTCGGTCAAGGTGAGCGGCGCCACGGTCACTGCCACCGATATCGCGGCGTCGAACGGCGTCATCCATGTCATCGACACGGTGATCCTGCCGCCGGAAGGCTGAGGCTCACCTCCAACACTGGGGAAAGACCATGAAGTTCATCAATATACTGACGCTCATCCTCGTCATCGTGGGCGGGCTGAACTGGGGGCTGGTCGGGCTGTTGGGCTTCGACCTCGTAGCCGCGATCTTCGGCGCGGGCTCGATGCTCTCAAGGCTCGTCTACATACTGGTGGGGCTGTCGGCGGCCTGGCAGATCGTGCCGCTGTTTGCCGCCATGAGCTCCGGCGAACTCGCCGCGGAGCGGCACCGCTAGGCCGCGGAGGGGCCGCTTGACAGGCAGGCGGCCCCCTCCACCTTCTTCCCATGGACGCATCCTCCCTGCTCATGACGATCGCCTTCGGGGCCGCGAGCTTCGGCGCGGCGGCAACCGGCGCGATCTTTCGGCCGGGCGACTGGTACCGGCGGCTCGACAAGCCGCCGTGGCGGCCGCCGAACTGGCTGTTCGCGCCCGTCTGGACGATGCTCTACGCGTCAATCGCCGTGTCGGGCTGGCTCGTCTGGCGCGCCGCCGGCATCGAAGGCGCCGCGCTGCCGCTCGCCGTCTTTGCATTGCAGCTCCTACTCAACGCGGCGTGGACGCCGCTCTTCTTCGGACTGCGGCGGCCGGACCTGGCGCTGGTCGAGATCGTGATGCTGTGGGGCTCGATCGCCGCCACAATCGTGCTGTTTTATCCAGTCAGCGCGACCGCGGCCTGGCTGCTGGTTCCCTACCTTGCCTGGGTCAGCTTCGCATCGGCTCTCAATGCCTCCATCTGGCGGCGCAACCGCCCGAGCGCCGCCGCCGGGGGCGTTCGATGAAGCCGCGCTGGATCGAGGTCAACGACCGCATGCAGCAGGGCTACCGCTACGCTCTGGTCGCGCCGGCCGGGCGCGACTTCGATGCCGAGTTCCGGCCCGACCTGACGCCGCCCGAGATGCTGGCGCTCGGCGTCTTCGGCGGCAAATACATGACCGACTGCCGCGACGAATTTCCCGCAGGCTGGTTCGCCGGAGCCCGCCTGTCGGAACGCAAGGATGCGTCGCTCAACTGCTTCGGCGTCGACGCCAGCCAGCCGCTCAGCGTCTGGCGGGCCAAGGGCTGGGTCCATCCAGACGACCCGCGCGGCTGGTTCCAGTGGTACTGCCGCTACTATGCGGGCCGCCGGATGCCGGGCGAGGACGAGCGGCAGATCGGCCGCTGGAAGGCAATCCGCCGTCATGTCGCGCAGCTTCGCCGCGCGTGCGAGCCCGGCGATGTCTGGTGCCGGCCGCGCCAGCGCCAGGCCCTGCTGCACTGGGCCTATGACAGCCGCGCGCTGTGAAGGCGCTTCCGGAGAGGAACCCGCAGGGGTGGAGCCGCCGATTCGGCCGGCGGCGGGCTCAGCGCTTGGCGCTCGCTCACCAATATGCTTACCCCCTCGCCCGGCCTGCCGGCGGCTCGTTCCTCGCCGGGCAGGCCGACCTCCCCCGCAAGGGGGGAGGTAACTACGCCGCTTCGTCGGTCGCCACCGCGGTCGCCTTGGAGCGGAAGTTGAGCCGGTCGGAGCCGTTGGTGACCTTCACCACCGAGCCGTCGAGGATGTCGCCCGACAGGATCTTTTCGGCGAGCGGGTCCTGCAGCTCCTTCTGGATGACGCGCTTCAGCGGGCGCGCGCCATAGGCGGGGTCGTAGCCGCGCGCGGCCAGCCAGTCGAGCGCGTCCTGGTCGAGCTCGATGGCGATCTTGCGATCCTCGAGCAGCTTCTCCAGCCGCTTGAGCTGGATGGTGACGATCTTGCCCATGTCCTGACGGCGCAGCCGGTGGAACAGGATGATTTCGTCGACGCGGTTGAGGAACTCGGGCCGGAAGTGCGCACGCACCATCGCCATCACGTCGTTGCGCGCGGCCTCGGCGTCCTGGTCCTCGCCGAGCGACACCAGATATTCGGAGCCGAGGTTGGAGGTCATGACGATCAGCGTGTTGCGGAAGTCGACCGTGCGGCCCTGGCCGTCGGTCAGGCGGCCGTCGTCGAGCACCTGCAGGAGCACGTTGAAGACATCGGGATGCGCCTTCTCGATCTCGTCGAAGAGCACGACCTGATAGGGCCGGCGCCTGACCGCCTCGGTGAGCGCACCGCCCTCCTCGTAGCCGACATAGCCCGGAGGCGCGCCGATCAGCCGGGCGACCGAATGCTTCTCCATGAACTCGCTCATGTCGATGCGCACCATGGCGTGCTCGTCGTCGAACAGATAGTCGGCGAGCGCCTTGGTGAGCTCGGTCTTGCCGACGCCGGTGGGGCCGAGGAACATGAACGAGCCGATCGGCCGGTTCGGATCCTGCAGGCCGGCGCGGGCGCGCCGCACCGCCTTCGACACGGCCTGCACGGCCTCGCCCTGGCCGACGACGCGTTTGCCGATCTCGTCTTCCATGCGCAAAAGCTTGTCGCGCTCGCCCTCAAGCATCTTGTCGACCGGAATGCCGGTCCAGCGCGAGACGATGTGGGCGACGTGATCGGGCGTCACGGTCTCCTCGACCATGCCGACCTTGCCGTCCTGCGCCTCGGCCTCCTTCAGCTTCTTCTCCAGCTCGGGGATGCGACCGTAGGCAAGCTCGCCGGCCTTCTGGAACTCGCCCTTGCGCTGCGCGATGGCGAGCTCGTTGCGGGCGTCGTCGAGCTGACCCTTGAGGTCGGCGGCCAAGCCCAGCTTCTGCTTCTCGGCCTGCCACCTGGCGGTCACGGCGGCGGACTCCTCCTCGAGCCCGGCGAGCTCCTTCTGGATGCGGGCGAGCCGGTCCTTCGAGGCGTCGTCCTTCTCCAGCTTCAGGGCCTCGCTCTCGATCTTGAGCTGCATGATGCGGCGGTCGACCTCGTCCAGCGCCTCCGGCTTGGAATCGACCTGCATCCTCAGGCGCGACGCCGCCTCGTCGACGAGATCGATCGCCTTGTCGGGCAGGAAGCGGTCGGCGATGTAGCGCGTCGACAGCGTGGCGGCGGCGACCAGCGCGGAGTCCGAGATGCGCACCTTGTGGTGCTGCTCGTACTTCTCCTTGAGGCCGCGCAGGATGGAGATCGTGTCCTCCACGCTGGGCTCGTTGACGAAGACCGGCTGGAAGCGCCGCGCGAGAGCTGCGTCCTTCTCGACATGCTTGCGGTATTCGTCGAGCGTGGTGGCGCCGACGCAGTGCAACTCGCCGCGCGCCAGCGCGGGCTTCAAGAGGTTGGAGGCGTCCATGGCGCCGTCGGCCTTGCCGGCGCCGACCAGCGTGTGCATCTCGTCGATGAAGAGGATGACTCCGCCGGCGGCCGCCGTGACTTCGGACAGCACCGCCTTCAGGCGCTCCTCGAACTCGCCCCGGTATTTAGCGCCGGCGATCAGCGCGCCCATGTCGAGCGCCATCAGCTGCTTGTCCTTGAGCGATTCGGGCACGTCGCCATTGACGATCCGGAGCGCCAGGCCCTCGGCGATGGCCGTCTTGCCGACGCCGGGCTCGCCGATCAGCACCGGATTGTTCTTGGTGCGCCGGCTGAGCACCTGGATGGTGCGGCGGATCTCGTCGTCGCGGCCGATGACCGGATCGAGCTTGCCCGCGCGGGCGTCGGCGGTGAGATCCCGCGCGTATTTCTTCAGCGCGTCATAGCCCTGTTCGGCGGAGGCGGAATCGGCGGTGCGGCCCTTTCTGAGATCGTTGATCGCCTGGTTGAGCGCCTGCGGCGTCACGCCGGCCTTGGCCAGGATGTCGGCGGACTTGGCGGATTTCTCGACGGCCAGCGCGGTGAGCAGCCGCTCGACCGTGACGAAACTGTCGCCGGCCTTCTTGGCCATGTCCTCGGCGGTCGAAAAGACCTTGGCGAGGGGCTGCGCCATGTAGAGCTGGCCATTGCCGCCTTCGACGCGGGGCAGCGCGTTGAGCGCCGCTTCGACGCCCATCTGCACGGCCTTGACGTCGCCGCCCGCGCGCGAAATGAGCGAAGCCGCCAGGCCTTCCTGATCGTCGACCAGGACCTTCAGGAGATGTTCCGGGGTAAACTGCTGGTGATTGCGCGAGAGCGCCATGGTCTGCGCGGACTGTATGAAGCCGCGCACCCTCTCCGAGTACTTCTCGATATCCATATCGTGTCTCCGATCCGTCCGCGGCCCGCTTCGCGGCGCCCACCGACTTGAAGGTTGACGGACCTGCTCTTCGAGCCCGGTCCAAACTGCAACCGATATGGGTATTCGCCCGATTTAGCTCAAGGCGCGTTGATGTCGGTCAAAAACAAAAAACGGCGGAGATTTTCATCCCCGCCGTCTCATGACTGGCATTGCCGGATTGTTTAGCTGTCGGCGTCGATCAACGCCGCGCCGCCATCGGCCTTGGTATCGGCGGCCGGCTCCTGCGGCATGGGCTCGGGCGAAACCGGAGCGCCGCGCGACAGCGTGGCGACCAAGCCGTCCGCGGCCGGCTCGTCATCCTCGTTGGTGTCCGGGCGGCTGCGTTCGCCGCGGCGCGGACGGCGGTTGCGGCGGCCGTCGCTGGCGGCGCCGTGGCCGTTACCGTTGAGATTGCGCTCGCGGCTGGGGCTGCCTTCCGAAGCTTCCGGGTTGAGTGCGACCTCCGCCGGGATGCCTTCGATGACCGGCTGCGGTCCCGAGCCGAGATTGGGCTGCTCAAGCTGCACGAACTCGCCGCCATTGTCCTGGCTGTTCAAGTCCTGCGCGGGATTGCCTTGATAGTTGCCCTGCCCGGCGTTGGATTGGCCGACGTTGCCCTGGCCGACATTGCCCTGGTTGGCATTGCCCTGGTTGGCATTGCCCTGGTTGGCATTGCCCTGGTTGGCATTGTTCGTATTGCCGAACTCGTCGCGGTCCTCGTCCATGTCGTCGTCGGAACCGTCGCGCTGATTCTGCATGTTCTGGATCGGCATCTGCGCCTGCGCGGCGGCGATGATGCGATTGTAGTGCTCGGCATGCTGCAGATAGTTCTCGGACATGACGCGATCGCCAGAACTGTGTGCATCCCGGGCGAGCTGCGCGTATTTTTCCGCGATCTGCTGCGCCGAGCCGCGAATCTTCACGTCCGGGCCGTTGCTCTCATAGTTGCGGGTCAGGGGGTTGGGGCCCTTGCGGTTCTGGTTCTGGTTCTGGTTCGGATTGTTACCGCCGCCGCCGCTACGACCGCGCATGCGCCTATTCTGCTGTTGTGGCCTCATTCGACTCTCTTGGGTTTTTACAAAAATCTGGATACGGGGCGCGGATGCAGCCCGCCGTTCCATGTTGTTCTAACGGTGCTCGCCCGCGTTTGCGTCGGCGCCACGTTCTTCCCGTTCCAGTTACGTGTTAACCGCCGAACGATCCCCGTACGAAGCTAAAGCGTCGTTTACGCAAGAAGGCAGTCTGTCTTTTTGGAAACCCGATTGGTGACAGCACTGCCTGCTTCGTCTCATCCGGTTGCCGGGACCCTAGCCGCATTCGCCATGCTTGCCAAGGGGTTTTTCCAAGCGGTTTTTGCAATGCGGAAATCCTTCATTTCCGCGTAAAAACCATCACCCGATCGCGTCCGCCAAGATCCTTCCTGGCCTCGACAATGCCAAAACCGGCAGTCTCGAACACTCGGGTTACCGCTTCCTTCTGTGCGTGTCCTATCTCGACGGCCACCCTTCCGGTGGGTTCGAGATGTGCCTCGGCCTGTGCTGCAATCGTCCTGTAAGCATCGAGCCCGTCCGCGCCGCCATCGAGGGCTCTCGCCGGATCGAATTTCCTGACCTCGCACTGCAAGGTCTCAAGCTCTTCGGTCGGTATATAGGGTGGGTTTGCGGCAATTACATGGAAACGGCCGGAAATCTTTTCGAACCAGTCCGACCGGATCGGCGTGAAGCGTTCCGCAAGTCCGTTTTCTTGGGCGTTCCGCTGAGCGGTGGCGAGCGCATCGGCGGAAATGTCGACGCCGACCGCCGTGGCTTCCGGAACTTCGGCAAGCAGCGCCAAGGCGATGGCGCCCGTCCCCGTGCCCAGGTCGAGGATGCGGCAGGCCCCTGCCCTTGCGGCAAGATGGCGCAGGTGGGGCAGAACCGCGTCGACCAGGGTTTCGGTGTCCGGCCGCGGCTCAAGCGTATCGGGCGAGAGAAAGAGCTTCAGCCCATAGAATTCGCGAAAACCCAGGATGCGGTGGACGGGCTCGCCGGCGGCACGGCGGGCGATGGCCTGGCGGACCGCTTGGGCCGCTCCCGCGTCGATGGCCATGTCCGGGCTACCGATCACATCGCCTTGAGTCGTGGCGGAAAAATGCTCGACGAGAAGACGGGCATCGAGCCTGGCATCGGCGATTCCGGCTTCCGCAAGGGAGGCACGCGCTTCGGCAAGGAGGGCAGAAAGGATCAAGGGATTTGTGGGGTCGGTGCTTTATGTCGCCCCCCTCTGTCCTGCCGGACATCTCCCCCACAGGGGGGGAGATTGGGGCCTATCGCCTGCCTCGTGCGTGGTGACAGTTTGAAACCCACGGTACTATTCGCCGACGGCTGCGAGCAGCTTCGACTGATGGTCGGAGATCAGCGCGCCGACAATCTCGTCGAGTTCGCCCATCATGACCCGGTCTAGCTTGTAGAGCGTCAGGTTGATGCGGTGGTCGGTGACGCGGCCCTGCGGGAAATTGTAGGTGCGGATGCGCTCGGACCGGTCGCCCGATCCAACCTGCAGTTTTCGCGATTCGGAGCGCTCCTCGTCGGCGCGCGACCGCTCCATGTCGAAGAGCCGAGCGCGCAGAATCTGCATGGCGCGCGCCCGGTTCTGGTGCTGCGACTTCTCCGCCTGCACCACCATGATGCCGGTCGGCAGATGGGTGATGCGCACCGCCGAGTCGGTGGTGTTGACATGCTGGCCGCCGGAGCCGGAGGCGCGCATCGTGTCGATGCGGATATCCTCGGGGCGGATGTCGATGTCGACTTCCTCCGCCTCCGGCAGCACGGCGACCGTCGCCGCCGAGGTGTGGATGCGCCCGCTCGCCTCGGTCGCCGGCACGCGCTGCACGCGATGCACGCCGGACTCGAACTTCAGCTTGGCGAAGACGCCCTTGCCCGAGACGCTGGCGATGATTTCCTTGTAGCCGCCGGCGTCGCCGTCGCTCGCCGACACCACTTCCATGCGCCAGCCCTGGCTGGCTGCGTAGCGCTCGTACATGCGGAACAGGTCGCCGGCAAACAGCGCCGCCTCGTCGCCGCCGGTGCCGGCGCGGATTTCGAGGATCGCGTTCTTCTGATCGGCCGCGTCCTTGGGCAGGAGCAGTATCTGGATGTCCTGGCGCAGGCTTTCGATGCGATCCTCGACGCCAGGCAGGTCGGCTTCGGCAAGCGCCCGCATCTCGGCGTCGGTGCCCTTGTCGGCGAGCATGGCCTCGAGGTCGGCGAGTTCGCTTTCCGCCTGCAACAGCTCGCGGATCCTGGCGGCTATGTCCTGCAGCTCGGAATATTCGGACGCCAGCTTCACATAGGTTTCCGCGTCCGGACCGGCCGACATCTGCGCTTCGAGCATGTCGAAACGCTTGACGAGTTGGTCCATCCGGTCGCGGGGCAGGGAAATCATCTTAAATGCCTAGTTGCCACCTCACCGACATGCGGAGGCCGGCAGGAGGGCTGCCAATATCGGAGATCGCGAAAAAGCTCAACGTCGCCGGAAGAAAGGCCGCCAATGCAGCATCGGGGATCGTCCGCCAAGACTCACGTCCGCTTTGGGACGTGAGCCTCGAAAACAGGCATGCCCGGTCGCTTATGCTACTCCTTGTAAAGCCGACTTCCGCTGCTCAAACACATCCTTGGCGGCAAAGAGTCCGTTGAGCGCCGCCGGAAAGCCGGCATAGACCGCCATCTGCATCAGGATCTCGACAATTTCGTCCTGGCTGAGCCCCACATTCAAGCCGGCTTCGATATGAACCTTGAGTTGAGGCGCGGCGTTGCCCATGGCCGACAGCGCTGCGATGGTTGCGATTTCACGCTCGCGCAAACCGAGACCGCCGCGCGAATAAATATCGCCGAACGGGAACTCGAGCACGTAGGTCGCGAAATCGGGGGCGATATCGGCCAGCGCGGCGATGACGTTGTGGCCGGCCTGGCCGTCGATCTCAGCCAGCGCTCGCTTTCCGCGCTCCAGCCGGCTTTCGGCGACGTTCCGGGATTGTTGCGTCATAGTCCTTCATCCTCTTCTCGGTTTCGGCGTAGCCGTCGATCTTGGTATCGAGGACGAGAAGGCAGGCGTTGAGTTCGGCAACGTGAGCGCGGACGCGCTCGCGGTGCCTCTCCAGCATTTCGCGCCGCGCTGCTTGCGTGCCGGAGCGCTGTTCCCGCAAGGCTGCGTAGCGCAGCATTTCGCGGATCGGCATTCCGGTCGTCTTCAGGCGGTCGAGAAACTCGATCCAGATGAGGATCGACGCATCGTAGTCGCGGTGCCTGGATTGGTTCCGGTCGGCATAGGGGAGCAACCCGATCTGCTCGTAGTAGCGGATCGTATGGGTCGACAATCCCGAACGTTTCGCCAGTTCGCCAATCTTCATGGACGCCTGCTTCTCATCACGACGCCAGGGACCCTACAAGTTAGAGTGCGCTCGAAGTCAAGGAGCTATTTCAGAGGGGTCCGGTTGGCCAAAAAGACCTTCCGCACAGGCGCGCGAGCCGTCACTCGGGCGTTTCGCTTTTTGCCTACAGCGGTATCCCTCTGTCGTCGGCGAAACCCTGCAGCAGCGCGCGCATCGGAAGGTTGGCCGCGTGGCCGGCGAGATTCTCCTCGAAGAACTTCTCCAGTTCGCCGACAGGCAGTTCCGTCAGCATCGCCTTGACCGGACCGATCGAGGCCGGCGACATCGAGATCGAGCGGTAGCCGAGACCGATCAGCGCCATCGCCGAGATCGGCCTGCCGGCAAGCTCGCCGCACAGCGTCACCGGCGTGTGGTTGCGCTCGCCGGCGTCGGCAATCTGCTTCAGCACGCGCAGGAACGGCACCGACAGCGTGTCGAAGCGGTCGGAGAGCTGCGTGTTGCCGCGGTCGGCCGCCATGACGAACTGGAACAGATCGTTCGAGCCGACCGAGACGAAATCGACCGCCTTCATCAACTCGTCGAGCTGCCAGAGCAGCGCCGGCACTTCGAGCATGGCGCCGAGCTTCAGGCTGGTCGGCAGGTGGTGGGCAAAGCGCGACAGGTGCCTGACTTCCTTGTCGATGATCTCGCGCGCCTGCGCGATCTCCGAAAGCACCGTGACCATCGGCAGCATGACGCGCAGTTCGCGCCCGCCGGCGGCCTTGAGCAGCGCGCGTATCTGCGTGCGCAGGAGCCCCGGCCGGTCGAGCGTCAGGCGGATCGCGCGCCAGCCGAGCGCCGGGTTCTCCTCATGCGCCACGTTCTTGAAGTAGGGCAGGATCTTGTCGCCGCCGATGTCGATGGTGCGGAAGGTCACCGGCTTGTCGCGCGCCGCATCGAGCACGTCGCGGTAGAGCCCTTCCTGGGCCTCGGCGCGCGGGAAGGTCGAGGCGACCATGAACTGCAGCTCGGTGCGGAAGAGGCCGATGCCGGCGGCGCCCGATTCGGCAAGCTGCGGCAGGTCGACCGCCAGGCCGGCGTTCATCATCAGGTCGATCTTGACGCCGTCCTTGCTCTGCGACGGCTTCTTGCGCAGTTCGCGGTAAAGCTCCTGCCGGCGCGCGCGAAACCGCACCTTCTCGGCATAGGCCGCCTCGAGGTCGGGCTGGGGCCTCAGATGGATGGTTCCCTCGTCGCCGTCGACGATGATGGCGTCGCCATTCTCCGACATGGAGACGGCGCCCTTCACCTGGCCGGCGACGGGAATGCCCATGGCGCGCGCCACGATGACGACGTGGCTGGTGACGGTTCCGTCCTCCAGCACTAGGCCGCGCAGCTTCTCGCGCGGATAATCGAGCAGTTCGGCCGCCCCCATCGAGCGCGCCACGATGATGGCATCCTTCGGCAATGCCGACGCGACGTCGTCCGGGCCGCGTCCCATCAGCATGCGCAAGAGCCGGTTGGCGAGGTCGTCGAAATCGCTCATCCGCTCGCGCAGATACGGGTCGGTCATGTGCATCATGCGCGCGCGCATGTCGCTCTGCACCTTCTCGACCGCTGCCTCCGCGGTCAGGCCGTTGCGCACCGCCTCCTCCAGCCGGCGCACCCAGCCCTGGTCGTTGGCGAACATGCGGTAGGCTTCGAGCACCGCGCGATGCTCGCCCTCGAAGGCGACGTCGCGGCGCGACAGCATGTCGTCGATCGACAGCCTGAGCGAGCCTATCGCGGCCTCCAGCCGCCGCATCTCCTCGTCGCTGTCCTCGTTGAACAGGTTGGTGACAACGATGCGCGGCTCGTGCAGCACGACATGGCCGAGCCCGATGCCGTCGTTGAAGGAAATACCCGTGAAGCTCACCGGACGGCGCAGGTCGAGCTCGAGCCCCGGCCGGGTGAGCCGGGCGAGTTCGCCCGCCGCGATCATCTCGGCGATGACCATGGCCGCCGTTTCGAGCGCCTCGACCTCGTCGTCGCGGTACTGGCGCTTGGTGCGGTTCTGCACGACCAGAACGCCCAGCGTGCGCCCTGCCCTCAGCACCGGAACGCCGAGGAAGGACGAATATATCTCCTCGCCCGTCTCCGGCAGGTAGGCGAAGGCGGGGTGCTGCTGGGCGTCGGGCAGGTTGAGCGCGCGGGCGCTTGCCGCGATGGTGCCGACGAGGCCCTGGCCAAGCTGCAGCTGCGCCAGGTGCACCGAGCCGGGGTTCAGACCTTCTGTGGCGTAGAGTTCGAGCACCGAGTCGGCGCGCAGCACATAGAGCGAGCAGACCTCGGCTACCATGTTCTGGGCGATGTCGTGCACGATGCGGTCGAGCCGCTCCTGCGGCTCGAGCGCCTCCGCCATCAGCTCGCGGAGCCGTTTCAACAGAACGCGCGGGCCCGCGGCCATGTCACGCATAAAGGCGGCTCTCCCTGGGCGCGACTCAACGAGTCGCTCCCGAACGACACTACTGCCGGAACAGGCCCGGCCAAATAACCAGAGAATACTGGTCTGTTACTGCTTATCGAGACCGTAGACGGAATGCAAAGTCCGCACCGCCAATTCGGTGTACGGGCCGTCGATCAGGATCGAGATCTTGATTTCCGAGGTGGTGATCGCCCGGATGTTGATCGATTTCTCGGCGAGCGCATTGAAGGCGGTGGCGGCGACGCCGGCGTGGCTGCGCATGCCGATGCCGATGACAGACACTTTCGACATGCCCTCGTCGTGCTGGATCACGTCGAAACCGACCGTCTGCTTGACCCTGTCGAGCACGGCGAGCGCCTTGTCCACGTCGCCCGAGGGCACGGTGAAGGTCATGTCGGTCGACTTGCCGTCCTCGGAGATGTTCTGGACGATCATGTCGACATTGATGTTGGCCTCGGCGAGCGGCCCGAAGATACCCCCCGCCACGCCCGGCCGGTCGGCCACGCGCCTCAGCGATATCTGGGCTTCGTCCTTGGCGTAGGCGATACCGGTGACGACTTGCTGTTCCACGATTTCATCCTCGTCACAAATAAGGGTGCCGGGCGGGTTGAGAAGATCGCCCATTCCCGGCGCGTCCGGGTCGTCGAAAGAGGAGCGCACGAAGGTACGCACCTTGTGCACCATGGCAAGCTCGACAGAGCGGACCTGAAGCACCTTGGCGCCGAGCGAGGCCATCTCGAGCATTTCCTCGAAGGAAATCTTCGGCAGGCGGCGCGCCTTCGGCTCGATACGCGGGTCGGTGGTATAGACGCCGTCGACGTCGGTGTAGATGTCGCAGCGGTCGGCCTTGACGGCCGCGGCGATGGCGACCGCGCTGGTGTCGGAGCCGCCGCGGCCGAGCGTCGCGATGCGGTTGTCCGGCCCGATGCCCTGGAATCCCGAAACCACGGCCACCTGGCCGATCCCGAACCGCCTGATCAGCTCCGCGCCGTCGATCTCCTGGATGCGCGCGGCGCCATGGGCGTTGTCGGTGCGGACCGGCACCTGCCAGCCCTGCCAGGAGCGCGCGTCGACGCCCACCGACTGCAGAACGAGCGCCAGCAGCCCCGACGTCACCTGCTCGCCCGAGGCCACCACGGCGTCATATTCCCTGGCATCGTAGATGTTGAGGTTGGAGCCTTCGGCCCTCGACGCCTCGCGAACCCAGCCGACCAGTTCATTGGTCTTGCCGGCCATGGCCGAGACCACGACCGCGACCTCGTGGCCGGCGTCGACCTCGCGCTTGACGTGGCGCGCGACGTTGCGGATGCGGCCGATGTCGGCCACGGAGGTCCCGCCGAATTTCATCACGATGCGCGCCATGGAAGCCGGATGCCTTGGCCGGGTTGAAATCCCGGGCTTGGTCCCGGAATTGCTGGAGATGCAGGCGGACCGGAACGGCCCGCTGGTTGCGCGGCCTCCATATCCAATAGGCCAAGCACAGGCAAGGGTGGACGCGTGGGGGACGCAGGCTCGGGCCGCGCCGGCTAAAGGGGGTCGCGCCCAATCCGATTGGGCGCGGCACGCTTCAGGGTATCGCGTAGACCAGCACTTCCCGCTCGATGCCCCTCAGCGACACATTGTTGGACTGCGGCGTCAAAGCCTTGCTTTTCAGCAGATCGATCGTCTTCTTGTCTTCGACGACCGCGCCGGTCGCGAAGATCGACTGCGAATTGGCGAGCCCCTGCACGCGCGAGGCGATGTTGACCGTCTGGCCGAAATAGTCCTGGCGCTCGTTGAGCGTCACCGCGATGCACGGCCCCTCATGCACGCCGATCTTGAGCAGGAGATCCTCGCGGCCGTTCTTCGCGTTCAAATCCATCATCGCGTCGCGCATCCTGATGGCGGCGGCAACGGCGCGGTCCGGCGTCGGGAACGTCGCCATCACCGCGTCGCCGATCGTCTTGACGACGGCGCCGGCTTCCGCCGCGACGATCTCGTGAAGCACGTGGAAATGCGCCCTGACGAGATCGAAGGCGACCAGGTCCCCGACCCGCTCGTAGAGCTCGGTCGAGCCGCGCAAATCGGTGAACAGGAAGGTCAGGCTGGTGATCCTCAGCCGCTGGTCCACATCCAGCGTGTCGGTCCGGTAGAGGTCGCGGAAAGTCTGGTTCGACAGCAGGCGCTTGGCGGTGAGGAAGGGACGGCGCTTGCCGAGCAGGCCATGCAGCGCCTCTCCGGCGATGCAGACCGTCGGCAAAACGCGCGTGTCGGTGCGGTTCTCCAGGGCAATGCGCAGCGGTCCGGGCTGCATCTCCAGCGTCTGGTTGTGGATGTGGTCTCGGTCATAGGTCAGCGACAGGGTCTGGCGTTCCCGCGTCGGCTCGCCCTTGACGTCGATGAACTGCGCGGAATGGGTGACCGGCTCGAAGACGATGATGAACTCGGCGGGAAGCTGGATCGCCAGCGCGCCTTTTTCGCCGGGCGCAAGCTCGAGATGGTCGACGACGAAATCCTCGACGGCCACCTCGTAGCCTTGCTCGGGCAGGTCGACGCCGGAGCCCCAGTACATCTGGCGGAAATATTCCGTAAGCGCCAATTCGTGCGGGGTGTGCGCCGCGATCCGGCGCACACGCGGGCTGACGGTGAAGGTGACGTCGACCATCTCGTCGAGCGTCGGTTCGTAGGAACCGGCGCAGAGCGCGCAGGTATACTGGTCCTTCTGCACCGTCTTCAGCGTCGCATTGGTGTCGAGCACGCCGCCGCAGCCCGGACAAAGCACGTTCCAGGCAATGTCGAACATGCCGATGCGCGTCGCATGCAGGAAGGCGGCGACCGCCGTCTCCTCGTCAAGCCCGTTCCTGGCTGCGAAGGCCAGCGGATTGATGCGGCAGAGCTGATGGTCCATGCCCTCGTCGACGAGCCGCTCGATGGCATCGACCGCGCCGCCGTCCGCCGACTGCCGCAGCAGCGAAAAAAGGTCTCGTGCTTCGCTCATGGCTTTCTCCCAACAGGAATGCGCTACCGGCAAAGCTGGCGAACTTTATACCCCGAAGAACCCTACCGCCATCACTATCGCAATCAAAGCTGACACAGGCGTGGCTGCTTTCGATTGTTCGATCCGGCCTTGACTTTGTTACGTCAGCGCCCGACTTCGTTACCGCGAAGGGAGCGTTAGATGGCCGACGCGAGACGGACGACGATCGACGATGCCGAGGTGGCGCGTTTTTCGGCGATGGCCGCCGAATGGTGGGATCCGAACGGCAAGTTCCGCCCGCTGCACAAGTTCAACCCGGTGCGGCTTGCCTATATACGCGACCAGGTGGCGGCGCGCTTCGGCCGCGACCCGCACGCGGCAAGACCCTTCGAAGGGCTGCGCTTCCTCGACATAGGCTGCGGCGGCGGCCTGCTCTGCGAGCCGATGGCGCGGCTTGGCGCGCAGGTGGTCGGGGTCGATCCGTCTGAAACAAACATCGAGGTCGCCAAGCTCCATGCCGCCGAGTCCCGCGTCACAATCGACTACCGTGCGGCGACGGCGGAAGACCTCGCCGACGCCGGCGAGAAATTCGACGTCGTGCTCAATATGGAAGTGGTCGAGCATGTCGCCGATGTCGGTCTGTTCATCGCAAGATGCGCCGAGATGGTGAAGCCGGGCGGCATCATGTTCGTGGCCACCATCAACCGCACCCTGAAGGCGCTGGGGCTGGCGATCGTCGGCGCCGAATATCTATTGCGCTGGCTGCCGAAGGGCACGCACCAGTACGAAAAGCTGGTGCGCCCGGACGAGCTCGAGAAGGCGCTGGCCGAGGCCGGCATGGCGATATACGACCGCACCGGAGTCTCCTACAACCCGCTTGCCGACCGCTGGCAGCGGACGAAGGACATGGACGTCAACTATATGCTGCTGGCGGAGAAGACGGGAGTCTAGGCACCGCCGCGTCCTCTAGGTGGCCTTCCCCACCCCTTGGGCCTGCTGCGCCGGGCGCAGGCAGAACCACGTCCGCAAATCCCCACCCGTTGCGGATGCGTGGGGGACGCGAGCTTAGCTTCCCTTGCGGGCAACGGCTATATCATGAAAATATCTACCGGCAACGGAAGGCAACCATGACCCGGTCGTGAGCCCTCACACGTGGACCTAGCGACGCCTCGCATTTCGTTCGATCGCATGGTCCGCCGGTCAATAGATTGGCCAACCGATTTCGAAAGTGAGCTTACCATGAGCCCTTTGGAACGGAAATTGTCAGCGATCCTTGCAGCGGACGCGGTCGGATTCAGTCGCCTCATGGAAATCGACGAAGAGGGCACGATACTCCGGCTGAATGGATGTGGACAGAATGTTTTGGTGCCCTCAATAGCCCGGCACCGCGGCCGCATCTTCAAAACCACCGGTGACGGCCTGCTCGCCCAATTTTCCAGTGCAGTCGACGCCGTGCGTTGCGCCTCGGAGATTCAGAATGAAATCGCCACCCTCAACGCGGCAGCGTCCGACGTGCCGCCTATCCAATTTCGCATCGGCATAAATGTCGGCGACGTTGTCGAACAGAACGGAGACATCCTTGGCGATGGGGTCAACATCGCCGCGCGGCTCGAGGGTATAGCCGACCCGGGAGGGATCTGCGTGTCGGCTCGCGTTCACGACGACGTGGCTGGCAAGGTGGATCTATCCTTCGAGGACATTGGCGAGCAGACGCTCAAAAACATCGCTCGGCCTGTTCGTGCCTTCCGCCTGCTGCCCGCGCGGTTCTCGCAGCCGGCCGGAAGCACTCGGCTCCCTTCAACAACCAAGCCGTCGATCGCAGTCCTCCCTTTTCAGAATCTCAGCGGACAACCCGATCAGGACTATTTTGGAGACGGTATCGCGGAAGACATCATCACGGCGCTTTCCAAACTACGCGGTTTCTTTGTCATCGCGCGGAACTCCACGTTTAGCTACAAAGGAAAAACGTCCGACGTCCGGCAGATAGCGCGCGAGCTAGCCGTCCGATATGTGCTGGAGGGCAGCGTCCGGAAGGCCGGCGATCAATTGCGGGTGACGGGGCAACTGATAGATGCCGCCACCGGCAATCACATCTGGGCGGAGCGCTACGATAGACCAGCGTCCGAGATATTCACGGTTCAGGACGAGATCACCGCGAGTGTCGTTGCGGCCATCGAGCCCCAGCTCTACGCCGCCGAAGAACTGCGCCTGCAGAGCAGACCTCCGGAAAGCCTCGACGCCTGGGGCTGCGTCGTTCGTGCGATGCCCCAAATCTGGACGTGGGTGGTCCAAGACGAAGATGGCGGTATTAACCTCCTCAAGCGGGCGATCGAGCTCGATCCATCCTATGCACGCGCGCATAGCCTGCTTGCCTGGGCGCTGGCCACCAGGGTGGTTCTCGGCAATATCGACTATGAACGCGGCATCGCCGACAGCCTGGCCCTGGCGCAACGAGCGATCGACCTCGATCCTGATGATCCTTGGGCTCATTGCGCCGCGGGCTACGCCTATACGTTCTCCAGGCGTCCCGGGCCCGCCGTTGAAGAACTCACCGAGGCCCTGCACCGCAATCCAAATTTTGCGTTCGCGCGGGTGATCCTCGGGGTTGCCTACGGTTACGGCGGCTTGGCGGAAGACGGTCTTCGACAACTGGAAATCGCGACCCGTTTGAGCCCCCGCGATCATACGCAGGCAGCAAACCTATCGGTCGAAGGTCTGTGTCACTTCATCGCCGGACACTACGCGGAAGCGATCACATGCGAGCGCCGGGCGGTCCAGATGCGGCCGAATTTTGGAACGGCATGGCGCACGCTTGCCGCCGCCGCAGGTCTTGCCGGTGAGTCGGATCTTGCGCGCATGGCTCTCTCCGAATGCCGTCGCCTGCAACCCAGCATAAGCGTCGCCTGGGTTGAGAAATACCATCCAATAGTACGGCCGGAGGACCGCGCCAGATACATTGAGGGTCTGATTCGCGCAGGGCTCTGATCTGGAGCGGTTCATCAACCCTTCGCCTGCGCCTTTGTGGTCACCACCACGCCGACGACGATGATGACCGCACCCAACCAGGTCAGAAGCCCGTAGCGTTCGCCGAGGAAAAGCGTCCGGAGAAAAGCCCGACCGCCGCGGCCACATAGCCGATCTGGCTGAGATAGACCGGCCCGCCGACCACCTGCAGTCGGAAGAAGACAGCAAACATCAGCGCGGACGCCGCGATCTGCGCTGATGTCACCAGCGGAACTTCGGCCAGCGCGCCGATCGTGCCGAGGCCCGGCGGAAACGCTATGCCGGCGAGCAGGATGAGGGCCGCCGCGAGGTTGCTGCCGACGGCGAGTTCCATCGGCGAGGCGTCTTCCGGCCAGTCGACCGTCCGGTAGATGTTGCCGCATGCGAGGCTGAGCGGAATGATGAGCGCGATCGCCACCCAGAAAAATGCCGCAGGTTCGCCGAGCTGGCCGCGGGCCGTCGCCACCATCACCGCACCGACGAAGCCGATGGCGATGCCCAAAATGCCGAGCAGCTTGGGCTTGCGCACGCCGAACAGCATCGAAAGCACCAGCGTCGCGATCGGCGCAGCGTATACATGATGCCGGCATAGCCTGCCCCGACATGCGGCATGACGGAGAACAACAAAAGGTTGGGGAGCGCGTAGGTGATCGCCGCGGTGATGAAGAAATAGCGCAGCTTGCGGCCGGTGAGCCTTACGCGCTGGCCCTGCAGCAGCATCGCGACGAAGATCGCCCCTCCGCCGCCGGCCGAGATGACGAAGGCCCAGACGACTGGCGGGACGCCGGTCTCCGTGGCTATCTTGCCGAAAGGCAGCGACAGGCCGAGCAGGGCCCCGGTGACGGCAAGCAGGGTGAAGGCCGAATTCCAAAGGGTGTTCATCGCGGCTGGTTAAGCGGTTATTCCAGCCGGCGAACAGTCGCAGTCAGGTGGCGCGCAATGAGCCAGGCTAACGCAGACACCAGAAAGTTCTATTCAGACGGGAAGTCGCTTCCTGCGAGCCGACTCTCGACGTCGATGCCAACGAGCCATAAGCAATCTAACCACCCAGCGAGGCAGCCCGATATCCAACGAGGCTTTTTCCAAATGGTCGCCAAACCGATCGCGCTTGGCTTCGTTGCTCAAATCGAGTTGCTGCGTATAAGCAAGCCTACTTTCCGCTTGTTCGCGGATTGTCGACCCATTCGGTAGCTTCGCAGAAAAGGCGAGTTCTTGCCGGACACAGACGAGTTCGACACGTTTTCGAATACGTTCGTCATAAGAAATACCGCGTCGCCAGAGGCGGGCATGCGTGGCTTCATGAACGATCACGGACGCGACCATTTCCGTCGTAGTCCCGTCTTCCACGACGAAATGATTGTCGATCTCGCAGGTCCAAGTAGACTGATGGAAGCGACCTGAGGCCCCGATCAGCGGCCTCAACCAGACGCGCCTGACATCTTGCAGCAGCCGTTGATACCGTAGTGGATGGTGAAGCCGGATGAGGGACAAAGCCGACTCGACGCGATCCATGCTTTTGCCGTAGCCAACGATCAGCAATCCATCCACTACGCGAGTGTCGCATAGTTTCAACAGTAGTCGCTCGGTGAAGGGCTCCTTTTCCAAAGGAGGCCTGTCAGGCGCCACTTCGCTCAGTTGCGGTCCTCGGGGAACACAGGGATCGGCATGAAGCCGACGCCGTCCTCGGCGAGGCTCTTGGCCTCTTCCAGTGTGGCTTCGCCGTAGATGCCGCGCGCTTCTGTCTCGCCGAAATGGATCTTGCGCGCTTCCTCTGCGAACTTGTCGCCGACATAATCGGCATTCTCGCGGATTTTCTCCGACATTTCCTTCAGCTGCGCCATGACCTTGCGCTGCTGCTCACCCATGGCGAGCGCGATTTTTTCGCGCTTGCGCCCCGTCGAGACGGCCGGCGCCATCAGCGCCTTCCCGACCTTGGACGAGCCGCATTGCGGGCATTCGACGAAGCCGCGCTTCTGCTGTGTGTCGAAGTCGTCATTGCCGCGGAACCAGGCCTCGAATTCGTGGTCGTGGTCGCAGATCAGGGAAAAGCGGATCAAGACGCGGCCCCCCGGAGCGTCACGGGCTGTTCAGCCGTGACGCTCGCCACGCCGAAATCGCGCGCGTTCCTGAGGTTGGGGATCTTCTTGCGCGCCTCGCCCGACAGCGCCGTGTCGATCTCGACGACGATCACGCCTGGCTCGTCGTGGTCCGCTTCGGCGAGAATCCTGCCCCAGGGGTCGATGATGAGCGAGTGGCCGAACGTCTCGCGGCCGTCCTCGTGCTGCCCGCCTTGCGCGGCGGCGATGACGAAGGCGCCGTTCTCGATGGCGCGGGCGCGCAGCAGGATGTGCCAATGCGCCTGGCCGGTCTGGCGGGTGAAGGCGGCGGGCGCCGTCAGCACCTCGGCGCCGGCCAGCGCCTCGGCGCGGAAAAGCTGCGGAAAGCGCATGTCGTAGCAGATGGCGAAGCCGAGCTTCGCTAGGCCGATGTCGGCGACCAGCGCCTCGGCTCCGGGCTCGTAGGTGGCCGATTCGCGCCAGCTCTCGCCATTGTCGAGATCGACGTCGAACATGTGGATCTTGTCGTAGCGGGCGGCGAGCGAGCCGTCCGGCGCGAACAGGAAGGCGCGGTTGGCGATCTTGCCGTCGTCCCTGAGGATGCCGGTCGAGCCGATGTGCAGGAAGATGCCGAGTTCGGCCGACAGCTTCCGCGCGGCGGCGACGATCGCGTCATCCTTCTCCGGCTTGAAGGCGAGCGCGCGATCCTGCTTGTCGCGGATGATGGCGCCGGTCATTTCCGGCGTCTGCACATAGGCCGCGCCCTTGCCGGCCGCCTCGCGCACCAGCGCCTCGAAATCCACGACGTTGCGGCCCGGCTGCCTGCCGGAGCGCATCTGGATGGCGGCAGCCTTGAAAATACCCATGCCCGTTCTAACCCTTTTTACCGCAATTCCGGACGGAAAACCGGTTCCCACTTTTCCTGGAATTGCTCTAGTTCGGCTGCCCGTTGGCGAGCAGCCCGTCCAGCCTGCCCTGCCGCTCCAGTTCATGCAGGTCGTCCGACCCGCCGACATGATAGCCGCCTATGAATATCTGCGGAAAGGTGGCGCGGCCATTGGCGCGGGAAATCATTTCCTGGCGAAGCTCCGGCGAGAAGCTGGCGTCGTGTTCGGTGTAGGCGACGCCCTTGCGCTCCAGCAGCCGCTTGGCGGCCATGCAATAGCCGCACATCATCCTAGTATAGATCGTCACGTCGACCATGGCCGTTCCGTCAGCCTGACTGTCATTTCTCATTCATATAGGGTCTGCACCGCCGGGCAGGAAGTCCCCCGGAAGGACGCACGCGAAGGTCAGCACGTCGACCGCGCTCGCGCCGCCTTTCTTCAGCGCCTTGGTCACGGAGGAAACCGTGGCGCCGGTGGTGTAGACGTCGTCGACGACCAGCACCCGCCTGCCGCGTATCGAGATTTCGCTTTCCGGCGGCGCCTTGAAGGCGGCGCGGACATTGTCCTGGCGCTCGGAAAGGCCCAGTCCCACCTGCTGGCGGGTGATTTTGACGCGCCTGACCGCCATCGGCTCGAACGGCTTGCCCGACAGCGTTGCGATCGCGCGCGCCAACTCCGCCGACTGGTTGAAGCGGCGCGAGAAGAAGCGCCGCCAATGCAGCGGGACCGGCACGACGACGTCGGCGTCGGCGACGAGTTCGGCGCCGGCGCGCAGCATCCAGCGCGCCATCCAGGGTGCAAGGTCGGTGCGGTCGCCATATTTCAGTGCCTGCACCATGCGCCGCGCCACGCCCGTATAGGCGACCGCCGCCCGTGCCCGCTCGAAGGGCGGCGGGTTAGCGATCGCTTCGGCCGACAGGAAGCCTTCGCCGAGATCGTGCGCGAAGGGCGTGCCCATGACCGCGCACCACGGCTTTTCGAGGAAGACGAGTTTCGGCCAGCAGGCGCCGCAAAGCGCTCCGGGTTGCGACACTTCCCGGCGGCACCCCGCGCAGACCGGCGGGAAAAGCAGGCGCGCCGGCGCCGCCAGCGCGTTCAAGGCCAGGTTCCTTATATGCGACATCGTCGCCACACCCTTGCGGTTGGAGGCGTAGAATAGCAGAACCGCGAAGATGACGCGCGCAATTCGCCGCACCAAGAAGACCATGAGCAACAGTCCGGAGCAGATCATCGACACGAGCCTGCTGGTCGAACGCAAGCGCCGCGCCGCGCGGCGAGCGGTCGCCGGCGCCGATTTCCTGATGGCGCGCGCCGCCGACGATCTGGCGGAGCGGCTTGCGACGGTCGGGCGGCGCTTCGCCAAGGCAGCTGCGCTTTTTTGCGTGACGCCGGCGGGGCGCGACGCCGTGCTTGCTTCGGGAAAGGTCGACGAGGCGGTCAGAATCGAGACCGACGCGGCTTTCCTCGGAGATGAAGCCGGCATCGTGGCGGTTCCGGGCCACGTCCCGCTCGCGCCTGATAGCATCGATCTCGCCGTGTCTCTTCTTTCGCTGCAGGACGAGAACGACATTCCGGGCATGCTGATCCAGATAAGGCGCGCGCTGAAGCCGGACGGGCTGTTCCTGGGTGCTATGGCCGGGGCAGGTACACTTGCCGAACTGCGCGAGAGCCTGCTCGCCGCCGAGGCGGAACTGTCCGGCGGCGCCAGCCCGCGCATAGTGCCGTTCGCCGATGTCCGCGAGATGGGCGCCCTGCTGCAGCGCGCCGGCTTCGCCCTGCCGGTCGCCGACGTGGAGACGGTGACGTTGCGTTACGCGACCATGTTCGACCTGATGGCCGATCTGCGCGCCATGGGCGCGGCCAACCCGCTGTCGGGACGATCCCGCCGCCCGGCCACAAGGCAGCTGTTCGCCCGGGCGGCGCGGATCTACGAGGAGCGCTTTTCCGATCCCGACGGAAGGATCAGGGCGACGTTCTCTTTCATCTGGATGTCGGGCTGGGCGCCGGATGTCTCGCAGCCAAAGCCGTTACGGCCGGGTTCGGCGGATATCTCGCTGGCGAAGATCCTGGGAGAGAGCAAAGACAAATGACCGGGTTCAGGAAGGTGGTTCCGGGCCGAGCGGTCATTCCCCAAGCGTTTCTATCACCCGGTTGGCGTTGTCGTTCCAGATGTCGCCGACCGAGGTGCCTGTCGCGCCGAGAGCGCTGACAATGGCCAGCGAGATGAGCGCGACGATCAGGCCGTATTCGATCGCGGTCGCACCGTTCTCGCTTGTCAAGAATCCGCGGATCAATTGCATGACGTGCCACCCCCGTTCGCCATACGGACACTAACGTCCATCCGTTAAGAAAGGTTAACGGCGTAGAGTTAAGAAAGGTTAATGCCCTTGCGTTAAGAAATGTCGGGCGCGCGCAAGCAGGCGGATCAGCAGTCGCCGCTGCGCCGGCCGTCGGGGCGGATGATGCAGACGGAACCGGGCTCCTGGAGCACGCTTCTGCGGATCGTGTAGGCGCCGGGCTTGCCGATCGAGCCGGTGGCCAGGAAATCCAGTCCGTCCACACCGGCGATCTGCGATTTCGCATATTTGTCCGCGATCGGCGCAACGATCAAGGCCAGTGCCACGGCGGCCGAACCAAACAGCAGCGCGACCCTCAGCAGGCCCACCCCGGCGGCGCCGAACAGCGGCTTGCGCTGGTTGCGGATCGCATCCCATTCGTTTTCAGGCGTCATGTCGACCATCCCCTGGTTCCGCGGCCGGCAGCTGCCCGGCCATGATGGCCGGTCGAGAGGATCAATTTTTCACACTTGCCTAAACGGTTCATTAACGGTGAGGCAAAGGAGATCCGGTCGGCGGAGCGGCGCGTCAGAGCAGGTCGATCAGATGCGCGATGAGCGGCAGATCCGCCGGCGGCATCGGATAGTCGCGCATCTGGCCGGGCCTGACCCATTTGAGCGTCTGCCCCTCCTTAGGCTCGGCCGTGCCCCAGAAGCGGCGGCAGACATAGAGCGGCATCAGCAGGTGAAAATCCTCGTAGGAATGGCTGGCGAAGGTTAGCGGCGCGAGGCACGCGACCTTGGTCTCGAGGCCGACTTCCTCGAACACTTCCCTGACGATCGTTTCCTCCGGCGTCTCGCCAGGCTCGACCTTGCCGCCGGGGAATTCCCAGAGGCCCGCGAGCGCCTTGCCTTCGGGACGCCTGGCAAGCAGCACCCGTCCGTCGGCATCGACCAGCGCGACCGCGGCGACGAGCAGGATCTTCTTCGGCCCCGAGTCCACGCGTCAGGCCTCCGGCTTGCGGCGGTAGTGGTAGCGGTAGAGTTCCTCGAAGCCGAGCGTGCCGTAGAGCCGTAGCGCCGCGAAATTGTCCGCCTCTACCTGCAGCCAGGCGCGGCGCGCACCGCGCAATCTCGCCCATTTCAGCGCCGAAAGCAGCAGCCGCCGGCCGTGGCCCTTGCCACGCTCTGCCGCCGCCGTCGCCACCTCGAACAGGCCGGCGAGATCGCCGTCGTGTACGCAGATCGCGGTTGCGAGCGGCTTCTCCTCCTGCTCCAGCACGAACAGGCCCGCTTCCGGCTGGATCGCGCCGATGACTTCCGAAAGGCCGGGGCGCAGGGCCGGATCGGCTGCTTGCGTCGTCATGGCGGCGCCGACAAAGCGGCTCATGTCCTTCATCGGGATCTGGTCCATCGCGCCGTGCACCGCCTCGTTGTCGAGGTCGAGTTGCATGACGATCGACTCGCCGAAGGCCGTCCATCCCTCGTTGTCGAGGTGACGCACCAGCTTGCGGCCGGCGAGCGGCGACAGGCGGAAGGTGAGCGGCCGGCCATAGGCGTCGAAGCGCCGGCCGGCGCGCATGATGCGATCGGCCAGGTCGTGCAGATCGCCGGGATCGAGCGGATTGATCGAGTTCAGCCGCTTGGCCGGATGGCCGGCGGTCAGCCGCACCACCCAAGTGCCGTCATAATGGACTGCGGAGGCCGGCCAGGCGCGAAAGCCCGCCGCCTCGAAGCGGCGGACCGTCGACAGACCCGTCTTTGGCTGCTTGTCCGGCACTTCAGCTTCTGTAGTCGCCGTTGATGGCGACGTATTCCTTGGTCAGGTCGCAGGTCCAGACCGTCGCCTTGCCGCGGCCGATGCCGATATCGGCCGTGATGCGTATCTCGTCGCGCTTCATGTAGGCCGAGGTCGCCTCCTCCGAATAATCAGGATCGCGCTCGCCCTGATGGGCGAGGCGGTTGTCGCCGAACCAGATCGACAGGCGGTCGCGGTCGGCCGGCTCGCCGGCCTTGCCGACGGCCATCACTACGCGGCCCCAGTTGGCGTCCTCGCCGGCCACCGCCGTCTTGACCAGCGGCGAATTGGCGATCGACAGCGCGATCTTCCTGGCCGACCGCGCCGACCTTGCGCCGGTGACGGTGACTTCCACCTGCTTGCGCGCGCCCTCGCCGTCGCGCACCACCTGCAGCGCCAGCGACTTCAGCACCTTGCCGAGGCCCCGCTTGAAGGCCGAAAGCCTGGGGTCCCTGGCGTCTTCGATGCGCGGCACGCCGCGCTTTTGCGCCGCCCCGGTCGCGAACAGAAGCAGCGTGTCGCTTGTCGAGGTGTCGCTGTCCACGGTGATCGCGTTGAAGGTCTTGCCGACGCCAGCAGACAGCAGCGCCTGCAGCACCGGTGCGGCGATCGGCGCGTCGGTCGCCACGAAGGACAGCATCGTCGCCATGTCGGGCGCGATCATGCCGGCGCCCTTGGCGATGCCGTTGATGACGACGTCCGTGTCGCCGAGCTTGACCGTGACGGTCGCGACCTTCGGATAGGTGTCGGTGGTCATGATGGCACTCGCCGCCTCGCGCCAGAGATCGGGCTTGGCATCCTTCACCATGCCGGCCAGCAGATGCGAGAAGCGGGCGGCGTCGAGCGGCTCGCCGATCACCCCGGTGGACGCCAAAAACACCTCGTCCGCGCCGCAGCCGGCCGCCGCGGCGCCCGCCTTGCCGGTAAGCGCGGTGGCCTCGCGGCCCTTCCTGCCGGTGAAGGCGTTGGCGTTGCCCGAGTTGACGACCAGGAGCCGTGCGCGGCCGCCGGCGAGATTCTGCCGGCAATGATCGACCGGAGCCGACGGGCATTTCGAGCGCGTGAACACGCCCGCGACCTGCGTCCCCTCGTCGAAGACCATGACCAGCACGTCGGTACGGTTCTTATATTTGATGCCTGCCTCGGCGGTCGCCATGCGCACACCCTCGATGGCCGGCATCCTGGGATATTTCTTCGGGGCGAGCGGCGAGATCGTTGTCGACATCTGGGCCTTCAGCGGAATGGCGTGCGGAAAGTGGCTCGTTTGCCCGATAGCGCCAAAGCGCGCAAGAGCGCTGTGGCGATTGATGTTTCATAGAGCAGACTTGAACAGATGCCGCCTGCGCGGGATCGCGAACAATTCCGGCAATTTCATCTCGGCAATCGGATCAGACAAAAGTCCGACATCTAGTGGACTGAAGGCGGATATCGGTTGCATCCTGGGCGCTCTATAAAGGATGAGAACCTGGATATCGCTGTGCGGCGGCTTTACGAGCTTCGCGACCGCTGGAACGAGCAATCCCTGGCGGTCCAGTTCCTGCTGGCCGGCGGCCTGGTTTCGTTTGTCGCCATGATCGTCGTCGGCTTCCTGGTTACGAGCCAGATAGAGGAAGGCATCACCCGCAACTCTGGCGCGACCACCGCCCTTTACGTCGACAGCATCATCGCGCCGCTGCTGCCCGACATTCGCAAGAGCGCCGAACTCAGCGATTCGGTCGCTCGCGCGCTCGACGAGACCCTGTCGCAGGGCGCGCTTGGCGAACGGCTCGTCTCGTTCAAGCTCTGGGGCCGCGACGGCATCATCCTCTACGCCAAGGATAAAAGCCTGATTGGCAAGAAATTCGCGCCAAGCGACGATCTGACGACGGCATGGACCGGCAAGGTCGTCGCTCAGTTCAACCAGCTCGACGACCTCGAAAGCGCCTCCGAGCGCGCCAGGGGCCAGCCACTGCTCGAGATCTACAATCCCGTGCTGCAGCCGTGGTCTGGCGACGTGGTCGCCGTTTCGGAGTTCTACGAGGTCGCCACGGATTTCGAGAAGTCCCTGCGAACCGCGCGCCTGTGGAGCTGGTTGGCGGTAGCAGCCGAAACACTCGCCATCTTCGCACTGCTGTCGGTCATCGTCCTGCGCGGCAGCAGGATGATCGACGCTCAAAGCCATGCGCTCAAGAAGCGGGTCGGCGAGCTGTCCGACCTCTTGAACCAAAACCGCCAATTGCGGCTGCGCGTACTGCGCGCCTCGCAACGTGTAACGGCCTTGAACGAGCGCCATCTGCGCCGGATCGGCGCCGATCTTCATGACGGTCCGGCCCAACTCGTGGCCCTGGCCGCCTTGCGGCTGGACAGCGATGCCTTGACCAGCCCCGACGCGGTGAAAGGCGCGAGAGAGGGCGAACTCGTGTCCATCAGGAAAAGTCTCGACGAGGCGATGCGCGAAATTCGCAACATCTGTAACGGCCTGGTCCTGCCCCATATAGAGGCAACCGAACTTCCCGATATCCTGAAGCTCGCCGTGACGGCCCACGAGCAACGCACTGGAGACGCCGTGGCGCTATCCATGTCCGGCACTCCCGCGACACTCTCGCCCTCGGAAAAGATTTGCGTATATCGCTTCGTGCAAGAGGCGCTGAACAACTCCTACCGGCATGCCGGTGGAGTCGGGCAGGCTGTGGCGCAACGCTTCGAGAGCGGCAGACTGGTCGTCGAAGTGGCCGACAAAGGTGGCGGTTTCGACCCTGCGGCCGTCCGGCCCGAGGGGCTTGGTCTTGCTGGACTGCGCGAGCGGATCGAGAGCCTCGGCGGGACTTTTTTGGTGCGGTCCTCATCGGAGGGGACCACGGTCACCATGGCGCTCAATTCAGAGGGGCTTGAACAGGCATGACGGTACCGATACGCCTCGCGGTTATCGATGACCATCCGCTGTTTCGCGAGGGGGTAACGCGCAGCCTCTCCGAGATCGGCGGCTTCGAGATCGTCGCTGAGGGCAGCACGGCCGAGGACGCGCTGCGTATCGCTACCGAGAAGCGCCCGGACATTCTTCTCATCGACATTTCGATGCCTGGCGGCGGCCTGAACGCGGTGGCCGCCACGATGGAGCGCCTTCCCGACCAAAAAATTGTCGTGCTGACCGTCTCCGAATCCAATGAGGACATATCCAAGGCGCTTGCCAGCGGCGCGCGCGGCTATGTGCTCAAGGGCGTTGGCTCAAGGACCCTGGCCGACATCCTTCGGACCGTGGCGGCGGGCGAGAGCTACCTGTCGCCGGTTCTGTCGGCGCGCCTGCTGACTACCTTGACGTCGCTAACGAAACCTTCGGCCCAGGCCGGATCGCTGTCGGCCCTCACCGGGCGCGAGCGCGAAATCCTGGAGCAGGTCGCTTATGGCCTCAGCAACAAGCGCGTCGCCCTGAAGCTCAAGCTGCAGGAAAAGACCGTCAAGCATCACATGACGCGCATTCTGTCCAAACTGAACGTGCAAAACCGCACGGAAGCCGCAATGCTGCTGCGCGATGCGAAGGATCACCGCAACGAATGAGGATAGAACGAAGAGAGGGCGCCTGCGCGCCCTCTCCGTCGCCTGAGAAAAGATGTCGTCAGCCGGCCATCGCTTCGAGCCGCGCCCTGTCGGCGTCGGTCGCCGGCCGCTCCACGATCGTACGCCCGCTCGCATCCTTCATTTCGTAGCGGCCGCCCTCGATTTCTTCCTTGGTTCCGTCCGGGTGTTCGACTTCGATTTTCGATCCGTCGATCTCGACCTTGTCTCCGGTCGCCGAGTTGACGTGCTCGCCGTCGTCGCCGCCATTATTGTCGTCGCCGCTTCGATCGGAACTGTCGTCGCCGCCGTCGCTTTCCGATTCGCCGCCGTCGCTGTCCGAGCTGTCGCCATCGCTGTCATGGTCGGAGCTCTCTCCGCCGTCATGGTCGGAGCTTTCTCCGCCGTCATGGTCGGAGCTTTCTCCGCCGTCATGGTCCGAACCTTCACCGTCTTCCGCGAACGCCGCTGCCGGAGCAAACCCCCTCGCCGTCAGTTGGTAAGGAGCCGTAACGAGGGCAAGCGCAGTGGATGCGCCCAGAAGCGCCAGGGTCAGATGTCTGCGAGTGATATTGATCATGAAGAGGTCCTTCCTAAGTTGCAGCGGCTCCGCCAGCCGCGGGAAGAACCTGCATCGTCGTCACCTCGTGCGCGAGGGGCCCAGGACTCCTGCCATGGCGGACTAGGACCATTGCCGCGGTGTTCGGACCAAGGTCCGAACACGGGCCCGCGACTGACGCGCTCACGTCGGGGCAGTGCGCGGCAGGATCTGCCGGGCCGCGTTGGCCCGGCAGGGGCAACCTGATCGGCAGCGGCGGGAAGCCGAACCGCCCCCGCATGAGGTTTGGCGGATCAGGGCTGGCCTTCCGCCCCTTCCATGGCGTCGACGGCCTTTTTCAGCTCGGGGTCGGTGACGTCGACCTTGGCGGCCTTGCGCAGGTCGTTGACCATGGCGAAGTATTTCTCGCGGTAAACCAGGTTGCGGACCTGGTCCTTGACCGTGTCGAAGGCGGGCGGCTGCTGGGCGCGCTTGTCTTCGACCTTGATGATATGCCAGCCGAACTGGCTCTGTACCGGCTCCTTGGTGTAGGCGCCGACGTCGAGCGCGAAGGCCGCCTTCTCGAATTCGGGCACCATCTGTCCGGGCCCGAAATAGCCAAGATCGCCGCCGGTCGTCTTGCCGCTCGGATCGGTCGTGTGCTCGTTGGCGAGGGTGACGAAATCGGCGCCACCGTCGAGCTGCTTGATGATCGCGTCCGCCTCTTCCTTGGTCTTCACCAGGATGTGCCGCGCCTTGACCTCGTTGACCGGGGGCGTGTCGGCGAGCTGCTGGTCGTAGCGGGCGCGCACCTCCTGATCGGTGATCTTGGCGCCGACTTCCTTCTCGATCACTTCGCTGTGCAGCGCCCGCTGCTGGAGGAAAGCCATGCGGCGCTGGAACTCGGCGTCCTTGTCGAGCCCGTCGGCGATCGCTTTCGCGGACAGCAGGCGGATTTCCATGATCGCCATGAAGGCGGCGGCGCGGCGCTGCTCCGGCGGAAGCTGCGCATATTGCTGGTCGACGCTCGCCTGCGCCAGCGCCAGGTCGGCCTCGCTGACCGGCTGGCCGTCGATCGTGGCGACGATCTTCGCCGGATCGGGCGCGGCGGCTTCGGCCGCGGGCGGCGCGGCCGGTTGCGTGGCCGGCGCGGTCTCCTGCGCGGCGACGGACGCCGTCAGGGCGGCAAACAGGCTGAACGGAAGCGCCAGCCTGACAAGCGCGGCGCTGCGGAACGAAAACGACATGGAACTCTCCGATCGGGGATTTAAGGCGGGTTGAAGCGCGCCGGATTGTGGCGGAATTCAGCGCAACATAGCGCCGATGCGCGCGTTGACATCGGTTGAGGCCCCTCTTATCTGTCCAACGTCTTTGCGTCCAGAACCGTTTCCGGGCGCTTTTTGCTGTTTATGAATCTGCTTCGCCTCCCGGGTTGCGCGGATTCGACCGGCGCCCGCCGGAAAACTACGGTTGAAAGGACCATTTGATGGTCAGTCTCGGCGTTCTTGCCCGCAAGATATTCGGCTCCTCCAACGATCGCCGCATCAAGGCGACGCGGCCCCGCGTCGAGGCGATCAACGCGATGGAGAACGAGCTGCGCGCGCTGTCCGACGCCGAGCTCGCCGCGCGCACCGGGCAGTTCCGCACCGACCTCGCCAATGGCGCGACCCTCGACGACCTCTTGGTTCCGGCCTTCGCCACCGTTCGCGAGGCGGCGCGCCGCGTGCTCGGCATGCGCCCCTTCGACGTCCAACTCGTCGGCGGCATGGTGCTGCACAATGGCGGCATCGCCGAAATGCGCACCGGCGAAGGCAAGACGCTGGTGGCGACGCTGCCGGTCTACCTCAACGCGCTCGCCGGCAAGGGCGTGCACGTCGTCACCGTCAACGACTATCTCGCCGGACGCGACGCCGAATGGATGGGCCGCGTCTACAAGTTCCTCGGGCTTTCCGTCGGCGTCATCGTGCACGGCCTTTCCGACGACCAACGCCGCGCCGCCTACGCCACCGACGTCACCTACGCCACCAACAACGAGCTCGGCTTCGACTATCTTCGCGACAACATGAAATACGACCGCCCCTCGATGGTGCAGCGCGGTCACAATTACGCGATCGTCGACGAGGTGGACTCGATCCTGGTCGACGAGGCCCGCACGCCGCTGATCATTTCCGGCCCGCTCGAGGACAGGTCGGAAATGTACAACACCATCGACGCCTTCATCCTGAAGCTCGATGCCCCCGACTACGAGATCGACGAGAAGCAGCGCACCGCGATCTTCACCGAGGAAGGCACCGAGAAGCTGGAGAACCTGCTGCGCGACGCCGGCCACCTCAAGGGCGAGTCGCTCTACGACGTCGAGAACGTCGCCATCGTCCATCACGTCAACAACGCTCTGAAGGCGCACCGCCTGTTCCAGAAGGACAAGGACTACATCGTCCGCAACGGCGAGATCGTCATCATCGACGAGTTCACCGGCCGCATGATGCCCGGCCGGCGCTATTCGGAAGGCCTGCACCAGGCGCTGGAAGCCAAGGAGCATGTGGCGATCCAGCCGGAGAACCAGACGCTCGCCTCCGTAACCTTCCAGAACTACTTCCGCATGTACAAGAAGCTGTCCGGCATGACCGGCACGGCGCTGACCGAGGCCGAGGAATTCGCCAACATCTACGGCCTCGAGGTGACCGAGGTGCCGACCAACCTGCCGGTCAAGCGCATCGACGAGGACGACGAGGTCTACCGGACCGTCGAGGAGAAATACAAGGCGATCGTCCGCGACATCAAGGAGGCCCGCGAGAAGGGCCAGCCGATCCTGGTCGGCACCACCTCGATCGAGAAGTCGGAGCAGCTTGCCGAGCGCCTGCGCAAGGAGGGCTTCAAGGACTTCGAGGTGCTGAACGCCCGCCACCACGAGCGCGAGGCGGCGATCGTCGCCCAGGCCGGCAAGCCGAGCGCCATCACCATCGCCACCAACATGGCCGGACGCGGCACCGACATCCAGCTCGGCGGCAATGCCGACATGCGCATCGCCGACGAGCTCGCCGACATGCCTGAAGGCCCCGAGCGCGACGCCAAGGAAGCCGCCATCCGCGCCGACGTGCAGCGTCTCAAGGAAAAGGCGATCGCCGCGGGCGGCCTCTATGTACTGGCCACCGAGCGCCACGAGAGCCGCCGCATCGACAACCAGCTTCGCGGCCGTTCCGGCCGCCAGGGCGACCCCGGCCGCTCGAAATTCTTCCTGTCGCTGCAGGACGACCTGATGCGCATCTTCGGCTCCGAGCGCATGGACGGCATGCTGCAAAAGCTCGGCCTCAAGGAAGACGAGGCGATCATCCATCCGTGGATCAACAAGGCGCTGGAGAAGGCGCAGAAGAAGGTCGAGGCGCGCAACTTCGACATCCGCAAGAACCTCCTGAAATACGACGACGTGGCCAACGACCAGCGCAAGGTGGTGTTCGAGCAGCGCATCTCGCTGATGGACGGCGAGAACCTCAGCGAGACCGTCGCCGAGATGCGCGAGGACGTGATCGCCGATCTCGTCGCCAAGCATATCCCCGAGAACGCCTATGCCGAGCAGTGGGACGCCGCCGGCCTCAAGGAGGGCGTGCGCCAGAGCCTCAATCTCGACCTGCCCGTCGACGAATGGGCCAAGGAAGAAGGCATCGCCGAGGAAGAGATCACCGAGCGCATCACCAAGGCCGCCGACGCCGCCGCCGCCGAGCGCGCCGGCCGCTTCGGCCCGGAAGTCATGACCTATGTCGAGCGCTCGATCATGCTACAGACGGTCGACCATCTGTGGCGCGAGCATCTGGTCAACCTCGACCATCTGCGTTCGGTGGTCGGCTTCCGCGGCTACGCCCAGCGCGACCCGCTGAACGAATACAAGGGCGAGGCCTTCGAGCTGTTCCAGGCGATGCTGGGCAATCTGCGCCAGGCCGTCACCGCGCAGCTGATGCGCGTCGAACTGGTGCGCGAGGCGGCCGAGGCGCCGCCACCCCAGGCGCCCGAGACTTTCGGCCACCATATCGACGGCACCACCGGCGAGGACGACTTCGCCGAGGCTGACTTCGGCGGCGCCTCCGTCTCGGTGCTGGCCGACAGCCGCACCGTGGCGCCCGAACAGCGCGACCCGCAGAACCCCGCCACCTGGGGCAAGGTCGGCCGCAACGAAGCCTGCCCCTGCGGCTCCGGCAAGAAATACAAGCATTGTCATGGGGCGTTTGTGTAGGGCTGGGCGGCACACCGCCTTGGCGGCTTCGCGCCAAAAGCGGGCGGTGTGGCGGCGGGCGTTACGGTTTCCAGTCCTTCGCCATCAGTTCCTCCCGCAGCGCTGCGTTCTCGATTTCCAGCGCTGCGATGCGCCGGCGCACCGGGTCGAGTGCTCCCGCCAGTTCCAATTCGGTGAAGCGCGGCGTGATGTGCTGCGGGCAGTTCCAGTCAAAGGCTTCGAGACGCAGGACGAGAGCGCGCTCGGGCTTTGTGCCATAGCCCGGCGTTTCGAGTCTTGCAGCCAGTTCGGGTTCGTCGGCGAGGCTCTTTGACTCGATGTGCGCGTAAATCTTCAGGCGGCGGCGGCCGGGGTAGTCCATCAGGATCAGCGCGGCACGGTCGTTGGCCGCCAGATTGCCGACGCTGATATACTGACGATTGCCGCGGAAATCGGCGAAGGCGAGCGTTGTGTCGTCGAGTGCGCGCAGGAAGCCAGGCGGGCCGCCGCGGTGCTGCACATAGGGCCAGCCGCTTTCGGACGTCGTAGCCATATAGAAACTGTCCCGTTGCGCGATGAAGTGCCGTTCGGCTTCGGTCAGGCGTGTGAAATCGCGGTTGCCCTTAAAATCGGCCCAGAATTCGCCGCTGCCGTTTTCGGCCTGGGCGGCTTTGACGCCGGGTGTGCCCGCAATGTCCAGAAATCGATATGGCATGATCACCCTTCGCGAGAAACGTCGGCCATTTCGTATTGCTGACGGCCGATGAACCCGGCTGCGCGCGCGACATGCGCGTTCATATGGGTACGCGCGGCCAGCGACAACCATTCGCGGGCGATGGCGTCTGCCAGTTCCGGCTTGTCCTGCCTGATGCTGATATCGACCTGGCTGGCCAGGATCTCGACCTGAAGCGCGGCATAGGCGTCGGTGTCGCGGGCGCAGCGCCGGCGCGCTTCGGCGAGCCAGTCCATGGCAAGCGAGAGGTCGTCCGCCGCGGCATAGGTCAGCGCCATCGCGCGGGCGACGGCGGCTTCCCAGCAGGGATCGGCAAGCTGGCACGCCATGGCGAAGGCTACTTCCAATTCGCCTCGCAGCGCCGCAGGATCCCGTCGCTGACGCAGCCTGGATTCGCCAAGCAGCGCCACCGGCCACGGCCGGAAGGCAATCCAGCGCTGTTCCTCGCTCAGCACAAGGCAGGTTTCGAGCCAGGCATCGGCCTCGCCCAGCCGGTCTGCCGCCAGCAGCCCCCAAGCGCCGAGGCCGAGCGACCAGATCTCGCGGCGGCGATTGCCGGCGGTGCGGGCGTGATCGAGCGAGACCGCGAAATGCTCGAGGCCCTCGCCGACATGGCCCCAGTCGACGAGGTTGAAGCCGATAACCCCGTGGATTCCTGCGAGGCCGTCATCATCGACTGCGAGGCTGACCGCCTCCGACAGATAGGCCGCCGCAGCCGGACGGCGCCCAGCCAGCGCCTCGACATAGCCGAGTTCGCGAAAACCCGCCGCGGCGATGCTGGCGCTGCCCGACTGCCGGGCGAGTTCGGTGGACTGGCGCAGCAGGATCGCGCCTTCGTCGTCATAGCCCCTGACCGAGTGGACAAGCGCCGTGCCGAGTTCGAGCATGGCCCTCGCCTGCAGATGCCTGTCCTTCACCCCTTCCGCATCGTTGACGGCGCGGCGCAGGCAATCGATGCCGGCATCGGCAGCGCCGGCCGACAGTGCGGCAAGGCCCGACTGCATCAGCGAGTTCACGAAGGCTTCCGGAGATATGCCTCCCGGCGGCGAGGAAATGGTGCGGCGCGCGGCACTTCTGAGCGCCGGCGACGGCTTCTCGCCAAGCTCGGCGAGGAAGACGCGCTCGGTCGCCTCGACATGGGCGAGTGCGGCATCATAACGCCCGGCCAGCGCCAGGCTCTTCACCAGAAGCACATGAGCGCCCTCGTTGAAGGCGTCGCTGCGGACACCGAGTTCGGCGAGGCGGATGGCGCGGTCGTAATCCTCGACGGAAATGGCGCGCATCGTCTCCTGCCTTGTGCGGGCTTCGACGAGGCCCGCTATGCGCTCGCGCTCGACGAGAAGCCAGCTCGAGAATTCGGAGCTGCAGCGGGGTTCGATGCCGCCGAGCAGCCGGCCGGCCTGCCCGATTTCGAATTCGTCACGGTGGAGCCTGACGACATCGACCTCAACATCGTCAGGAAAATTGGCTTCAATTGGATCGCCCGACAGGCAGTCCGAACAGTTGAGCGCCTTGCGCAGAGACGCCAAGCACCAGCGCAACGAGCCGAGCGGGTCGACCGTCTCAGGAAACAGTTCGGCGGCGAGGCTGCGCCGGTCGAGCGGCGTCTGCGCGAGCACTACGCGCGCCAGCAGCGCCCAGGCCTGATAACCGCGCACCGTCTGGCTCACCCCGTCGCCGTCGAAAATGGCGGGGTCACCGAGAAGCTTGATCCTGATGGCCATCGATTGCCCTTTCCGGCGTTCGTGCGGCCGCCTTGCGCAATGAGCGTGTGACGGAGCGTGTGACCGGAATTCGTCACGGCCGTGGCGCCTTCCACACGCCGTACAACGCCTGACGGCAATGGTGAAGCGTAGTTCAACAATAAGGAGCGTGACTATGCCCACTTACATGATCGAACGGGACATACCCGGAGCCGACAAGCTGAGCGCCAGCGAGCTCAGCGAAATCTCGGCAAAATCCAATGCAGCCGTGGCCGGCCTCGGCGAGCCCTATACCTGGATCACCAGCTACGTGGCCGGAGACAAATTCTACTGCGTACACGAAGCGGAAAGCGCCGAAACCATACGAAAGCACGCACACGATGGCGGCTTTCCGATCAATTCGGTGACCGAAGTAGCGGCGGTGATCGGCCCGTCGACGGCACGCGGCTCCTGAGGGTGCGCCCGTCCACAGGCAACAGATCAATGGAGACAGGCATGAAGATCAACATCCGCAGCATCGGCTTTGCCGCGAGCCTCGCGCTCTCGACCGGCGTCGCGACCGCGCTCGCGCATGGCGGCATTGAGACCGGCAGCAATCCTTTAGCCGACAAGGTGCGCGCCGCAAACAGCCGGTTCCAGCACGTTTCGGTGGCGACCGCTGAAGGTTACACGCCGATCCCCTGTGCCAGCAACGCAAATGGCAACGGCGCCATGGGTATCCACTACGTCAACGCCGCCTATGTCGGCGACGACGTGATCGACCTCGCCCGCCCTGAGGCTGTGATGTACGAGCCGATGCCGGACGGCTCGCTGGCGCTGGTGGCGGTGGAATACATCACATCGAAAGGCCCGGCCTCGCTCGAAGGGCAGCTGTTCAGTTTCACCAGCGCGCCCAATCGCTATGGGCTCGGGCCATTCTACGAGTTGCATGTCTGGGCCTGGAAGGTGAACCCTGCAGGGCCCTTCGCCGACATGAATCCCGACGTCTCCTGCGCTTTTGCCACCAAAGCGGCGCAGTAGCCGAGGAGGCGGCGCCGGGCGGGCGCCGCATTTCGGCCGTGCAAGCCGAACTGGATTTACCATGACCGATACGAGTTTTGAGCACCCGAAGGCCGGGAGCGAAGCGTCACCGCCCGGGCTGAGGAGCTTTGCTGCGTCCATGCTGGCCGGTGTGCTACGTGCGCTGGCCGTTCGCCGCGACCGCCGCCTGTTGCACGCGTTGCCGGACTCCCTGCTCAAGGACATCGGCATAAACCGCGGAAACATCGACTACGTTGCGACGCGTGACGAATGCGGCGGATTTGGGAGTCGAGGCGACAGTTTGTACTCGTCATGCCGCCCGCGATCGGAATGACCGCTGCGGTCGAAGCTGGCATTCAAGAACTCGCCTTCGCAAGCTTGGCTTGGCGCGCCTCTCCCCGCTTAGTGGGGGTGAGGATGGGCGCGGGCGTCATTCACCCAACCGTTTCTTAAACACTCTTCTCTAGGGTGCGGCTCCCGACGAAACGGAGTGAGTGCGTGCGCTTTTCCGCGGCAACGACCGCCGACAGGCTCCTGCCGGAGCGCCTGGCGCTGCGCGCGCGGCCGTTGCTCGGCCGCATCGACGCCGTGCTGTTCAGCGCCGACGAGCGCGGCGAGGCAGGCCGCATGTCGGTCATCGCCTTCATAATCCGCATCGTCAGCGCCGCGATTGCCTTCATCAGCCAGGTGTTTCTCGCCCGCTGGATGGGCAGCTTCGAATACGGCATCTTCGTGCTGGTCTGGGTCACGATGGTGATCGCCGGCAACGTGTCGTGCCTGGGCTTCCACACCTCGGTCATCCGCTTCGTCCCGGAATACCGCGAAAAGGGCATGCTCGCCGAACTGCGCGGCATACTGATCGCCTCGAGGCTGTTCGTGCTGGTCGCCTCCACCGCCATCGCGGCCGTTGGCGGCCTCTGCGTCGTCCTGCTGGCGCCTCATATCGAGAGCTACTACGTCGTGCCCTTCGTGCTCGGCTTCGTCTGCCTGCCGATGATCGCGCTGTCGGACGTGCTGCAGGGCCTGTCGCGCGCCAACTCCTGGGCCGTGTTCGCGCTGTCGCCGACCTATCTGGTGCGCCCGGTCCTGATCCTCGTCCTGATGGCCGCCGCCCTTGCCGCGGGCTACCGGCCGGATGCCAAGGCCGCGCTGATCGTGGCGATCGTGGCGACCTACCTCACAACCCTCTGGCAGTTCGCCGGCGTCACGACCCGCCTCGACCGAAAACTGCCGGCCGGGCCGCGCACGATGCATTTCCGCGAATGGTTCGTCGTCTCGCTGCCGATTTTCCTGGTCGAGAGCTTCTTCTTCCTGCTCACCAATGCCGACGTACTGATGGTCGGTTTCTTCATGGAGCCGGACGACGTCGCGGTCTATTTCGCCACGGTGAAGACGCTGGCGCTGGTGCATTTCGTCTATTTCGCGGTCAAGGCCGGCGTCGCGCAGCGCTACGCCGCCTACATGCACGGCGACCCCGGCAAGCTCGCTGCCTTCGCGCGCGACACGGTGTCGTGGACCTTCTGGCCGTCGCTTGCGATGGCGATTGTCGTGCTGGCGCTCGGCGAGCCGATATTGTGGCTGTTCGGCCCCGGTTTCGACGCCGGCTACCCGCTGCTCTTCCTGCTGGTCGTCGGCGTCGTCGCCCGCGCGGCGGTCGGCCCCTGCGAGAGCCTGCTCACCATGACCGGCAACCAGAACATCTGCGCCATGGTCTACGCCATGACGCTGGTGCTCAACATCGGGCTCAGCGTGCTGTTGATCCCGGCCTTCGGCCTGTGGGGCGCGGCAATCGCCACCACCGCCTCGATGCTGTTCGAAGCGGCGGCCCTTTCCTTCACCGTCTGGATAAGGCTTGGCGTCGTCATGGCGATCTTCGCACCGGCAGGGAGCCCACGCTGATGGCCGCGGTTCCGCTTCTGGAGGAAACGAGCGGCGGCCCGGCCGGCACCATGATCGCCGGGCTGGCGGGCCTGGCGGGCAAGCGGCTCGAGCCCGCCCATATCGAGCTGCTCGAGGGCAACCGGCCGCTGCGCCGGCTGGCCATCTACCCGGCATCGGCCGGTTTCGACCTGGTCGACGAACTCGACTATCTGTGCGCCCGCACCATCGAGCCGAACATCTTCTTCAACCCGCATTTCCTGGCACCGGCCATGCCGAGACTGGAAGACAGAGAGGTGCGCCTCGCCGTCATCCGCGACGGCGACGAACACAAGAACCGCCTGCGGCTTCTGGTGCCGTTTTCGGTCGAACGGCCGCCTATGCCGCTCGGCGTCTCGATCATGCGGACCTGGGCGAGCCCCTTCGGCCCGCTCGGCACGCCTCTCATCGACCGCGACGATCCGGTCGGCGTGATCGAGGATTTTTTCGCCATGCTGTCGCGCTCGCACCTGAAGCTGCCCAAGGTGCTCGTGCTGCCGGACGTCAGGCTCGACGGCGCCGTGGCCTCGATGCTCGGCAGCGTCGCCGAATCGCGCGGCCTGCCGCTGGTCACCACGCGCCGTTTCGAGCGCGCCTTTCTGGAAAGCAGGCTCGACGGCGAGGACTATCTCAAGGCGTCGCTGCGATCCCACCACTACCGCGAGTTCCGCCGGCTGAAGCGCCGGCTCGCCGACCAGGGCGAACTCGTCCACAGCGTCGCCCGCGGACCCGAGGAAATCCGCCACGCGATCGAGGGCTTCCTGTCGCTCGAAGCCGCCGGCTGGAAGGGCCGCGAGCGTACCGCCATGGCCGTCGACCGCTACCGCGCCGCCTTCGCCCGCGAGGCGGTGCACGGGCTTGCCGAGCACGACCTCTGCCGCATCCACTCGCTGACGCTGGGCGGCAGGCTGATCGCCAGCCTGATCGTCTTCGTGGAAGCCGGCGTCGCCTACACCTGGAAGACGGCCTATGACGAGAGCTACGCGGCCTTCTCGCCCGGCACGCTTCTGATGATCGAGGTCACCAAGCAGCATCTCGACGATCCCAACATCGAGCTCACCGATTCCTGCGCGGTGCCCGACCATCCGGTCATGTCGCGCCTGTGGAGCGAGAGGAAGCCGATCGGCACGCTGGTCATCGGCATGACGCCTTCCGCCGACCGCATCACGCGGCAGGCCGCCTCGCAGCTTCATCTCTATCAGGAGACGCGCAACTTCGCCCGCCTGGTCCGCAACCGCGTGCGCAGCCTGCTCAAACGCCGCTGACGGAACCGGTGAGCGATGCCGCCTCATGTCTCGCCCGGTCGCGGAAGATGCGGCGGATGACCTTGCCCGTCGTCGTCAGCGGCATGGAATCGACGAACTCCACTTCGCGCGGATATTCATGCGCCGAGAGCCGCTCGCGCACCCATCGGCTGATCTCGGCGGCAAGCTCGGGGCTGCCCGCAACGCCGTCCTTCAGCACCACATAGGCCTTGACGATCTCGGTTCGCAGCAGGTCGGGCTTGCCGACCGCCGCGGCAAGCGCCACCGCCGGATGCCCGGTCAGGCAATCCTCGATCTCGCCCGGCCCGATGCGGAAACCGGAAGAGGTGATGACGTCGTCGTCGCGGCCGAAGAACTGGACGTAGCCGTCCTCGTCCTCGATGCCCTGGTCGCCGGTCGTCATCCAGTCGCCGATGAATTTTTTCGCCGTGGCGTCGGGGTTCTGCCAGTATTCCAGGAACATCACCGGATCCGGCCGCGCCACCGCGATCTGGCCGACCTCGCCGGGCCTCACCCGCCGGCCGTCGCCGTCGATGATAGCGACGCTGTGGCCGGGAACGACCTTGCCGATCGCACCGGCGCGGCTGACGCCGATCGAGGCGCAGGAACCAAGCACGAGGTTGCATTCGGTCTGGCCATAGAATTCGTTCGGGGTGACGCCGAGCGCCGCTTTCGCCCATTCATAGGTCTCGCGGCCGAGCGATTCGCCTGCCGAGCAGACCGCGCGCAGTTCGAGGCGGAAGCGACGGGGAATGTCCGGCACTGATTTCAGCATGCGCAAGGCGGTGGGCGGGATGAAGGCGTTTTTCACCCGCATCTTCTCGACCAGCACGAGCGCCGTTTCGGGATCGAACTTCTCGAAGCGGGCAGCAACAACAGGCACGCCGAGATAGAGCGACGGCAACAGCGCGTTGAGCAGCCCGCCTGCCCAGGCCCAGTCGGCCGGCGTCCACATCAGGTCGCCAGCCCGCGGCAGGAATTCATAGGCCATCTGCACGCCCGGCAGGTGCCCGAGCAGCACCCTGTGCGGCAGCAGCGCTCCCTTCGGCGGACCGGTCGTGCCGGAGGTGAAGATCATCAGAGCCGGATCGTCCGGGCCTGTGGCTTCCGCGGCGAAGTCGACGGGATGCTCCGCGACCAGTCGCCCAAAATCGTGAGGGCCATCGCCACCCACGACAACGATCCCGTCGAGACCGGGCAGGCGTCCTGAGATCCGCGAGAGCTTCAGCGCGCCCGCCGGATTGGTTACGGCGAGCTTCACGCCGGCCGTTTGCAGACGGTACTCCAGCGCCTCGACGCCGAAAAGCAGGGCCAGCGGCACGGCGATCGCGCCGAGCTTGTAGATGGCGAGGTGCGCGATGACGGTCTCGAAGCTCTGCGGCAAAAGCAGCGCGACCCGATCTCCGCGACGGATGCCCCGCGAACGCAAGGCATTGGCAAAGGCATTCGACTTGCTGGCGAGTTCCGAAAAGCTCAGCCGGTCGGGCGCGCCATCGGCACGGTAGTCGAACAGCGCCGTCCTGCCGGGATCTTCGGCCGCCCAGCGGTCGGCCACGGCCACGCCGATGTTGAAGCGTCCGGGGACGGTCCAGCGGAAATCGCGATAGAGGGACGCATAGTCGTCGCGCCGTTCGAGCATGGACAACGGTCTCCGCTCCTCCGCGATGTCGTCCTCCGCGTATGTGCTGCCCCAAGCCAGGAGCGAACCAGCACCTCGACTCACGCTGTTACAAAATGGAGCGACCGACAGCAAGACCGGCGTCGGTGGCTCATGCTGCCAGAGCCGCCTTGGCATGGCTCAACGCCACCGCGTCGGGGCCGGCGGGGAAGCTGATCGTGTCGGACTTGTCGTGGGCGGCCTGCCAGACGATTTCAGCGACGTCCGCCGGCAGGGTGTGCGCGCCTGGCTGCGTCATCATGGCGAAGATGCCGTTGGCGTAGTCGGCATAAGCCTCCGGGATGAAGCGCTCCACCAGCGATCCCGCGTTCCTGGAAAAGGCCGTCGTCGGACCGTAGCCCGGCTGGACCATCTTTACGCGGATGCCGAAGTGATTGAGTTCGTGTGCGAGCGATCCGGTGAAGCCGTCGATGGCCGTTTTGCTGGCGGTATAGATGGCGACCAGCGGCATCGGCGCGAGAACCGTGCTGGACGTCACGTTGATCAGCGTGCCGGCGCGGCGGTCGCGGAACTGCGGGATGACGGCTTGCGTCATGGCCATAACGCCAAAGGTGTTGGTCTCGAATATCTCGCGCGCCGTATCGATCGGCGTCGCCTCGAAGGCGCCGAACATTCCGATGCCGGCATTGTTGACCAGCACGTCTATCGGACCGGCGGCCTCGACGGCGGCCTTGATGCTGTCGGCGTCGGTGACGTCGAGCGGCACGATGCGGATGCGGTCGGATTTGGGCAGCACATCCTCGCGCGGCGTGCGCATGGCGGCGACAACGGTCCAGCCCTTGGCATGGAAATGCCTGGCGGTTTCGAGGCCGTAGCCGGAAGAGGCTCCGGTGATAAGTATGGTGTTCATGGCGGCTTCCTTTCGCTTGCTATGACGCTCCATACCGCCACACCTTCGGACTTTCTATAATTGGCAATCCGCCTTTCATTTGCTATCGTCCGAATATGATCGATCCTCTGACGGACATCGTCCGCTTGTTGAAGCCTCGCACGGTATTCTCGAAAGGGATCAGCGCCGCCGGCAACTGGGCAGTGCGCTATTCCGACTTCGGCGAGCCGAGCTTCTGCACCGTGATCGAGGGAAGCTGCCGCCTCGATGTCGACGGCCATGACGGCGTGACGCTGGAGGCCGGCGATTTCGTGCTGCTTCCGGCCACCCCGGGCTTCACCATGTCGAGCTTCGAACCCGCGCCACCGAAATTCATCGACCCGAAGGTGACACCGGCGCCGACTGAGGAAATCCGCCACGGCAGGCAGGACGGCCCCCCCGATGTGCGCCAGCTCGGCGGCTATTTCGTCTTCGATTCCCCCGATGCGGCTCTGATGGTGGCCTTGCTGCCGGGCATGCTGCATGTGCGCGGCGCCGAGCGCCTGGCCACGCTGGTGCGCCTCGTAGGCGAGGAAACCGCCGATCGGCGGCCGGGCCGCGACCTGATCCTGACCCGGCTCGTCGAGATTCTGATCATCGAAGCGCTGCGCTCGACCCCGAGCAAGGACGCGCCCCGGGGATTGCTGCGCGGCCTGGCAGACGAACGGCTGGCCGAGGCCATGCGGCAGATTCACGGAGATCCCGCCCGTCCTTGGACTGTGGCTGAGCTCGCCAAGAAGGCGGCGCTTTCCCGCTCGGCCTTCTTCGACCACTTCACCCGCGCCGTCGGTCTGCCGCCGATGGAATACATCCTCGCCTGGCGCATGGCGCTCGCAAAGGATCTGCTGCGTCGGCAAGACGTCGCACTCGCCAACGTCGCCGAACGGGTGGGGTACGGTTCGGCTAGTGCCTTCAGCACCGCCTTCAGCCGGTATGTGGGCCTGCCGCCGAGCCGCTACGCGCGAGAGCAGTCCCACGCGCCTGCCTGAAGCCGCCCACGCCCGGCAGAATGCCGGCGATCGCTCGCTTCGAAAATCGGGGCATTGGCGGGGCGGCCGAGATACTGATGGCACGGCCAAGATCCGATCGTGGCGCGCGCCTGGGCGAATGGTGCGGGCGGTCGGACTCGAACCGACATATCCGTAAGGACGGCGGATTTTGAGTCCGCTGCGTCTACCAGTTCCGCCACGCCCGCACGACGCAGACCCGTCGTGCCGTGGGCCTCGCGGGTAGCTCCGCGCTCCTATATTGCACCTGAAACGAAAACGCCAGATGTTGAAGTTCTTCGCCCTCCGCAATGGACCATGACGACGGCAGCACGGGCCGAACCCCGTTGCCGGCTGCGGCTTTTGCGCGCAATTCGACATGATCAGGGACGCACAGGCGGCTGCTGAGCCTTCCGGCATTGTGCACCGCGCAAAATCTTCCTAAACACGGGCGGGCCGCACGGAAACGCCGGATGCTTCGAAGACTATACGACTGGACGCTGTCGCTCGCCGCCCGAAAATCCGCCGAATATTGGCTGGCCTTCATCGCCTTCATCGAAAGTTCGATCTTCCTCGTCCCGGCCGACGTGCTGTTCCTGCCGATGGCGCTGGCGCGGCCCGACCGCGCCTACCGCTATGCGCTGGTCGCGACGGCGGCCTCGGTGCTCGGCGGCATCGCCGGCTGGCTGCTTGGGTACTATGCCTACGAAGCCCTGGCAAAACCCGTGCTCGAATTCTACGGCAAGCTCGACGACTTCGAGGCGCTCAGGGTTTCCTCGGGCTACGGCTTCATCGTCCTGATGCTGGTGACGTCGGGCATCGCCCATCTGCCGCCGATCAAGGTGGTGACGATCCTGTCGGGCGTCATCGGTGTAAACATCTGGCTGTTCATCCTGTCGGCGATCATCGCGCGCGGCGCGCGCTTCTTCTTCCTCGCCTGGCTGCTGCGCCGCTACGGAGAGCCTATCCGAAAGTTCGTCGAGGAGCGGTTGGGGCTGATCGCCGCGGTGGCTGCGGCCGTCCTTATTTTGCTGTACTTGCTCGTCAGATACCTGCACTGAGCGCGCCGCCGGCAAGGGGCCGGCCGCCGCACCGGAAAAATACATGATTGCCATCGCCGAACCGACCAGCAGCCTGCAGCGCAACACCGCGATGTTCCTGACTTTCGCCATGGCGGCGGTGGTCGGCGCAGCGCTCGGCTTCGAGCACATCGGCCACTACATCCCCTGCAAGCTCTGCCTTGAGCAACGCATCCCCTACTACACCGGCGTGCCTGTCATGGCGCTGGCGGCGGTGTCCGCGACCTTGCGCTGGCCGCCGGTCATCACGCGCATCCTGCTGCTGGCCGGCGGCCTGCTGATGGCCTGGAGCCTGTTCCTCGCGGTACGCCATTCCGGCGTCGAATGGGGCTGGTGGGCAGGCCCGACCGATTGCGGCGCGGTGGCGGGGCCCACGGACACCGGCGGCAAGGGCGTGCTCGACGCCATCGATGCCTTCGTGCCGCCGTCCTGCGACAAGGCGGCATTGCGCGTGCTCGGCCTGTCCTTTGCCGGCTGGAACGCGATTGCCAGCCTGATCCTGGGCGTGGTGGCGTTCCGAGGCGCGTTGGCCAGGGTACGGGGCTAAGTTATGCGATGGAAGGTTTGGGTCGGCGCGTTTCTCATATGGCAGAACTGCACGTCGGCTTATGCCTGCGCGAATTTTGATGAAAGAATGTACTCCGAATCCTGGATTGAAAATAGATATCCAGATTTGTTAAAGAAATTGGGAAAGCCCTATCAGAAGACTTATTGTTACAGAATTATCAGTGATGAAGATATGCACCGGGAATGTGCCGTCTCCTTTATCTCCGAAAAGGGCTCAAGCCACATACACTACTTTCTAGTGCTTTTCGATCCGGGCGATTGCGGCGAATCAGACCCACTTTCCCTGCAAATAATAGTTGAGAAAGCCCAGTTTGACGAGCGGTTGGCGTCGAAGCGGTAGATGCGAACCCTCGCGCATGCCCGCGCGTCCTACGGCTCCAGTTCGACATCCCAGTAGAGATAGTCCATCCAGCTCTCGTGCAGATAGTTGGGCGGGAACATCCGGCCGTTGTTGTGCAGATCATGCACCGTCGGCTGGTAGGGTTTCTGCAGCGGCCACATCTTGGCCTGCGCCGGCATCATGCCGCCCTTCCTGAGATTGCAGGGCGAGCAGGCGGCGACCACGTTCTCCCATGTCGTCGCGCCGCCTCTGTGGCGGGGGGTGACATGATCGAAGGTGAGATCCTCAGGCGTGCCGCAATACTGGCACTGGAAGCGGTCGCGCAGGAACACGTTGAACCGGGTGAAGGCCGGGTGGCGCGAAGGCTTCACATAGCTCTTCAGGCTGACGACGGAGGGCAGCCGCATCGAGAAGGTGGGTGAGGAGACCTGGTGCTCGTATTCGGCGACGATGTTCACCCGATCGAGGAACACCGCCTTGATGACGTCCTGCCATGACCAGAGCGACAACGGATAATAGCTGAGCGGCCGGTAGTCGGCGTTCAACACCAGCGCAGGCAGCCCGTCGGGGGACACCGCGATCGTCACTTGCGATACCCTCCTTGGACCTCAATGCGATACGCCAGGATATTGTAAGCAGGAGGTGACAGGAATGTGAAGCGGCCCGTTTGCCCAACGGGTCGGAAAAACTTCACGAATCTCGCCGTTTTCGCAGGATTTATGAAGGCGGCGCGCCCTCCCTTCCTCTTGTTTGCCGATAATAGGCCCAGAACAGCCGCGACGCTACCCCCCGGTAAGGCGACCATGATTCGGCGATTTTGATGAGCGCTTTCTCGCCCGGCCTGGGATCGATGGCGAGCGCGTGGCCGACCGCCGACTGCAGCGCGACGTCCCGCGCGGGGAAGATGTCGGGATGGCCCGCGGCCGACAGCAGATAGACTTGCGCGGTCCAGAGCCCGATGCCCGGCACGGCGGTCATCGCGCTGATCGCAGCCTCGACGTCGAGGTCGCAAAGGCGCGAGAGATCGAGGCCATCCAGCACGGCCCGCGACACGGCAAGCACGGCGCGTTGCTTCGGCCGCGACAGACCGGCTTCGCGGAACAGTTCGTCGCCGGCCGTGAGCAGGACTTCCGGCGTCAGCGGATCGGCGAGATTTATCAGCCGGCCGAAGATCGCGTCGGCGCTGGCGCGGGAAACCTGCTGCGAGATGACAATCGAGACGAGGCTCCTGAACCCGGGTTCGGTCCGGCGCAGCGGCACATCGCCGGCGGTGGCGCGCACGTTCTCAAGCCGGGGATCGATGACGCACAGCGCATCGAGCCCGGTCGTGAGGTCGTCGATTGTGGAGATGCGCTGCATAGAGGGCCGATCGCGTCCCTTGTGGAGTTCGGGACGGATAGATAGCAATCGGGCCATGGCCGCAACAATCCGAAACCGGCGCCACTCCTGACAGCAATGACACAGCCCGTCTTCCGTTTCGCGCCGAGCCCGAATGGCGAGTTGCACCTCGGCCACGCCTATTCGGCGCTGCTCAACGCGCAAATGGCCGAAAAGGCCGGCGGCAGGCTGCTGCTGCGCATCGAGGACATCGACACGGCGCGCTGCACGCCGGAATTCGAGGCCGGTATCTATCGCGATCTCGAATGGCTCGGCATCGCCTGGGAAAAGCCGGTGCGCCGCCAGTCCGAGCATTTTGAACAATATGCAAGGCTGCTCGACCGACTGGTCGAAGCGGAACTCGTCTATCCGGCTTTCATGAGCCGTGGCGAAACGCGTGCCCACATAACGCAGACGGAAGAACGCGGGAGGGCATGGCCCCGCGATCCCGACGGGGTGCCGCTCTATCCTGGCCTGGACAAGACGCTCGGCACGGCCGAGCGCAGGCGCAGGATGGCCGCAGGCGAGCCGTTCGCATGGCGGCTCGACATGGCGGCCGCGGCCGCGGCGCTGCGCGCGCCGTTGACCTGGATCGAATTTGCCGACGCGGACATGACCTCCACGAGGGTGGTCGACGCGAGGCCCGATCAATGGGGCGACGTCGTGCTGGCGCGCAGGGACGTGGCGACGAGCTACCATCTCTCGGTGGTCGCCGACGACGCGTTGCAGGGCGTCACCCACGTCGTGCGCGGGCTGGATCTGTTTCAGGCTACCGGCGTCCACCGGCTGCTGCAGATGCTGCTTGGGCTATCCGAGCCGGTCTATTTCCATCACCGGCTGATCCTCGGGTCCGACGGGCGCAAGCTTTCCAAGAGCTTGCGCGACAGCGGCATCGACGCCTTGAGGTCGAGCGGACGGACGCCGGACGACGTAAAGCGGATGGTCGGTCTCTGAAACTCAGATCTTGGCGATGCCGGCCTTGAGCACGGCCAGCACGCTGACCGTGGCAAAGGCGCCTCCGAGGCCATAGGCCATCGCCATCTTCAGGTCGCGCAGATTGATGCCGTAGGTGTTGGCGATGATGATCGCCATGAAAAACCCGAAGGTGAACAGGATCATGTTGCCGAGCGGGCCAAACCCGTCCTCGCGCATGATGGCGTCGAGCGCCGACCCGAAAAACAGGGCGAGGACGGCGACGCTCGCCACCGCCATCATCAGCCAACCTGGCTCGAGGTTCCAGATCATGTCCGCCCCCTTCCGGTAAACCCGCGGCACGCATCGCAACCCTGGACCCGGGATATGCTCCGGGTTCAATCGCGTTGATTATATGGATCAATCGTTTCGCTTTGCTTGACCGAATAATCGGCATTAGAGCGAACCGGTCCACGGTCCTCCAGTTCGGCGTCAAGAATGATCTCCGCCAGGCGGCTGATACCCGCGCTCTTCGTGCTTCTCTGGGCGACCGGCTTCATCGGCGCGCGCTACGCAATGCCCTGGGCGGAGCCGTTCAGCTTCCTCGCCGCGCGCTTCCTGCTGGCCTTCATCATCCTGGCCGCGGCGGCGGGGATGCTTGGCGCGCAGCGGGCCCGAAGGTCGGACATGCTCCATTCCATGGGGGCCGGGGTGTTGATGCACGGCGTCTATCTCGGCGGCGTGTTCTGGGCGATCCATCGCGGCATGCCGGCGGGACTGTCGGCTCTGATCGTGGGACTACAGCCGCTGATCACGGCAATCCTCGCCGGCAGCCTGCTTGGCGAACGCATCTTGCCACGCCACTGGGCAGGGCTTGCGGCGGGTTTCGCCGGCGTCGTCATCGTGCTTGCCCCGAAGCTCGGCGAGATCCACGGCGGCGTCTCCTGGGAAACCCTCGCCGCCTCCTTCGTCGCGGTCGCCGGCATGAGTGCAGGCACCATCTGGCAGAAGCGTTTCCTGACCGGCAGCGACCTGATCACCGGCACCTGCTGGCAATATGCCGGCGGCGCGCTGGTCATGATCCTGCTCTCGCTCGCCTTCGAGACGCGCAGTTTCACGCTGACCGGCGAGTTGGTCTTCGCCATGGCCTGGCTGGTGCTGGTGCTGTCGATCGGCGCCATCGTGCTTCTGATGGTGATGATCCGCGACGGCGAGATGTCGAAGGTCGCTTCGCTCTTCTACTTGGTCCCGGCGGTCACGGCCCTGATCGCCTGGGCGCTCTTCGGCGAGGAACTGACGCTGGTCCAGATTGGCGGCATGGCCATCGCGACCTTCGGCGTGGCGCTGGCGACCGTCCGCAACCCGGCGCCGGGGACCGCGGCATAGCTCAGTCCGGCACGCTAGCTTGGCACCCTAACTGGGCACCCTGGCGCGTGCCTCGAAATAGCGGCTGATCGCGGCGTTGAACTCACCCCCGAGGATGAAGATCGCCGACACGATGTAGAGGAAGACCACGGCGATCATGATCGAGGCCAGGCCGGCATATGTGGTCACGTAGGACGAGAAGTGATCGAGATAGGCGGCGAAGATGGTCGATCCGGCAAGCCAGGCGATCAGGGTGAAGAGGATGCCGGGCACGATATCGACGAAGCGGCGCTTGCCCGCCGGCAGCCAGATGTGGACGGCGACCAGGCCGAGCACGATGACGGTCGAGGCGATGACGAAGCGCCACAGCGTGATCGTCCCAAGATAGGGTTGCAGCCACTCGAAATTCGCCAATGCCAGCCGCATGATGAGCGGGGCGAAAACGAGCAGGACGCTGATGGCAAGGAAGCCGATCGTGGCGATGAACACGAAGGCGAGGCTCTGGATACGCCGGAAGATGAAGGAGCGGGTCTCGACCACGCGATAGGCGCGATTGAGCGCCGTGCGCAGGGATTCGATGCCGTTGGAGGCGAAGAAGGCAGCGAGCAGCACGCCGTAGGTCAACAGGTCGCTGCGCTGCACGGTGAGCACGTTGACGACCTCGCGCGAGATCGGCGCGGCGATCTGTTCGGGCCACGTGTCGAAGACCAGATGCACCGCCGTCTCGGCGAACGCCTGGGCGCCGAGGAAGCTGGCGAGCGTGGTTGCGAAGATCAGGAAAGGGAACAGCGCCATCAGCGCCGTGATCGCCAGATGGCTCGCCATGGACCAGCCGTCATCGTAGTTGAAGTGGCCGAGCGCGTCGTAGAGGATGCGCTTCAGCGCGACGATCTTGCGCATTCAGAGTGCTTCCGCGGTCGTTTGAACCAGAAACACTCGCTGTCCTCCATTGATGCCGTCGATTGTTTCGCCGCTGCGAATATGGGAAGGGATTGCAACAAATGGCAAGTCGGATACTGAACCTGGGACGGCAACGGCCGGCGGAATGAACGAGTTGCGCACGATCATCGTAACCGGCACATCGTCGGGCATCGGCGCCTATTGCGCGCGCGCATTGAAAGCCGAGGGCTGGCGGGTTTTCGCCACCGCGCGCAAGCTGGAGGACATCGCCGCTCTTGAGGCGGACGGGATCGAGGCCTTCTACCTCGACTACCGAGAACCGGATTCGATCGCCAAGCTGGTCCAGGACGTGCTGGCGCGGACCGGCGGCGGCCTGGACGCGCTGTTCAACAACGGCGGCTATTCGCAACCCGGCGCGGTCGAGGACATCTCGGTCGCGGCCCTTCGCGAGCAGTTCGAGGCGAATTTCTTCGGCTGGCACGACCTTACGACGCGGATCGTTCCGGTGATGCGCGCGCAGGGTCACGGCCGCATCGTGCACTGCTCCTCCATCATGGGACTGGCTCCGTTCAAGTTTCGCGGGCCATATGCGGCTTCAAAACACGCGCTGGAGGGCCTGATGCTCTGCCTGCGCTCGGAACTTCTCGATACGAACATCCACGTATCGCTGATCGAGCCGGGGCCGATAAAGTCGAAGATCGCGACCAATGCGCTCGCCTGGTTTCTCAAGAATGTGGACCATGAGAACTCCGCCCATCGTGTCGCCTACCAGGCGCAGCTCGACCGGCTGAACGCCGGCGGAAACGTGTCGCGCATGAAGCCCGGGCCGGAAGCGGTCTACGCGGTATTGCGTCACGCCCTGCTTTCCACAAGGCCGAGGCCGCATTATGTGGTGACTTTGCCTGCAAGGATAGGCGCTCTGATGAAGCGCTTTCTGCCGCCGGCGATGTTCTACCGCATTCTCGCGGCGCGCTCTTAAGCTCAATCGACAGGAACAGCCGATGGCGACCGTCTTCAACATATTGGCCATCCTCGTCATGGCCGCGGTGGTGATCGTGCTTATCCGCGGCCTTGCCAATATGCTGCGCGGCGGCTCCGGCAACACGTCGAACAAGCTGATGCAGATGCGCGTGCTCTTGCAGTTCATCGCGCTGGTGCTGATCCTGCTCGGCGCCTATGTCGCAGGCCGGTTCTAGGGCCGTTCGCTATGGTGAAGCTCAACAAGATCTATACCCGCACCGGCGACGACGGCACAACCGGCCTGGGCAGCGGCGAGCGCCGGCTGAAGTCCGATCTCAGGGTCGAGGCCTATGGGACCGTGGACGAGGCCAACGCCTGCATCGGCCTGGCGAGGCTCCACACCGCCGAAGCCAGCCCCCAACTCGACGCGATGCTCGGCCGCATCCAGAACGACCTCTTCGACCTAGGCGCGGATCTGTGCGTGCCCGACACAGGCAAGAAGCTCGACTACGAGCCGCTGCGCATCATCGCCGCGCAGACCGCCCGCATCGAGGCGGACATCGACAGTCTCAACAAGGGTCTGCGGCCGCTGAAATCCTTCATCCTGCCGGGCGGCTCGCCGGCCGCCGCTGCGCTCCACCTTGCGCGCACCGTCACGCGGCGCGCGGAGCGCATGATGGTCGCGCTGGCGCAAAGCCCCGGCGAGCACGTCAACCGCGAGGGCATCCGGTACATCAACCGCGTCTCGGACTTCCTGTTCGTCGCGGGACGGGTGGTCAATGACAACGGAAACTCCGACGTGCTATGGGTTCCGGGCCAGAACCGATAGCCGGCTGAGACGGATTGGGGAGCGAGAAGAAAGAGATGTTCATCCCGCTCCACGACGCAAACAGCCTGAAACGCATCAAGCTGCAATACGTCACGATCGGGCTGATCGCCGTCAACGTCCTTATCTACTTCTTCACCGCATTCGGCGCGGAGCAGTTTGCCCTCGCGGCGGTCTACGGGCTGGGCTACATCCCCTCCGTCGTCTTCGACTATGTCGAGCTGCCGCCGGAACTGGCCGTGGTTCCGGAAGACCTGACCTACATTTCCTATGCCTTCCTGCACGGCGATCTGTTCCATCTGGGCGGAAACATGCTGTTCCTGTGGGTATTCGGCGACAATGTCGAAGACGCGCTGGGGCACACCAAATTCCTGATCTTCTACCTGCTCTGCGCCGTCGCCGGCGCGCTTTTGCACGGGCTGGTAGCACCGGAATCGCAAGTACCGCTGATCGGCGCGTCGGGCGCCATCGCCGGCGTGGTTGCAGCCTATCTCATCCTGCACCCCCGCGTAAAAATCTGGATCCTCGCCTTCGGCCGCATCCCGCTGCGCATCCCGGCCTACATCACGCTCATGCTGTGGATCCTGTTCCAGTTCGCCATGTTCGCGATCGCCGGCGACGACCAGGTGTCCTTCGCCTGCCATGTCGGCGGCATCCTTGCCGGCGCGGTGCTGGTGCTGATCCTGCGCAGCCGCGACGTGCCGCTGTTCGACCGCGAGATCGTCACGCCCCGTGCGGTGGTGGTCGAGCAACCGAGCGCGGTGCGGCCCGTCGGGGTCGAACCCGCGCCACGCTGGGGCCGGCAATAGCGTTCTTATTGAACCGATTTGACGCATCCGGCGATATTGACGCGCTCGGAAGCCCAAACTAGGGTCCGCCCGCTTTTCAAGGGCGTTTGGTCCCGAAAATCGCCGTGACGGGTCTGTTTTGAAGCCAGGGGTGTCGGCTATCGACAACCGAGCCGGGCGCGGGGCTGCTACGCCGGAAAATCTACGGAGAGGCTGTAAACCATGAAAGTGCTTGTGCCCGTGAAGCGGGTGGTCGACTACAACGTCAAGATCCGGGTGCGGGCGGACGGTTCGGGCGTCGAGCTCGCCAATGTGAAGATGTCGATGAACCCGTTCGACGAGATCGGCGTCGAGGAGGCAATCCGGCTGAAGGAGGCCGGCAAGGCGGATGAGATCGTCGTGGTGTCGATCGGTCCGGCGCAGGCCGCAGAGACACTGAGAACGGCGCTCGCCATGGGTGCAGACCGCGCGATCCTAGTCAAGGTCGATGAGCTGGTCGAGCCGCTCGGCGTCGCCAAGGTGCTGAAGGGCGTGGTCGATGCCGAGAAGCCGGGCTTGGTGATCCTCGGCAAGCAGGCGATCGACGACGACGCCAACCAGACCGGCCAGATGCTGTCGGCGCTGCTCGGCTGGAGCCAGGCGACGTTCGCCTCCAAGGTCGAGATCGACGGCGACAAGGCGAAGGTGACGCGCGAGGTCGACGGCGGCCTGCAGGTGGTCGAGGTCAAGCTGCCGGCGATCGTGACCACCGACCTGCGCCTCAACCAGCCGCGCTATGCTTCGCTGCCCAACATCATGAAGGCCAAGAAGAAGCCGCTCGACGAGAAGTCGCCTGCCGATTTCGGCGCCGACGTGAAGCCGCGCCTCAAGGTGATCAAGACGGAAGAGCCCGGCGGCCGCAAGGCGGGCGTCAAGGTGAAGAGCGTCGCTGAACTGGTCGACAAGCTGCGTAACGAAGCCGGCGTTCTGTAAGTCCGTGACCCCCGAAAGTTGCAGACTTTCGGGATCAGGATCACGGACACAAGGAATTTGAAGGAACAAAAAATGGCAATTCTCCTCATCGCCGAACACGACAACCAGAGCCTGTCCGACCAGACGGCGAAGACGCTGTCGGCCGCGCTGAAGATCGGCGCCGATATCGACGTGCTGGTCGCCGGCAACGGCGCCAAACCTGCCGCGGAGGCCGCAGCCAAGCTTGGCGGCGTGCGCAAGGTGCTGCTCGCCGAGGCCGCCGAGCTGGAAAATCGGCTGGCCGAACCCTTGGCGGCAACCATCGTTTCGCTGGCCGGCGGCTACGACACGATCATCGCGCCGGCCACCACCAGCGGCAAGAACGTGATGCCGCGTGTCGCCGCGCTGCTCGACGTGATGCAACTGTCGGAGATCGTCGAGGTGGTCTCGCCCGACACGTTCAAGCGGCCGATCTATGCCGGCAACGCCATACAGACGGTGCAGTCGACCGATGCCAGACGAGTCATCACCGTGCGCACCGCCTCCTTCCAGGCCGCGCCCGAAGGCGGCGTGGCTCCGGTCGAGACCGTCGCCGCCGCGGCCAACCCCGGCCTGTCCTCCTTCGTCGAGAACCGCCTGTCGGGCGGCGAGCGCCCCGAACTCACCTCGGCGAGGATCATCATTTCGGGCGGCCGCGCGCTCGGCTCCTCGGAGAAGTTCCAGGAAGTCATCCTGCCGGTCGCCGACAAGCTCGGTGCGGCCGTCGGCGCATCGCGCGCTGCAGTCGACGCCGGCTACGCGCCGAACGACTGGCAGGTCGGCCAGACCGGCAAGGTGGTGGCGCCCGACCTCTACATCGCCGTCGGCATCTCCGGCGCGATCCAGCACCTCGCCGGCATGAAGGATTCGAAAGTCATCGTCGCCATCAACAAGGACGAGGAGGCGCCGATCTTCCAGGTCGCCGACTACGGCCTCGTCGGCGACCTCTTCACCATCCTGCCCGAGCTCGAAAAGGCGCTTTGACGCCTTCGGAACCATTGTATTAAACTGGAAGGGCCGGGGTGGACGAAGCTGCCCCGGCCCTTTAGTTTGCAGCACGATGTGCACTGCACAAAAATGGGCGCGGACAAGCCCAGCGACGGGATCAGCAAAATGGCTATCGAGACTGTGGGCATCATCGGCGCCGGGCAGATGGGTGGCGGCATCGCGCAGGTGGCCGCGATCGCCGGCTACAAGGTGGTGATCTACGACATCGCGGCCGACCGCATCGAAAAGGGAATCGCCACCGTCAGCGGCAACATGGCCCGCATGGTCGCGTCCGGAAAACTCACCGAGGACGCCCGGCAGGAAGCGCTCGCGCGGATCTCCGGCGCGACGGAGATGAGCGGCCTCGCCGGCGCGGACCTCGTCATCGAGGCGGCGACCGAGGACGAGAGCGTCAAGCGCAAGATCTATGCGCAGCTCTGCCCGCAGCTCAATCCGCAGGCGATACTCGCCACGAACACCTCGTCGATCTCTATCACGCGGCTGGCGGCGGCGACGGACCGGCCGGAGCGCTTCATGGGCGTGCATTTCATGAACCCGGTACCGGTGATGAAGCTTGTCGAACTGGTGCGCGGCATAGCAACTGACGACGCCACCTTCGAGGCGGCGAAGGCTTTCGCGGCGAAGCTCGACAAGACGATCACCGTATCGGAGGATTTCCCGGCCTTTATCGTCAACCGTATCCTGCTGCCGATGATAAACGAAGCGATCTACACGCTCTACGAGGGCGTCGGCACGGTCGACGCGATCGACACGGCCATGAAGCTTGGCGCCAACCACCCGATGGGACCGCTGCAGCTTGCCGACTTCATCGGCCTCGACACCTGCCTGTCGATCATGCAGGTGCTGCATGACGGACTGTCGGACTCGAAATACCGCCCCTGCCCGCTGCTGGTGAAATATGTCGAGGCCGGCTGGCTCGGCCGCAAGACCGGCCGCGGTTTCTACGACTACCGCGGCGAGCATCCGGTGCCGACCAGGTAGCCGCCGCCGCGCCTACGACCCGCCCGGTGGCTTCGCCGGTCCAGCCTCAGTTCTGAATCTCCCGGCATCAGGCGGCGGGAAGGCTGTGGCTATCCGTCCCGTACGATCGATGCCCGGAGAGCCAAAACGTCGGCATTTACCCGGCTGTGCGCACCGCATTCCCGCCTGTTGCCCGGCGCATTGCGCCGGCCCGCTCGGCATGGCACGAAAGAATCGTTGTTAGGCCATTTGCGAGGCGGCGGATGCAATATCTGGTGGTGGCAAACCTGTTCTTGAGCGCAGTGCTGGTCGCCGCAGCGATTGGGGCCGGCGTATACTTCTACCTCAAGCGCCGGCGCCGCAAGAAAGCCTCGCTGCAGCCGGGCGATCCCTCGAGGGACTATGCCGCCCCGAACACCAAACGCCGCTCGGCCGGCAGCCTGAACTACTCCTCGTTCGTTTATCTGGATGTCGACCGCGACGGACGTTATGGCCTCGGGGACCGTCCGATGGGTGGCATCATGGTGCGCCTCAGCGGCTCGAACGGCCACCTGCTTTCCTCCAGAACGAACGGCAACGGCTTTGCCAATTTCACCATGTCGGTCAGGGCGCGAAAGGCGCAGATACGATCGCCTGGACGCTACCAATTCGCAGTGTCTATCCCGCCGGGATGGGTGTCGACCAGCGGCGGCGAAATCCAGACGATGCCGTTCGATCTCATCGAAGGATCGCCGGCTGGCATAGGATCGGCCGAAATGGTGAAGCCGGTCGGCATTGCGCCGGTGCGCCTTGTGCGCGGCCAGACTGCCTCCGAAGCGGCGACGCTGACCTTCACGAAAGCGGGCGAGAGGCTGACACAAGAGAGCCTGAAGCCGAACAGCCCGTTCAAGGTAAGCGTGCCGGACGGCGCTGACACCCTGACGGTGGATGGACCCGGCCTCGGCAGAAGCTTGGCGCTTTCGACCTATCCGACCGACCTCGGTATGCTTTCGCCAGACCGGCAGGCGATCGCCGAAGACGCGGCGCTGGAGACGATCGATTTCAACGACGTGACGCCGCGCGGGCTGCGCAAGATTCCATCCGGCTATGCCGGCTTGAACTGGTTCAACCTCAACGCGATCTCGCGGGACTTCCAGGGCGGCAACGAGGGCTATGTCAACGGCAACACGTCGGGTGACCACATGTGCTACACCAGTAGCGGCCACCCGGCGGAGCTTTGGAGCGACACGCCCTTCGGCTTCCATTCGGTTATGCTGTCATCGGCCTGGCTGCGGTCCGAAGGTGAGATCTGCATCGTCGAAAGCTGGCAGGCGGACAGGCTGCTTGCGAGAGACGAGATCGCGGTGTCGGCGCTTGCGCCGGTGCACTACGCGCCTATGCTTCGGGACGTCACGCGAATCCGCTTCGCCTCCAAGCACTATTGGCAGATAGCCGTCGACGATCTGGCGATCGTGCGCTGACGGGGACAGGGGCGAGGCATGGAAACAGAAAAGCCCGCGAGTGGCGGGCTTTTCACGGTGATGTCCAGATGACAAAAGCGGGCGCTGAAACCTAGACGGGAGCAGGCCCGTTGCCCTGTCCCTGTCCCTGTCCCTGTCCCTGGCCCTGTCCTTGTCCCTGGCCCTGTCCTTGTCCCTGACCGTCGCCTGGGCTTCCCACCGCAGCCACTATCCGAGACAGGACTTCGCGGCGGACCAACAGGGGCTTTTCATATGGAAATTTCATTCGCTCGCCTCCTAACGCAATCGGGAAAATAAGCGTTACGGCAGGGAATACTGTCAAGCCCGAGATACACCGGAAAACTGGGGAATTCGCGAACTGCGGCAAATATATCACGAGGAACGTAGAATAGACGTCTCGGAGATGCTTTCGCGCCGGGGCGCCAGCAACTGCGCCAGCTTGTCAACTCTTGTCGCCTTTACGTAGATGAGTTCATCGGGAACGGCATTCTCCTCGATCATGCGCAATGCGTCGGCCGGCCGTTCGGCGGTAAACAGTCGCCCGGCGAATTCACCGGTGGCCAGCCGGCGCACGCGCTCGGCGTTGCGGCCGGTGAAGATGACACGATCGGCAACCGCCAGCGCCATCCGGGCAACGTTGTAGTAATGCGACTTGCTTGACCCTGTATAATCCGAAACCGTCCCGAAGAGGACTGTTTTCCTGGGCGCGGATGATTGCGCAAGAAATTGCAGGCACACTTCGATGCCGTAGTAGGAGGATTTGTAGGCATCCAGAACACACCAGCCGCCCTGCGGTGTCCGGTGAACCGACATCCTGTTGTAAGCCGGCCGCGCATCTTCAAGAGCCGAGAGACAATCCGATCTGGACACGCCCATTTCCAACGCCGTGAGCAGGGCAGCCATAACCGAGACGGCCCAGTGCTCCCCGACAAGCTGGGTCTTCACCTCGAACCGCTCGCCCTTGTATTCGACTTCCACAGTGAGTCTTTCCGGCCATCGGGATCGTGCGCCGATGAGTCGGAGGTCCGCATCCGCATTGCTCCCGAACCGGACGACCCGGCAGGGGCTGCCGGCCGCCATGGCGGCGACCAACGGATCGTCCGCGTTGAGAACCGCCAATCCGCTGCCCGGCAGCGAACGGACCAGCGCAGACTTCTCAAGGGCAGTGGCTTCGGAACCGCCGAACGCCTTGCGATGATCCCCGCTGATCGCGGTCACGATGCCAATCGAAGGGCGCAGGGCCGCGACGCAACGGGAGACCGAGCCGGGTTTGTGGCCGCTGACTTCCTGCACGAAGTACCGAATGCGCCATGGTTTAGCGCGCAGCAAATTGTCCCAGATATTGTGAGGTTCGTTGAAATCGGTGCGAAAATAGGTTCTGCCCTGGGTTCGCAGCATGCGCGCCAGCAACTGAGTGGCCGTGGTCTTGCCGAAGCTGCCGGTCGCGGCAACGAAGGTCGTCCCTGGAAACAGGCGGCGCCAGATCTTCGCTCTGAATTCGCGTGTGCGAACCCAGGTCCGCGGCGGTCTGATCCCTTGCAACTTCAGATAGTTCGAAAGGTGAGACATCCAGTTCCTTCTGCCAAGCGGGCCGCCGGTGACTAGCTATACTATCGATGCCGTGACCGCAGAGGTACCAGCGCCTGCATGAGCCTGTCCGCCTTTGAAGCCTTGACGTAGATTATCTCGCCATGGACCGGATCGCTCTCCAGATGTCGGAGAGCGTCGACAGAATGTTCATAGTGAAACAGCCGTCCCGCGAATTCTCTCTCGGCAAGCCTGCGCACACGCTCGGCATTCCGGCCTACGAAAATCACCCGATCGGCCACCGACAGCGCCATCCGCGCTGCCTTCTCATAGTGCGGTCGGCTGGCTCCGGGATGATCGGCAATGGTACCGAATAGTACGGTACGGCGCGTAACATCGGCGTTTCGCAGAAATCCGAGGCACTCCTGAATGCCGAAGAACGACGATTTGGCGTCCAAAACATACCATCCTCCGTTCCTCGTCGGATGCACGGACATCCGACCATAGTCGGGAGCCGCGCGCGCGATGGCCTCCAGACAGACGGCTCGCGGAATACCAAGCTCCAGCGCCGCCAACAGCGCCGGCAGCGCGGCAACCGACCAGTGCTCGCCAACGAATTTCGTGCTGACGTCGAACTGCTCTCCCCGGTACTGGACCCTCATTGAAAGCCGCTTGGGCCAGACGGAGCTAGCCTCTATCAGCCGGAGTTCTGCCTCCGCCGCCGCGCCGAACCGAACCACCCGGCAGGGACTGATGGACGCCATTTTCGCGACATACGGGTCGTCTGCGTTGAGTACTGCAAGGCCCTTGCGCGGGAGGTGTTTTACCAAACCCGCCTTCTCCGCGGCAATTGCGTCGAGCGATCCACCGAACGACTTGCGGTGATCGCCGCCGACGGCCGTCACGATGCCGACATGGGGTCGCAGGACAGCGACACTCCTGGCGATCGCGCCGGGATAGTGGCCGCTGACTTCCTGAACCATATAGCGATGACGCCACGGCCGCGCCTTCAACACGCTCTTGGCGACGTTCACCGGGGTATTGAACCAGGGACGAGAGTAGGTCGGGCCGCTTTTCTGCAATATGCTCGCGAGAAGCAACTCGGTCGTCGTCTTGCCGTGGCTGCCTGTGACACCGATGAAGATGGTGCGCACGCATGCCGAACGCCAAAGTCTGGCTAGGGCGAAACGAGCGTCTTCGCGCCGGGCTCGCAATGAGTCCCTGAGGGGGGCTGGAAGGCGCTTGGAAAGCCGTGACATGCTCTGAACCTAGCGCATCCGCGTTTCACCGCAATCGGTTCAGGCACCGCCGCCGGCCGCCGCGATCAGGCGTTTCGCGTCCTCGCCCGACCAATCCGCCGGGCCGTTCATATGGGCTAGCAGGCAGCCTTCCGCGTCGATCAGCAGCGTCACCGGAAGGCCGAGCGCCAGGCCGCGCTTCTTCAACTCGTTGAAGAGGGCGAGCGTGTTGTCGCGGTAGTAGCCGAGCGTGTCGATGCGGGTCTCGGAGAGGAATTTCTTCGGCTTGGCGTCGTCGCCGGCGTCGACGTTGACGGCGATCACCTCGAATCGGTCGCCGCCCAGCTCCTTCTGCAGCGCGTTGAGCGCCGGCATCTCCTCGCGGCAGGGAAAACACCAGGTCGCCCAGAGATTGAGGAGCACGGTCTTGCCGGCGCGGTCGGCGAGCGTCATCGGCCTGCCCTCGGGGTCGTTGAAGGCGAGCGACTTCAGCGATTGCGGCGGATCGGCTGATAGCATGGCGGCGACCTCGCCTGTGGCGGAAGCGGCAACGCTTTTCGCCGTGTCGGCCTTGGCCGCGCAGGCAGCGACATCGGTCTCGCTAACCGACGCGGCAGGCGCCTGCTGGTTGCCAGCGGGGCGGCTGGTGACATATACCGCGACCGCGCCGGCAAGCGCGCCCGCCACCGCCGCCAGAAGGATCAAGCGCAGCGCCGGGAACATCGATTTTTTCTCTACTGCCATGCAAGCAAGACCTTCAACTCAGGCGCCCGGTTACCACGATGAGCGACGACAAGAGAAGTAACATGAGGGAGAACACGCCGGGCAACCAGATGTGGGGCGGACGTTTTGCCTCGGGTCCGGCCGCGATCATGCAGGCGATCAACGCCTCGATCTCCTTCGACAAAAAACTCTATGCGCAGGACATTCGCGGCTCGATCGCGCATTGTGAGATGCTGGCGGAGCAGGGCATCATCAGCAAAGCCGACCAGAAGAAGATTGCCAAAGGGCTGAAGGACATCCTCGCCGAGATCGAGGGCGGGAAATTCGTCTTCTCCGAGAAGCTCGAGGACATCCACATGAATGTCGAGGCGCGGCTTGCCGAACTAATCGGCCCGGCGGCCGGGCGGCTGCATACGGCGCGCTCGCGAAACGACCAGGTGGCGGTCGACTTCCGGCTCTGGGTGAAGAACGAATGCCTGCGCGTCGCCGAGGCGCTGAAGGGGCTGATCGCGGCCTTCCTGGAACGGGCGGAAGAACACGCCGCAACCGTGATGCCGGGCTTCACCCACATGCAGGCGGCGCAGCCGGTGACCTTCGGCCATCATTGCATGGCCTATGTCGAGATGTTCTCGCGCGACCTGTCGCGGGTCAGGGACGCGGTCGAGCGGATGGACGAGAGCCCGCTCGGCGCGGCGGCCCTCGCCGGCACCGGTTTCCCGATCGACCGGGCGATGACGGCGAAGGCGCTCGGCTTCCGCGAGCCTACGCGCAACTCGCTGGATTCGGTGTCTGATCGCGATTTCGCGCTGGAGTTCCTGGCGGTTGCAGCGATCTGCGCCACGCATCTGTCGCGGCTGGCCGAGGAGATCGTGATCTGGTCGACACCGCAATTCGGCTTCGTGAAGCTGTCGGACAGCTTCTCGACCGGCTCCTCGATCATGCCGCAGAAGAAGAACCCCGACGCGGCGGAGCTGGTGCGGGCCAAGACCGGCCGCGTCAACGGCCATCTGATCGCGCTTCTGACCGTCATGAAGGGCCTGCCGCTGACCTATTCCAAGGATATGCAGGAGGACAAGGAAGCGGTGTTCGACGCGGCCGAGACGCTCGACCTGATGCTGGCGGCGATGACCGGCATGGTCGGCGACATGACGGTTGACGCCGCCGCGATGAGCCAGGCGGCGGGCGCCGGCTATTCCACCGCGACCGACCTCGCCGACTGGCTGGTGCGCACGCTCGGCCTGCCGTTTCGCGAGGCGCATCACGTGACCGGCCGCGCGGTGGCGCTTGCCGAGCGCAGGAAGGTCGGGCTGGAGAGGTTGGCGCTTGCCGATCTGCAGGCGATCCATCCGGGCATCACGGCGGACGTGTTTTCTGTGCTGTCGGTGCAGAACTCCGTGAAGAGCCGCGTAAGTTTTGGCGGCACGGCGCCGTCTGAAGTCAAGAAGCAGATCCGGGCCTGGAAGAAGCGGCTGGCGAAAGCCTGAGGCGACCTCGGGGCCGGCTTGATTTGCCGGGTGCAAAGCCGGAAAATTTTCGCTACAAGCGGCGGACTGATTTTTTTGGTTCTATGATCATCGCAATTCCGGACGGAAAACCGGTTTCCACTTTTCCTGGAATTGCTCACGCGGACGGATGGGCTCGATGAACGGCGGCAGGATTTTCGCGGCGATCGCACTGTTGCTGGCTGCTCTGGTGGTGAGCGGCTGCGGACGCAAGTCGAGCCTCGATTCCCCCTACCAGGCACAGGTCGACGCGCGCAAGGAAGCCGAGAAGGCAGGCGAGCCGCTGCCGCCCGAGCCGGCGAAACCGGACAAGGACAAGCCGTTCCTGCTCGATCCGCTTCTCTGACCGTTCCCAAACCTGCAAGATGAACCATTTCCATTATCAGGGCGGCGTGCTGCACGCCGAGGACGTTGCCATTCCGGAGATCGCGGCGGTCGTCGGGACGCCCTTCTACTGCTATTCGACGGCGACGCTGACCAGGCACTACCGCGTGTTCGCCAAGGCATTCGCCGGCATGGACAGCCTGGTCTGCTATGCGCTGAAGGCGAATTCCAACCAGGCGGTGCTCAAGCTGCTCGCCAAGCTCGGCGCCGGCGCCGACGTGGTGTCGGAAGGCGAGATGCGCCGGGCGCTCGCGGCGGGCTTTCCGGCGGAAAAGATCCTGTTTTCCGGCGTCGGCAAGACGGCACGGGAAATGGACTTTGCGCTCGATGCCGGCATCCTCTGCTTCAACGTCGAGTCGGAGCCCGAACTGGAGCTGCTGTCGGCGCGCGCCGTCGCGCTCGGGCGGGAGGCGCGCGTGTCGCTGCGCATCAATCCCGATGTCGACGCCAGGACGCACAGGAAGATTTCGACCGGGCTGGCCGAGAACAAGTTCGGCATACAATGGCAGCGCGCGCGGGCGGTCTACGCGCGCGCCGCCGAGCTGCCGGGCATCGAGGTCGCCGGCATCGACATGCATATCGGCAGCCAGATCACCGATCTGCAGCCCTTCGACGACGCCTTCGCGCTGCTGGCCGAACTGGTCGGGACACTGAAGGCCGACGGCCATAGGATCGAGCATGTCGACCTCGGCGGCGGGCTCGGCGTCCCCTACCGTACCGACAATGACCCGCCGCCGCTGCCCGACGCCTATGCGGAAATCGTGAGGAAGCGGATCGCACCGCTTGGCCTCAAGGTGATGTTCGAGCCGGGCCGGCTGATCGTCGGCAATGCCGGGATATTGGTGGCGCAGGTGATCTACGCAAAGGAAGGCGACGCCAAGAACTTCCTCATCGTCGACGCGGCGATGAACGACCTGATCCGGCCGACGCTGTACGACGCCTTCCACGACATCCGCCCTGTCGTCGAGCCCGCGGCGGACGCGCCGCGCATGACGGCCGATGTCGTCGGCCCGGTCTGCGAGACCGGCGATTTCCTCGGCCTGGACCGCGACCTGCCGAAGCTGAAGTCCGGCGACCTGATCGCGGTGGGCACGGCCGGCGCCTATGGCGCGGTGCAGGCCGGCACCTATAATTCCCGACTTCTGGTGCCGGAGGTGCTGGTTGACGGCGACCGCTTCCACGTGGTGCGTCCGCGCGGAACCTATGAAGAGCTGATTGCACTGGATTCGGTGCCGGACTGGCTCTGATCTGCTCCGACATCGTCTGGTGACAGCCCGATCACGTTTTGGCGAACCGCCTCGCCTTTGCCGCACTTGCTGCTATTCTTCGATTCCTGAAGCCGCGCATGCGCGCGGCGGCTGGAAGGGCCGATGACGGAAACCAATGCGGCAGGAACTGACCTAGGTCTGACGACAAGACTTGCGCGGGCGCGCCTGGCGGTCCGCGCAACTGTCATCGTCGAACGCGGCTGGCCGCTCGTCCTCCCCCTTCTGGTGATCGTCAGCCTGTTCCTCAGCCTGTCGTGGCTCGGTGTCTTCCGCACCCTGCCCGACATGGTCCGGCTCGCCGCAATGATCGCGCTCGGCATCGCCGCGCTTGCCGCCCTCTATCCGCTGCGCTTCTACCGCCGCCCGACGGCGGGCGAGATCGACCGCCGCATCGAGCGCGCCAACAAGCTCGCACATACACCGGTGCTGGTACAGACCGACCGGCCGTCCGGGAAGAATGGCGCCCAGGGCGGCGCCTTTGCGGAGGCGCTGTGGCGCGAACATCAGCGCCGCATGGCCGCGAGCCTGGAAGGTGTCGGCGGCGACCTGCCGCGCACGCGCGTTCCCGAGCGCGATCCCTGGGGACTGCGCGCGACGGCGATGCTGCTCCTGGTGACGGCGTTCGCGTTTTCGTTCGGGCCGCTGGGCGGCCGGATCGGCGATGGGTTCCGGGCGCATGGCTGGATGGAGACGATCCCGCCGCGCATCGACGCCTGGGTGACGCCGCCTGCCTATACCGGCAAGGCGCCGGTCTTCCTGACCTCGAGCAACAACACTGAGATAAGCGGCCAGGCGGCGAATGAGACCGCGGCCCCGCCGCCGCCGTCCTCCTTCACCGTGCCCGAAAACAGCGAGCTGTCGCTGCGCGTGACCGGCGGATCGGGCGAGGAGACGCTGGTCTTCACGGACGCTGCCGGCAACACGCGCGACATCGAGCCGCAAGGCGTCACCACAAGTTCGGAAGTGGCAGCCGCCGTGCCCGCACCAGCAGCCACCTTAGCCACGGGTGCGCGGCAGTTTGCCGGCAAGCTGACGACAGACGGCACGCTGTCGCTGAAGTCCGGCGACCGCCAGCTTTCGACATGGGTCTTCGCCGTGACGGCCGACCACCCGCCGGCGATCCGTTTCTCTGAAGATCCCAAGCGCGCGGTGAACGGCGCGCTGGAACTCGCCTACGAGGTCGAGGACGACTATGGCGCGACGGAGGCGATCGCCGACTTCGCGCTGGAGGACGCGCCGGCCGCCGACGCGCATCCGCTTTATGGCAAGCCGGAGATGAAGCTCTCCCTGCCCCGACGCGACGCCAAGGGGCCTGCCGCCAAGACCTCGCGAGACCTGACCGAACATGTCTGGGCGGGATCGCGAATCAAGCTGACCCTGAAGGCGACCGACGCCGCCGGCCAGGAAGCGACGTCGGAAACGAAGACGTTCGCCATGCCCGAGCGCATCTTCACCAATCCGCTCGCCAGGGCGGTGGTGGAGCACCGCAAGATCTTTTCGCTCGACGCCAACCGGAAGCGGGACGCGCTCGACCTGATCGACGCGATCACGCTGCGGCCAGAGGACACGTTCGACAACCCCTCCCACTATCTCGGCATCATGACCGGGCGCACCAAGCTGGTCATGGCCCGCACCGACGAGGAACTGCGCGCGGTCGCCGACTACATGTGGGAGATGGCGCTTTCGATCGAGGACGGCGACCTCTCGGCCGCCGAGAAGCGCCTGCGCCAGGCGCAGGAGGCGCTGCAGCAGGCGCTGGACAACAACGCGTCCGACGAGGAAATCGACCGGTTGATGGCCGAGCTGCGCCAGGCCATGGACGAGTTCCTGCGCGAATTCGCCGAGCGCGCGATGCAGAACCCGAACATGGCCCAGCAGATGCCGCAAGACGGGCAGGAGCTGCGCCAGAACGACCTGCAGAGGATGCTCGACCAGATCGAGAACCTGGCGAAATCGGGCAACCGCGACCAGGCCAAGGACCTTCTGGCGCAGTTGCAGCAGATGATGAACAATCTGCAGGCGGGCCGCCAGCAGCAGGGCCAGAACGGCCAGCAGAACTCCGAGATGCGCCAGCAGATGGACAAGCTCGGCGAAATCATGCGCCGCCAGCAGGAGATGATGAACGAGACGTTCCGCATGGACCAGATGCGGCGCGACCAGCAGCAGCGCGGCCAGGACCGCAGCGAGCAGCGGGGCGAGAACGGGCAAGGCCAGCAACCGGGCGAGCAGGAGGGCCAACAACCGGGCCAGGGCCAGCCGATGACGCCCGAGGAATTTGCAGAGGCGATGAAGCAACTGCAGGAGGGGCAGGGCCAGCTGCAGGGCGACCTCGAAGCGCTGACGAAGAGCCTCGAAGGCATGGGCATGCAGCCCGGCGAAGGGTTTGGCGAAGCCGGCGAGGCGATGGGCGAGGCGGAAGGCTCGCTCGGCAAGGGCGAAGGCGACCGCGCCGTCGGCGAGCAGGGCCGCGCCCTGGAAGCCCTGCGAAAGGGCGCGCAGGACATGATGAACCAGATGATGCAGGCCATGCAGGGCGAGGATGGCGGCGGCCAGGAAGGCGGCCGCCAGCAGAACGCCGACCGCGACCCGCTCGGCCGCCCGCGCGCCACCACCGGTCCGGATTTCGGCGATTCGGTGACGGTTCCCGACGAGATCGACGTTCAGCGCGCCCGCCAGATTCTCGAAGCGATCCGCAAGCGGCTCGGCAACGCGCTGAGCCCGGAACTCGAGCGCAGCTACCTGGAACGGCTGCTGGAGATGAAATAGGCTTCCGGCAAGACTACGGCAGGCCCGGCTCCGTTCGCAGGAGCGACGCTCGTCCCGAGAATGCCGCCCACCAATCCGACAGCTTGGGGTGACACGATAGCTCCGCGCGGCCCTCTGCCGCCGCGGTGAAATACGCGACCATCGCGCCGAAATGAAGGTCGGCCAGCGAGAGCGACGGACCGGCGAGAAATTGGCCTCCCGACGCCAGTCCGTCCAACGCCGCAAACACCATCTTCGACTTCCGCAGCCCTTCGGCGATCACAGCCTCGTCGCTTGCGGTTCCTTGAGCGGGCCTGAAAACGCGATGCGAGAAGACCTGCCGGACCATAGGCCAGTAGCCGTAGGAGTCGGCGACGGCGATCATCTGGTTCATGCGCGCGCGGTCCTGCGGATCGGCGGGCTGCAGCGCGAGGCCGGCGAAGGCCTCGTCGACATAGCGGGTGATCGCCGTCGTTTCGTAGAGCACGAAACCGTCATGAACGAGCGTCGGCACGCGTCCGAAAGGATTGAGCGCGAGATAGGCCTGCGGGATCGTTTCCGCGAAGGGATCAACCTCGACATGCGTCCAGGCGAGGTTCTTCTCGGTGAGCGTCATGGCGACGATGCGCAGATAGACGCTGTAGCGATAGCCGTGCAGTTCGAGCGTCATCAGATCGCCGTGCGTCCGTTCGGACGCACAAAAGGACGATCTGAACTTTTGACTGAGCATCGGATTAGTCCAAAAACCGGCTTTCTACTTTTGGTCCCGATGCCTGCTCAGGCATCGCCCTTGACGATGCCGACGAAAGGCAGTTCGCGGAAGGCGTGCGCCACGTCCATGCCGTAGCCCACGACGAAATAGTCCGGGCAGTCGAAGCCGACATAGTCGGCATTGAGCGTCGTCTGGCGGCGCATGCGCTTGTCGAGAAGCACGGCGATCGAACAGCTTTTTGCGCCCCGCGACAGCATCAGCTCGCGCGTGAACTTCAGCGTCTTTCCCGATTCCAGGATGTCGTCGATGAGCAGCACGTCGCGGCCGGCGACCTCATTGTCGATGTCGCGCAGCACCCTCACCTCGCCGCTGGTCGTACCGGCGCCGTAGCTGGAGATGAAGATGAACTCGACCTCGGGCGACAAGCCGACATCATGCATGGCGCGGATGAGGTCGGCAGCGAAGATGAAGGAGCCCTTGAGGATCGAGATGACCAAGAGGTCGGTGTAGTCCTTGCCTGCGATCTCCTTGGCGAGCTCCAGATTGCGCCGGGCGATGGCCGACGCCGAGAACAGGACCTCGATCTCCTTGCCCCTGACGACTGGCATTTTCCGCGTTCCTATTCCGCGAAGGTGACCGAAACGGTCTTCACTCCGTTCTTAGGCACATCGAGGCGGCTGGAAAAGGCGAATGTTTCGCCAGGCGCCATCGGGCGGCCCGCTGTCCCCAACCTGTAGTAGGTGACGAGGCCGTCATTGCCGGCGACCGCGATATCGAGCGGCGGCAGGTGTTCGGTTGCAGTGCCGTCATTGGCTGCCTCGCCGTCGATGAAAAGCACCGGCCGCGCACCCGACGCATCGACACGCGACGTCACGCCGGAAATCCGCAGCGCGCTTCGGGGAGTCTCGATGCCGATGATGGAAGCGTTGCGAACGAGCACATGACCGCCGGAAACCCAAAAGGCAGCGGCGGCAAGCCCGATGCCCAGTGTCCAGAATAGCGGGCCGCCGCGCGCGACCTTTTGCGGTGGAGCGGCGGCGGCTTTTCGGCGCAGCATCTCCATGCCGCCGAGCGGCGGCGCAGCCGATCCGATGGAAACGGGAGCTTCGTGAGCGTCCGATTCGGCGCGCTGCGGCTCGGAGGGCGGGCGCTCCGGGGGAAGGCTTATGTATTCGGCCTCGATGACATCGCCGGCGCCGGCGCCCTCACGGGCCGGACGGTCAGGCGCGTCGGCCGGCGGGTCCGTCATGATTTCGCCCGAAACGGCGCGTGGCCTCGACCCGTCAGCCATGTGAGCCGACCATCCTTTCGAACCCGTGTCATTCGCCCCGTCATCCGCAGGTAGACCGAAATGGTTAACGTTTCACGACCAGAGGCCAAAATTAACCGGCGATTAACCATGCGGGACCGATGGTCGGCGGCAACTCCAACGGTTTCGCCCGTGCCGAAATTGGCGAAGCCGCATTCGAGGTCTCCAGCATTTGATCCGCTTTGAAAATGTCGGGCTGCGGTACGGGATGGGCGCGGAAATCCTGCGCGACCTGTCGTTCGAAATCCCCGCGCGATCGTTCCAGTTCCTGAGCGGACCATCGGGCGCCGGCAAGACTTCGCTGCTCAGGTTGCTGTTCCTGTCGCTGAAGCCGACGCGCGGCCTGATCTCCGTGTTCGGCAAGGACCGTTCGCGCATCAGCCGGCGTGAGCTGCCCTATATCCGAAGGCGCATCGGCGTCGTGTTCCAGGACTTTCGCCTGCTCGACCACATGACCACCTACGAGAACGTCGCGCTGCCGCTGCGCGTGCGCGGGCGCGACGAGGCGAGCTACAAGAACGACGTAACCGAGCTGCTGAAATGGGTGGGGCTCGGTGAACGCATGCATGTGCTGCCGCCGGTGCTGTCGGGTGGCGAGAAGCAGCGCGCGGCGATCGCACGGGCGCTCATCGAGCAACCCGAGATCCTGCTCGCGGACGAGCCGACGGGCAATGTCGACCCGCCGCTAGCGCGCCGGCTGCTCAGGCTCTTCATCGAGCTCAACCGGCTCGGCACCGCGGTGGTGATCGCCACTCACGACCTCGGCCTGATGGAGCAGGTCGATGCCAGGCGCATGATCCTGTCCGGCGGAAGGCTCGACATCTATGACTGAGATCGTGCCCGGAGCGAGCTTCACCGAAGACGGCATCGCCGACGGCGAAGCCGCCCTACCGCGTACACAGCGGCGCATGGCGCCCATCGTTCCGGCGCAGAATGTCGCCGGACGCGCGCTGATCTCGGTCATCGCCATCATGACCTTCCTGTCCTGCCTGACGCTCGGCGCGGTGACGCTGGTGCGCGACACGGCGGCCGTCTGGGAGAGCCAGATCTCGCGCGAGGCGACGATCCAGATCAAGCCGGCCGAAGGGCTCGACATGGAGGCGGCACTGGAGAAGGCGGCCGAAGTGGCGAGCGGCTTTCCGGGGATCACCGGCGCGCGCATCGTCGACCGCGAGGCCACCGCGCGGCTGCTGGAGCCCTGGCTCGGCGCCGGGCTGAACATAGACGAGCTGCCGGTGCCGCGCCTGGTTATCGTCACCATCAACGAGGCCTATCCGCCGAATTTCGGCCGGCTGCGCGCGGCGATCGCGGCGGAAGTGCCGCAGGCCACGCTCGACGATCACCGCACCTGGGTCGACCGGCTGGTGACCATGGCGCGCACGACCGTGACGATCGGCATCGCCGCACTGGCGCTGATGCTGACGGCGACCGTGCTGTCGGTGGTGTTCGCCACACGCGGCGCTATGGCCGGCAACGGCCACATCATCGAGGTGCTGCATTTCGTCGGCGCCGAGGCGCGCTTCATCGCCAAGGAGTTCCGGCGGCATTTCCTTTCCACCGGCATGAAGGGCGCGGCCGCCGGCGGCATTGCGGCGATCGTCGTGTTCGTCGTCGTGTCCTTCTGGTCGGCGCGAAACCTGGCGACGCCGGAAGCCGACCAGGCGACTGCCTTGTTCGGCAATTTCGCGATCGGCGCCAGCGGCTATGCCGGCGTCGCGCTGATCGTCCTTCTGGTCGGCGTGCTGACCGCGGCGACGTCGCATATGACGGTCGTAGCCTATTTGACCGACATCGAAACCCGCCAGACGGATTAGCCAGACGGATTAGCCAGGCGGATCAGATCCACTGCGGACCAAGGCGAGCCTCGGACTAACCCGAAAACCGGGTTATTTTCGTTCCGTGGCTCCAAGGAAACCCGGCGATGCTCCTACACATCGCCGCAATTCGGCGCTACACATGCCAGCGATGAAGGGACATCATCTAGACGACGCGCCCGATGGGGGACTTGGGCGCGGCTTTGACGCTGTCGTGCGCAAACGCCGGCTGCCAGTTTTTCTGCGTGCGGTCGTCACGGCGGTTCTTGGCTGCGCGATCCTCTTCCTCGGCGGCTTCGCACTCTTCGCCACCCATGTCGGCCAGATGGCAACGCCGAAAGACCCGCCCGCAGCCGACGCCATCATCGTCTTGACCGGCGGCCAGGCGCGGATCGACGCGGCGGTCGGCCTGCTCAAATCCGGCAAGGGCGAGCGTCTGCTGATCAGCGGCGTGCACCACTCGACCAGCCGTACGACCCTGCAGGCGGCGACCGGCGGCGACAAGGCGCTGTTTTCCTGCTGCATCGACATCGACCGCGCCGCGCTCGACACGATCGGCAATGCCGAGGAAAGCGCCAAATGGGTGCGGACGCATGACTACGGCCGCGTGATCCTCGTCACCAACAACTATCATATGCCGCGCAGCCTTCTGGAGATGGGAAGGCTCCTCGACAGGGAGGAACTTGCCCCCTACCCTGTCGTCAACAGCAAGCTCGACAATGGCGGCTGGATGGTCAGGCCGGACGCGCTGCGGGTGCTGTTCACCGAATACAACAAGTATCTGCTGGCGCTGGCGCGAGGCGCGCTGCCGACGACCGCCGACCGCGCCGCGGTGATGAACGCTTCAGCCATCCGACAGGATTGAACGTTCCTTCGCCGACGGTTTTCCTTTGCGTGCGTCTGGTGTAACCAGCATGCGCATCCTCGCAGGTTCTCGCGCATGCTTTACATCCGTTCGCTGGCGTTCAACGTCGCCTTCTACGTCAGCCTGATCATCCAGATGATCTTCTGGACGCCCTACTACTTCCTGTCGCCGCGCCACCGCGCTTGGTTCGTGCCGAAATTCTGGTCTTGGACGAGCCTTTGGTTGATGGAGAAAATCGCCGGCACCAGGAGCGACATCACCGGGGTCGAGAACCTTCCGGAAGGCTCGTTCATCCTGGCGCCCAAACACCAGTCCTTTTGGGACGCGATCGCATTCTTCCCATACCTGCGCGACCCGCTCTACATTTTGAAGCGCGAGTTGCAGTGGATACCGTTCTTCGGTTGGTACATCATGAAGATGCGGATGATACCGGTGAACCGGGGCAAGCGCTCGATCGCGCTGAAGCAGGCGGTGGCTGACACCAAGCGCGAGATGGCGCATGACCGGCAACTGATCATCTATCCTGAAGGCACAAGGCGTGCGCCTGGCGACGAGCCGGCCTACAAATACGGCATTGTCGAGCTCTACGCGCAACTCGACCTGCCAGTGGTGCCGGTGGCGCATGTGGCGGGCCTGTGGTGGCCGCGGCGCAAATTCATGCGCTATCCAGGCACCATTCACGCGCGCTTCCTGCCGCCGATCCCGGCCGGACTCGGCAAGGAAGAATTCATGCGCCGGCTGATTGCTGAGACTGAGGCCGCCTGCGACGAACTGCTGGTCGAAGCGGCGCGGGGCAAAAACCCGCCGCCGCTGCCGCCGACGGCGGTGAAAAGGCTGAAGGAGCTGGGGGCGCTGTAGCCGCCGGCGAATTAAGCGCTCGCCTGGTCCAGTTCCTCGATGTCTGCGGCTGCGAGCTCAAGCTGCGCGGCGCGGATCAGGCTGTCGGCCTGCTCGATCGTGGTGGCGCTTGAAATCGGCGCGGTGACGCCCGGCCGCGCGATGATCCACGCAAGCGCCACTTCGGCCTGCTTCACACCGTGGCGCGCCGATACGGTGTCAAGCGCGGCGAGGATGCGCTTTCCCCTGATGTCGAGATATTTTCCGATGCTGCCGCCGCGCGGGCTTTTGCCGAGGTCGGCCTCGCTGCGGTATTTTCCCGAGAGGAAGCCTCTGGCGAGGCTGAAATAGGTGATGACGCCGATCTCTTCCTTCATGCAGAGATCACGCAGCGGCCCGTCGAAGCTGGAGCGGTCGTAGAGATTGTATTCCGGCTGCAGCACCTCGTAGCGTGGCAGCTTCTTCTGGCTCGCCACCTTGAGCGCCGCCGCGAGTTGGCCGGCGTCGAGGTTGGATGCACCGCACCAGCGGATCTTGCCCTGCTCGATCAGCCGCTGATAGGCGCCGAGCGTCTCGTCATAAGGCACGGTGTCGTCCGGCCAATGCGAGAGATAGAGGTCGATCGTCTCCACCTTCAGGCGCTTCAGCGAATCCTCGACGGCCTTCGCGATGTAGGTGGCCGACAGATCCGTCTTGCCCTGCCCCATGTCCGAGCCCACCTTGGTGATGACGACCACCTTGTCGCGGTTTCCCCTGCTCTTCATCCACTTGCCGATGATGGTCTCCGATTCGCCGCCCTTGTTGCCCGGCGCCCATCGGGAATAGGAATCGGCGGTGTCGACGGCGTTGAGGCCCGCATCGGCGAAACGGTCGAGAATATCGAACGAGGTCTTCTCGTCGGCGGTCCAGCCGAAGACGTTGCCGCCGAGCACGATCGGCGCGATGTCGAGGTCGGTTCTACCCAGGCGGCGTTTCTGCAAGGCACTTCTCCGTAGTCCGTCAATCTGCCGGCTCTCGACCGGCGGCGGCAACCTAGTCCCCAAGGCGGCCGAGTTCAAATCACGCGCTGACAAACCGCGCGCCGAAACGTGACGTAACCGTCACGTCACGAGCCGGCCAACCGCTTCCAGCCAGTGGTCGCGGATGCCCAGCGCCTTCAGATGCGCGATGGTGTTGAGCACGTACTCCTCGTTCGGACCGGCCTGGCCGACCGCACCCGAGACGATCTTCGCCGCGGTCTCCTCATCGAGGCTGCCGGCATATTGTTCGTGCGTCCGGTCGACGACATAGGTGACGGCGATGGCGTTTTCGTTGTTTTCGAGCCGGATCGGCAGCGCGCGCTCCAGATAGACCCTGGTGACGAGTTCGCGGTCGCGCAGATAGGCGAGAACCTCGTCGCGAAGCTCGAAAGGTACGCGGAAGGCGAGGCCGACGCAGGACCCGCCGCGGTCGAGTCCCAGCACAAGGCCGGGCCTTTCGGGCGTGCCGCGATAGATATGCGATGTCACGCAGAGTGACCGACGGAAGCCGTGCAGCCGCGCCCGACGGGTCTCGATATGTGCGAAACCCGGGCGCCACATCAGCGAACCGTAGCCAAAGACCCAAAAATCGCCCATATCGCCGAGCCACTGTCCGTTTCGCCGCAATCTGGCGCAAGCAGACGAATAAAGCATGATTCTCGAAAGTTGAGGCCTCTCGGATTGGGCCAGACGCGGGACACGGGGGAAGCCATGACGGTGACGGAAGACAGGACGCCGAACTACGGCCGGCGCATCCTGTGGCTCGCCGTCTTCGCGGCGGTCCTGTTCGGCGGCTACAGCGCCGGCTGGTTCTATTTGGCCGACCGTCTGGCGACCCGGGCCAAGGCCGCGATCGCCGAGGCGAATCGGGACGGCATCACAGTGGAATGCGACAACACGATCGCGCGCGGCTTTCCGTTCCGCCTCGGCGTCTATTGCGACCGCATCGCCTACGCCGATGCGGCCGAAGCGGTCGGACTGACCGCGGGAAACCTGCGCACCGCGGGCCAGGTCTACGACCCGCTGCGCTTCGTAGCGGAGCTTGACGGGCCGGCGATGGTCGCGACGCCGCGCAACGGCTCGTTCAAGATCGACTGGGAGAAATTGCGCGCAAGCGTGCGGTGGGCAAGGCCGCTGCCGGAACGTGTCTCGGTCGAAGGCGGCGGTGTCGCGGCGACTACCGCGAACGGCGCGCCGCTCGCCACCATCGGCGCCTTCGAGGCGCATATGCGGCCGAACGGCCAGGACCTCGATCTAGCCAGCAGCTTCGAGGGACTGGCGCTCGACCCGGCGCTGGCCGATGGTCGCAAGCTGCCCGCCTTGTCCGGCGAGTCCGACCTGACCATCGACGGCGGCGTCGACCTGCGCGGCATCAGCCTCGAAGACCTGCGCGGCCGCTCCGGCACGATCCGCAATGCCTCGCTCTCAGTCGGGCCGGATTCCGGCTTCACCGTCAACGGGTCATTTTCCATAGGCGACGACGGGCTGATCGATGCCGACCTGAAACTGACGGTGCGCGACCCGCAGGGACTGTCCGCGGCCCTTGCGGAAGCCTTCCCGGAGAAGCGCAGGGAGATCCGCAACGTATCCTCGGCACTGAGTTTCATGGGCAACGACCCTACCCTGCCGTTGGTGATCGAACGGGGCGCGGCGAAGATCGCCTTCTTCAAGCTGGGCGACATTCCGCCGCTGTGAGCCGCCGCTAGCTCTTCGGGTGCTCCACGGCCTGACGGCCGAAGTCGGGCGCGTCGATTTCCTGGCCGGCCTCGATGATCGAGCGGCGCACAGCGCGGGTATGGGTAAAGAGGTCGAACAGCTTGTCGCCGTCGCCCCAGCGGATCGCGCGCTGCAGCGAGGCGAGGTCTTCGGAGAACCGCGCCAGCATTTCGAGGATGGCGTCCTTGTTGTGCAGGCAGACGTCGCGCCACATGGTCGGATCCGAAGCGGCGAGGCGCGTGAAGTCGCGGAAACCCGAGGCGGAATATTTGATCACCTCGGACTGCGTGACGGCCTCAAGATCGTTGGCGGTGCCGACGATGTTGTAGGCGATGATGTGCGGCAAATGCGAGACGATGGCGAGGACCTTGTCGTGGTGGTCGGGGTCCATCGTGTCGATGTTGGAGCCGCAGCGCCGCCAGAATTCGGACAAGCGCTCCAGCGCGGCGGGATCGGTTCCCGGCAGCGGCGTGAAGATGCACCAGCGGTTTTCGAACAGGTCGGCGAAACCGGCGTCCGGGCCGGATTTTTCGGTGCCGGCAAGCGGATGGCCGGGAATGAAATGAACGCCGGCAGGCATGTGCGGCGACATCTGCGCGATGACGGAACGCTTTGTCGATCCCACGTCGGTGACGATGGCACCCGGCTTCAGCGCCGGCGCGATCTCGGCAGCCACCGCGCCGGACGAGCCGACCGGCACCGAAACGATGACGAGGTCGGCGCCCTTGACCGCCTCCGCGGCATCGGTCGTGTAGCTGTCGCCGAGTTCGAGTTCCCTGGCGCGCGCCAGTGTCTTTGCGCTGCGCGTGGCTATGGCGATATGGCCGGCAAGGTTCTCGCGGCGCACGACGCGCGCCAGCGACGAGCCGATCAGGCCGATGCCGACGAGCGTGATCTTCTCAAAAATGGGGTCCGGCATGACGTCAGCTTTTCAGGAATTCGGCGAGCGCCGCGGCGACGCCGCGGTTCGCCTCCTCGGTGCCGACGGTCATGCGCAGCGCATTGGGAAAACCATAAGCCGCGACGCGGCGGAGGATGTAGCCGCGCGACGACAGGAACGCGTCGGCTTTCTCCGCCGAGTGCTTCTCGTCGGTCGGGAAATGAATCAGGATGAAATTGCCGACGCTCGGCGTGACGCGCAGGCCGAGCTTCGGCAGCTCTTCCGACAGCCAGCGTAGCCAGTGGTCATTGTGCGCGACGGTGCGGTCCACATGGGCTCGGTCCTTCAGTGCGGCGACGCCGGCCTCGATGGCGGCGGCGTTGACATTGAACGGTCCGCGCATGCGGTTGATCGCGTCGACGATGTGCGCCGGCCCGTACATCCAGCCGATGCGCATCCCGCCGAGGCCATGGATCTTGGAGAAAGTGCGCGTCATCACGACGTTCTGCGAGTTGCCGACGAGCTCGACTCCGGCCTCGTAGTCGTTGCGGCGGACATATTCCGCATAGGCAGCGTCGATCACGAGCAGAACGTGCCTGGGCAGGCCGGCATGCAGGCGGCGGATTTCCTCGAACGGAAGATAGGTGCCGGTCGGGTTGTTGGGGTTGGCCAGGAAGACGATCTTCGTGCGCGGAGAAACGGCGGCGAGGATGGCGTCGACATCGGCGCGCTCCTCGGTCTCCTTCACCGAAACCGGCACGGCGCCGGCCGCCTGGATGTAGATCTTGTAGACGAGGAAACCATGCTCGGTGAAGATCGCCTCGTCGCCCGGCGAAAGATAGGTCTGCGCCAGGAGGCCGAGGATCTCGTCCGAGCCGTTGGAGCACACGATGTTGGCCGGGTTCAGCCCATGCGCCTCGCCGATTGCCTCGCGCAGCCTAGTCGCCGCGCCGTCGGGATAGAATTCGAGCTTGCCCGCGACCTCGCGCACCGCCTCGATGACCTTGGGCGATGAGCCGAGCGGATTCTCGTTGGACGACAGCTTGTGCACCTTCACGGCGCCATGCGCCCCGCTCTTACCAGGCACATAGGCCTCGATGTCCATGACGCCTGCGCGCGGCTGCGGACGGGAGAGATCGGTCGCTTTCGTCATGTAAACGGTCCGGAAACGGCCTCGGGATGAGGACGGCAGCGGAATACAGGCCATGGCAGGGAATGTCGAGACCGCAGCGCGGCCCGGGTTCCGCCCGGTTGACGACCGGCACCTGCAGGCATAGATACGCTCAAGTTCCGTGGTGATTTGGCCGGTCGGCTTGCAGCCACGTTAAAAAACTCGCTAAAGGGCCGTTTGCATCCTGTAACCGGCTTTGCGCGAGCAAAGGCCGGTTTTTTTGTCTGGAGTTTTGCGATGCCGATCAAGATACCCGATCAGTTGCCAGCCCACGAAATCCTCGTGCGCGAGGGCATATCGGTGATGGATGAGCGCACCGCGTTGCGCCAGGACATCCGTCCGCTGCAGATCGGGCTGTTGAACCTGATGCCCAACAAGATCAGGACCGAAACGCAATTCGCGCGGCTAATCGGCGCCTCTCCTCTCCAGGTGGAGCTGACCCTTGTGCGCATTGGCGGCCACAAGGCCAAGAACACGTCCGAGGAACACCTGATCTCTTTTTACCGGACCTGGGAAGAGGTCGCGGAGCGCAAGTTCGACGGCTTCATCGTCACGGGAGCTCCTATCGAGCTGCTGCCCTTCGAAGAGGTCACCTACTGGAAGGAACTTGAGCAGATACTCGACTGGACGACGACCAACGTGCACTCGTCGTTTTTCATATGCTGGGGAGCCATGGCGGCCGCCTGGCATTTCCACCGCATTCCCAAATACACGCTGGACAAGAAGGCCTTCGGTGTCTTCCGGCACAGCAACAACGCCCCTACCTCGCCCTACCTGGCCGGCTTCTCGGACGATTTCGCCATTCCGGTGTCGCGATGGACGGAGGTAAGGTCCAGCGATGTCCGCGCTGCGCCGGACCTCGAACTGCTGATGGAGTCCGATGTGACCGGTCCGGGCCTGGCTGCCGAAAGGACCGGCAACCGGCTCTACATGTTCAACCACATCGAATACGACTCGACCTCGCTGAAGGAGGAATACGATCGCGACGTGGCCGCGGGCTCGCCGATCGCGATACCGCATGGATACTATCCCGAGGACGACCCCAGCCGGCCACCGCTCAATCGCTGGCGCTCCCACGCTCATCTCTTGTTCGGCAACTGGATCAACCAGGTCTACCAGACGACGTCCTTCGACCTTGAGCTGATCGGTCCTGCAGAAGCGGCGGCCGGCTAGGCCGCGCCCTGCAGTTCGGCCCTACAATTGCGGCAAAGACCGTGTGGCCGCCCCTTGCGGCGACAGCACCGGCACGAAGACGCGGCGCGAGGCGCGCTTGGCGACCGGCAGGCCCTGGTAGAGACGTTTCTGCGCCTCAACGACGATGACACCGGAGAAGATCGGCCACAGACGGCGGCCCGTTCGCTCCAGCACGCCATGGAAGCGCATCATGAACCGCCGCTTCGACGGCGGGAAGAACAGCGCGTCGGCCCAGGCGGAGGGCGTGAAGTTCGCCTCCCTGAGCAGTTCGTTGAGCTGGCCGCGCGAAAAGGGCCGGCCGGTGCCGAACGGTGTATGCTCGAAGCGCGCCCATATGCCGCGCCTGTTGGGCACGACGATGACGATGCGCCCGGCGGGCGACAGCACGCGCCATATTTCCTTCAGCGTCTCGCGCGGGCTTTCGGCGTGTTCGAGCGAGTGTACGAGCAGCATGCGGTCGATCGAAGAATCGACCAGCGGCAGTTCCTCGTCGAACACCAGCGCCGTGGCCGAGGGACCTGCGGCAGGCCAGGTCACTGCGCCCTGGGTTGCCGGCATGAAGGCGAAGACGCGGTCGGCATCCGCGCCGAAACGGTCGAGCCAGGGCAGCGTGTAACCGAGGCCCACAAGCCGTTCGTTGGGCAGATTCGCCCAGACCGACGAGATCGCCATCGTGATCGAGCGCTCGGCGAGCCGCCCGAGCAGCGACGAATAGAAGGATCTGAGATCGACTATGTCCGAATTCATGCGGCGGACCCTACTGCATCGGCCCGAAAACCGGAATCGGTTTTCGGCAGGGAGGTCGCAGCCGATTCAATAGGCCGAAAACACGGCCGCCTGTGGTGACAGGGCAAGATCGCCGCCCTATCTTGACCGGAGCGGAACGGAGCATTTGGAATGGCATTGCAGATCGATCAGTTCATGTGCCGGTCAGACAATTTCGGCATCCTCGTGCACGACCCGAAGAGCGGCGAAACCGCGCTGATCGACGCGCCCGAGGAGGCGGCCATCCTGGCTGCGATCAAGCGCACCGGCTGGACGCCGACGATGATCATGACCACCCACCACCATGCCGATCATGTCGAGGCCAATCTGGCGCTGAAGAAGAGGTTCGGGCTGAAGATCGTCGGGCCGAAGGCGGAAGCGGCCAAGATACCCGGCATCGACGTGGAACTGTCGGAAGGCTCGAAGTTCGAATTCGGCGGCCAGCCGGTCGAGGTGATCGAGACGCCAGGCCATACGGCCGGCCACATCTGCTACTATTTTCCGAAGTCGCACGTGGCTTTCGTGGCGGACACGCTGTTCGCCATGGGTTGCGGCAGGCTTCTGGAAAAGCCGGCGCCGGTGATGTTCCATTCGCTGCAGAAGCTGCTGGAACTGCCGGCGGCCACCACGCTCTACTGCGGCCACGAATACACGCTTGCCAACGCCCGCTTCGCGCTGACCATCGACCCGACCAACTCGGCGCTCAAGGAGCGTGCGGCCAAGGTGGAAAAGCTGCGCGCGACCGACAAGCCCACATTGCCGACCACGCTTGCCGAGGAACTCGCCACGAACCCGTTCATCCGCTGGCACGATCCGGCAATCCGCAGGAACCTCGGCATGGAGAAGGCGACCGATGCCGAGGTCTTTGCCGAGATCCGCAAGCGCAAGGACAATTTCTGAGCCGATGAACGCCGCAGGGATTGTCGCGGCGCTGGGGCTGGTCCGCCATCCGGAAGGCGGATGGTACGTCGAGACGTTCAGGGACAACGAGGGTGACGGTGTCGGCGGTCGCGGCCATTCGACCGCGATCTATTTCCTGCTGCAGCGAGGCGAAGTGTCGGCCTGGCATCGCGTCAGGGACGCCGTCGAGGTCTGGCACTTTTACGCCGGCGCGCCGCTTGAGTTGCGCATCTCCGATGGGGAAGCCGGCATCGTCTCCTTCCGGCTGGGCAGCGATCTGGCGGCCGGCGAACGGCCGCAGGCGGTGGTGCCGGCCGACTGCTGGCAGACGGCGCGCAGTCTCGGCGACTGGACGCTGGTCGGCTGCACCGTGGCGCCAGGCTTCGACTTCGCGCAGTTTGAACTGGCCGAGCCCGGGTGGGAGCCGGGCATCTCCGGATGACGCCGGTTATGCCGGCGCGTTGTCAGCGGCCGTAGCGGACGCAGCCTTGCCGCCGAACAGCATCGACCTCGCGGCAAGCACGGCGCCGGCCGTGATCAGAACGCAGGCGGCGAGGATGCGCCACGTCGGTTCGGCAAAGCCTGCCGCGATCAGGATGAGGGTCGAAAGCAACGGCGCGGCGTAGCTTGCCGCTCCCAGCACCTGGATGTTGCCGCGCTTGACCCCGATATCCCAGGCATAGAAGGCAGCGCCCACGGGCATCAGGCCGAGACCGAGGACGGCGAGCCACTGTCCCGTGGTGGCGGGGAGCACGGTTTCCTCAAGCGCCAGATGACAGAGAAGCGAGAGCGCCGAAGTCGCGGCGCAGAACCAGGTGACGACGCTGGTCGGAACGGCCGGGAACCGCCGCGACAGCAGCGAATAGGCCGACCACAGGAAGGCGCAGACGCCCGCCATCGCGTAACCGAAGGCGTAACGGCTCTCGAAGGCGACGCCGCCGCCCTTGGTGACGATCAGCGCCGTGCCGGCGAGCCCCAGCAGCGCGCCGGCGATATGATGCCACCTTAATCGTTCGCCCGGCATCAGCGCCGAGCCGAGCACGATCAGGAGCGGCCAGAGATAGGCGATGAGGCTCGCCTCCACGGCCGGTGCGTTGCGCAGCGCCGTAAAGTAGAAAAAATGGTAGCCGAACAGCCCGCCTATGCCGATCACCCATACCTGGAATGGAATTTTTGCAGGCCGGTCCGGCGCAGCCGTGAAGAGTCGCGCAGCGAGCCCGACGCATGTGCCGACGGCGAAGGTGATTGCCGACAGCAGGAAGGGCGGCGTCCTGCCGGACGCGTCGGTGAGCAGCGCGAGCAGCGCCCACATCGCGATAGCCGAGAAGCCGATCAGTGTTGCGCGCGCCATCCAAAATTCTCCGGCGCGGGAGTTCCTTGCCCCGGCGCCTACAAGGCTTCCAACCGCCGCGCCCGGATCGTGATCGTGCCGATCTGCGTGCCGATCGTGGCATGGATCGGCGCGTATACGCCGGTTTCGCCGAGCTGGGCAAATGTCACCATGATCCGGCTCTTGGTCCTGAGGAATTCGAGTGCGCGGCGTCCCTTGCGGTAGCCGGCGGCGGGAGTGAACTTCAGCCGGCAGGTGACGATCGGGCCCTCGAAACCCTCGACCGACATCTTCCCCGTGCTGACATAGGAGAGCGCGAGGTCGGCGCGCAATTCGCCGTCGAACATGCGGGCGCCGCCCTTGCACACATCCTCCAGCCTGTCGGCCTTCACCAGCGTCGCGGCGATCGGATCGACGGCGGACTTCAGGTCGTCCGGGCCGATCGGCACCCAATCCTTTCTCCGTTTCTTCAGCGGCGGCTCGTTGACGACCTCCACGACATTGCCGTCGGCAAAGCGGATATCGACCAGGGTCGGCTTGTCGTCATAGCGGTATTCGGCGCGAAAACGATCCGCCTGGACACCGTCGGTGAAGCGCCCAGAGGCGCTGAGCTTGCCGGTCGTATCGTAGAAAAAGACGCCAAGTCCCGAGGCCGAGGCCTCGCCCTGGATCGAATAGCCCTCGCGGTCGACATAACTGTCGAATTCGACGCGCCCGACGGGAAGTCCGAGGAAGGAAAGCGTATATTCGCCGCGATAGAGCGGCGCCCGATAGGCGGCCGACCCCGGCATGATCGTGGCGAGGATCAAGGCAGCGCCAATGGCGAAAGCTCGGAACATCATGGGGCCAATGCCGGTTCTTCGGCGCTGTTCAGGGACCGAAAGGGTTTCCTGCGGGCGATACTGCCCTGGAATCCGGCCATTTCGTGGTCGGATCGAGAAACAGGGGCTGCGGCGCTGCGCTTGACGCAAGCTGCAAATGCCACTATGGAACCCCGACTTTTCCATGAGGCCGCTAGAAGCGACTGCGCGCCATAGTGCCGGTGCGCCGACGTCGCGGCTGTTGAAGACTGAAGGTAAACCGAAATGTCCCGCACGTGCGAACTGACCGGCAAGGCCGTTTTGTCCGGCAACAATGTCAGCCACGCCAACAACAAGACGAAGCGCAAGTTCCTGCCGAACCTCGTCAAGGTGACGCTGATCTCGGAAGCGCTGAACCAGAACGTTCGCCTGCGTATCTCCGCGAACGCGCTGCGTTCGGTCGAGCATCGCGGCGGCCTCGATGCGTTCCTTGCCAAGGCTGACGCTGCGGAACTGTCGCAGCGCGCCCGCCTTCTCAAGAAGCAGGTCGCCAAGAAGTCCGCCGAACAGGCCGCCTGATAGCGCTTCGCGGGCGGTAGGCCGCCTGCGAAATCAAGACACCAGCTGGTTCCATCACCCAGGATAAAAAAATGTTTCGCCTGACTTCCTATGCGCCCTTCGTGGCGGCCATGGCGCTCATCGTCGTGGCCTCGAATGTGCTTGTCCAGTTTCCGGTGAACGGCCAAATCGGCGGCCTTGCGCTCGCCGACATCCTGACCTGGGGTGCGTTCACCTATCCCTTCGCCTTTCTGGTGACCGATCTCGCCAACCGACGCTATGGCCCGGCCGTGGCGCGGCGGATCGTCTTCGTCGGCTTCATGCTGGCGGTAGCCTGCTCGATCCTAATGCCGCCGCTGCTGTTCAGATACGGTTTTATCGAATTCGAGACCGCCGCCGACCGGCTGGTGCGCATTGCGATCGCGTCGGGCGCCGCCTTCCTGACGGCGCAACTACTCGATGTAACGGTGTTCAACTGGCTGCGCCAGCGCTCGTGGTGGCGCGCGCCCGTGTTCGGCTCCCTGGCGGGATCGGTGCTCGATACAGCGATCTTCTTCAGCGTCGCCTTCTCCGCCGCCTTCGCCTTCATCGGCCCTGACGATGCGTTCGCGCTGGAGAACGCCCCCCTGCTTGGCCTCCTGCCGGTCGAGACGGCGCGCTGGATGTCGTGGGCGGCGGGCGATCTGACGGTGAAGCTCGCGATCGCCGTCTTCGCGCTGATCCCCTACCGGCTCATCGCCGCCAGATGGGCACAGCCGGCCGCAGCTTGAGGGCAACTCTTTCTTAAGCGTAAAATTCAGGCAGACAGCCGGCTGCCGAATTGCTCAGCAGCACGCTTAAATTATATGCAAAATCAATGTATTAGATTCTTTAGAACTTTGTGCGACTGATGCCGCCGGGGTCAGTGGGGCGAAAAGCCCCTTGCGGGACATCGGGCGGCATAGATGAACATCGGAAAGAGCGAACTCGCCGGAAGCGGTATCGAGGGCCTCGAGGCTACCGGGGACGAAGATTTCAAGACGCTCTTCGTCACCCACCCGACACCGATGTGGGTCTACGATCCCGAGACGCTGGGTTTTCTGACGGTGAACGACTCGGCGATGAAGCTCTACGGCTACAGCCGCGAGGACTACGCCAGCATGACCGTGCTGGACATCCGGCCGGAACGCGAACGCGACCGCATGCGCGCCGCCGTCAAGTCGCGGTCTGACCTCGGCCGCGCCGAGCGCTGGCAGCATCTCAAAGCCAATGGCGAGGTGATGGAGGTGCTGACCTATGGCCGCAACGTGCGCTTCAACGGCGTCGACGCGATCCTGGCGATCGTCACCGACCGCACCGAAGTCAACCGGGCCTATCGCCAGGCGAGCGACACGCGTTCCCTGCTCGACAGCATCGTCAGCAGCCTGCCGGTCGGCGTATTCGTCAAGGACATGGAGGATGGTGGCCGCTATATCCTCTACAATGCCGCCTGCGGCGAGATCGTCGGCTTCGAGCCTTCCTACATCATCGGCAAGACCGACAGCCACATCTTCACGCCGGATCAGGCGCAGCAGTTTCGCGAGCAGGACCTGCAGGCCATGGAAACCGCCGGCGTTCTTGCCTTCGAGGAGGGCGTCCAGCGTTCCGACAACAGCACGCGAACCATCCGGACGATGAAGCGCGCCATCCCGACCATGGACGGCAGCCCCTCTCGCTACCTCGTCGGCATCTCCCAGGACGTCACCGAGCGGCGCAGCTACGAGGAGCGCATCGCCCATATCGCGATGCATGATGCGCTGACCGGCCTGCCGAACCGCAGCTTCTTCACCAACCACATCATGACGCTTCTTTCCGACGCGCCTGCCGCCAACGCTTTCGCGCTGATGTATATCGACATCGACCACTTCAAGCATGTCAACGACAGTATGGGCCATCCGGCCGGCGACGCGCTGCTGGTCGAGGTGGCCGAGCGGCTGACACTCCTGATCGGGCGGTCGGACATGGTCGCGCGGCTGGGCGGCGACGAGTTCGCGCTGATCTTCATGCTGGAAGGTGCGGCCGATACGACTGCGCTGGCCAACAGGGTGATGCACGCCTTCGCAAAGCCGTTCCACCTCGACGGCGTGCAGGAGCACGTGGATTGCAGCGTCGGCATCGCGCTGGCGCCTGAGGACGGCGACGACGTCAACACGCTGCTGCGCAACGCAGACCTTGCGCTTTACGCGGCGAAGGCGGACGGACGTTCCACCTTCCGCTTCTATGACAGCGCCATGCGCTTCAACGCCGAGCGCCGCCACGGCCTGACGCTGGAGCTGCGCCAGGCGCTGGCCGCCGAGGAGTTCGAACTGCACTACCAGCCGGTGCTGTCGCTGGCCGACGACCGGATCTCGGGTCTCGAGGCGCTCGTGCGCTGGCGCCATCCTGAGCGCGGCCTCCTCGGCCCGGCCGAATTCATTCCGGTTGCCGAGGAAACCGGACTGATCGGCAATCTCGGCGAATGGGTGCTGCGGCAGGCCTGCCGCACGGCTGCGGGCTGGCCGAGCGAGATCAAGATCGCCGTCAACCTGTCGCCCTGCCAGTTCAAGCAGGTCGGGCTGCTGGCGACGGTCGTCTCCGCGCTCGACGAGGCCGGGCTGCATCCTAGCCGGCTCGAACTTGAGATCACCGAATCCGTGCTGCTGGCCCAGAACGGCCAGAACCTGCAGCTTCTGCATGCATTACGCGATCTCGGCGTGCGCATCGCCATGGACGATTTCGGCACCGGCTATTCATCCCTGAGCTACCTGCGCTCCTTCCCTTTCGACAAGATCAAGATGGACCGCAGCTTCGTTTCCGGCATCGGCACCGATCCGGGCTCGATGGCGATCGTCAAGGCGGTGACCGGTCTCGGCTCAGGCTTCAACCTGACGACGACGGCGGAGGGCGTCGAGACGCCGGACCAACTGGCGCGGCTGCGCCGCGAAGGTTTTAGGGAAATCCAGGGCTATCTCTTCGCCCGGCCGATGCCGGCGAAAGACGCACTCGCCTTCATCTCGAAACATGCGAACTCCTCCGCCGGATCAGGAGACCTGGCAATAGCGTCTTGAACAACCTGGGAGATCGGTGCTCAGCGCCAAGTATCGGGGACGGACGGGACGGCGGAGATCATTCCCTTTCATAGTAGGAGTTTCGGAAAGGCCGGCTGGCGCAATAACGTGACATTGTCATACTCTACCCCGCAGGTCAGTAGGGGGCGGGCGCGATGATCCAAGCTAAATGCCGATTGGCTCTGTGGTCTGCCGTGAATGTTCTGATCTTAGCGAACTTCGTCCACGCAGCAGACATCACCAACAAGATCGATCCTCCGGCAAAATCCAGTCACCTGGGCCGTGCCGAATTCCAAGGAGAGGTGCGAGTACCCTGCGCCAAAGGCTCCTGCTCGCTCACAGAGTTCATGCAAGAGGTACGCGTTTGCGCCTTGCTGGTCATCAAGTCGGGCAAGATCAAGTTCGAGCTTTACGACAAAAAAGCCGAAACCTGCGCGGAACGTGGGGCTGATCGACCCGGCAAGGAATATGGTCTCGCCTCGGTGACGAAGTCGATCACGTCAACCCTAATGGGCCACGTCATCGCAACCAAGCACGGCGCGCGAACGCGAGCCAAGTTCGAAGAAATTCTCCGACGGCCCGTGGACTCTTTCCTCCCACAACTCGGCAAGCGGGTTTCGGCGGGCGGATACAGCGGCGTTCCGATCTCGCACGTCCTCAACATGCGATCCGGCGTGCGTTGGAGCGAATACAGCTACGGAGGATGGTTTGACGGTTTCACGGACTCGGCGAAATTTGATCGCCGCGTCAAGGAAGGCCAGAAAGTCAGCATCGTGGAATTTGCCAAAAAGTATGGCAGCCGGGGGTTAAACGGGGGATTCAACTATTCGGCCCTCGATGCGAGCATCAACGCAGCAGTTGCGCAAGATATGCTTGGGGACCAAAATCTGGCGGATTTCCTGGAGTGGGGACTGTGGAAAGCGATTGGCGCGGAAGCCAGGGCCCGCTGGAAGGAGGACTACACCGGCACGCCGATCGGGGCATGCTGCTCATATATGCGGATCCGCGACCTTGCTCGCTTCGGTCTGCTCGTGCTGAACAAGGGTCGCGGCCCGGACGGCCGCCAGGTGATCCCCAGCGCCTGGTTCGACCTGGCGATCTCTCATGGTCCGGATGGCGCGGACGCGATTCCGCCAGGCAATTATTCGCACAATCCGGGTTGTCCGATAGACTACCGCTACCAGTGGTGGCTCTTTCCGCGGCCAAGGACGGATTTCACCGCGGTCGGAATCGCCGGACAGTTCCTTCACATCTATCCGGATGAGGATGCCTTGATCGTGCAGATCAGCGATTGGGGACATTGGGAGGACGGCGACCGCCGGGAATGCGCGAGCTTCGCCATGCACGATGCGTTAATGAAAGCCCTGCGCTAGATTGGACAGCCGGCGGCTAGTTTTTCGTCGGCTGGGGCTCGGCCTCGTCGTGCAGCACGAATTCGAGATAGAGGTTGCGCTGCAGGATCGAGTGGTTGTCGTCCGAGATGAGCGAGACCATCTGCGCGCCGTCCGCACGGGTCCAGACGTCCAGCCCTTCCATGTTGTCGATCTGATAGCCCATGTCGGCCGTAAACAACACGGGGCCGTCGGCGACCGATCCTTTGGCGATGCTTTCGCCGTAGATGCGCTTCAGCCTCATCTTCACGCCGGATGCCATCGAGAAGCTTCGTTCCAGCAGAAGCAGGTCGCCGTTCGGCAGGAAGGCGCCGTCGGTGATGTCGAATTCACCGTTGCGCCTGACCGTAAAGACGCCCTTGTTGGGGCCTTCGATGATCGCCGCGAAGATGTTGCCGTCTCCGTCGAGGCTTTTTTCCGAGACGATGATCAGTCCGCCTTCGTGCTGCCCGTGAGAATGGGCGTGCGCGACCGTTTCGAAGCCGCGGTTCTGCCTGAGCTCGCGCGGCGGGATCAGGAAATCGAGATCGCCGATCGCCGCCTTCATGTCGTCCGGCTCGATCCCGAATTGCGCAATGCGGTGATCGCGCTCGAATCCAACCGTAGCCACGCCGTCCCTCACGGCCAGACCTTCGGCATCGACCTCCCATTTGCGGTTCGAGACCTTTCCCGAGCGGTCGAACATCTGCTGCATGCGGAAGTTCTCGACGCCGGAAGGCACGCCGTCGGCGTCGCGCGCGATCGTGCCGAAGAACCAGAAGCCTGTGTCGGCGACGCCGATAAAATCCTCCCCCGGCGTCAGGAAGCGGAAGGACGACAGCGCGCCGAGATCGCGCGACGTCGATGTCAGTTCCAGCCCGCCGACGAATTCGAGCGGACCGAAACGTCTCTCGGTACTGCCTATCCGGAAATGGCGGATCGGGCGGGCTGAAATTTCCAGCCGCTCGACGCCTTCGACCGCAGCCCCGGCCGGCTGCCACGCAGTGGACAGGAACCCGCCGACTGCCAACGCAACCGCGAGCGCAAGTAAAAGCGTCCTGTGCGAGAATCTCGTCATCCGGCGCGACGCAAACCGCCGCGGCGGCTGTCGCGCACGCTTTCTTCGCCGAACAGCGAAGCGAGCTGTTCGGTCATCGCTCCGGCAAGCTCCTCGGCATCGACGATGGTGACGGCGCGACGGTAGTAGCGCGTCACGTCGTGGCCGATGCCGATGGCGAGCAGTTCGACCGGCGAGCGTGTCTCGATGAGCTCGATGACGGCGCGCAGGTGGCGTTCGAGATAGTTGCCGGGATTGACCGAAAGCGTGGAGTCGTCGACCGGCGCACCGTCGGAGATCATCATCAGGATCTTGCGCTGCTCGGGGCGTCCGATCAGGCGCTGATGCGCCCACAGCAGCGCCTCGCCGTCGATGTTTTCCTTGAGCAGGCCCTCGCGCATCATCAGGCCGAGATTGCGCCTGGCACGCCGCCAGGGCTGGTCGGCCGATTTGTAGATGATGTGGCGCAGGTCGTTCAGCCGGCCGGGATTCGGCGGCTTGCCGTCCTTCAGCCATTTCTCGCGAGCCTGCCCGCCCTTCCAGGCGCGGGTGGTGAAGCCCAAAATCTCGACCGACACGCCGCAGCGTTCGAGCGTGCGGGCGAGAATGTCGGCGCAGGTGGCGGCGACCGTGATCGGCCGTCCCCGCATCGAGCCGGAATTGTCGAGCACAAGGCTGACCACGGTATCGCGGAATTTGGTGTCGCGCTCCTGCTTGAAGGAAAGCGGCTGCATCGGGTCGATGACCACGCGCACCAGCCTGGCCGGGTCGAGATAGCCCTCCTCGAGATCGAAGTCCCAGGAGCGGTTCTGCTGCGCCATCAGCCGGCGCTGCAGCCGGTTGGCGAGCCGCCCGACCACGCCCGACAGATTGGCGAGTTGCTTGTCGAGGAAGGCGCGGAGCCGGTCGAGCTCTTCTTCCTCGCAAAGCTCTTCCGCGCCCACCGTCTCGTCGAAGGTGGTCGTGAACACCTTGTAGTCGACGGTGTTCGGCAGATCGGCGAATGGATTGTCCTTGCGCTTAGCTTCTCCAGGCGTCTCGGCGTCCGGATCGTCGTCGTCGGAAAATTCGTCGGAGGTCGCGTCCGCCGCGTCCATCTCGCCGGCCTGCTCCTCGTCGGTCGAGGCGTCCTGATCGTCCGACTGCGACTGGTCGGCGCCGGAATCGTCCTCGCCGCCCTCCTCGCTCTGCTCCTCGCCCTGCGGCTGCGGGTCCTCGCTGTCCTCGGTCTCGTCCGACTGCTCCTCATCGCCGAGGTTCTCGGCCATCTCCATCGAGGCCAACATCTCGCGCACGACCCGGGCAAAGGCCTGCTGGTCGTCGACATTGCCGATCAGGTGGTCGAGATCGGCGCCGGCCTTTTCCTCGACCCATTCGCGCCAGAGGTCGACGACACGCTCACCGCTCTTCGGCGCTGCCCGGCCGGTGAGTTTCTCGCGCACCATCAGCGCCAGCGCCTCCTCGATCGGCGCGTCGGCGCGGTCGCGAACGTCGGCGAGGTTGGCCTTGGCGTATTTGTCTTCCAGCATGGAGCCGATATTGTCGCCTACGCCAGTCATGCGCAGAGCGCCTATCGCCTCGACGCGGGCCTGCTCGACCGCATCGTAGACGGCGCGCGCCTGCTTGCCCTCAGGGGCGAACTTGGTGTGGATACCGAGATCGTGGCAGGCCCGCCTCAGCGCCATGGAATCGCCGAGGCCACGCGTGACGGCTATGTCGGCCGGCGAGGGTTTCTTCGGCAGTTCAGGAAGCCGCGCACGATTGCCGGCAAGCGCGGGCTTGTCCTTGGCGAAGGCGACTTCCAGGTCATGGTCGCCCGATATGGCGCGCATGCAGACCGTCACGGCGCGCTTGAAGCTATCCGCTTCGGAACCCGTCTTCGATCTGCTTCGAGTGTTGTCGCCGGGACCGGCCATCGAATCTCCGGACTAGCCGAGCACCACGTTGGCGGCCGACTCCGGCAGTTCCTGGCCGAAGGCGCGCTGGTAGAACTCCGCGACGATCGAGCGTTCGAGTTCGTCGCATTTGTTGAGGAAGGTCAACCTGAACGCCAGCCCGACATCGCCGAATATCTCGGCGTTCTCGGCCCAGGTGATGACCGTGCGTGGGCTCATGACGGTCGACAGGTCACCGTTGATGAAGGCCTGCCGTGTCATGTCGGCGATGCGCACCATCTTGTTGACGATCTCCTTGCCCTTGGCGTCGCGATAGTGCTTGGCCTTGGCGAGCACGATATTCACTTCATTGTCGTGCGGCAGATAGTTCAGCGTGGTGACGATCGACCAGCGATCCATCTGCGCCTGGTTGATCTGCTGCGTGCCGTGATAGAGGCCGGTCGTGTCGCCGAGGCCCACGGTGTTGGCGGTGGCGAAAAGGCGGAAGGCTGGGTGCGGCCTGATGACGCGGCTCTGGTCGAGCAGCGTCAGGCGGCCCGACGATTCCAGCACGCGCTGGATGACGAACATCACGTCCGGGCGGCCGGCGTCGTATTCGTCGAAGCAGAGTGCGACATTGTGCTGGTAGGCCCAGGGCAGGATGCCGTCGCGGAATTCAGTAACCTGCATGCCATCTTTGACCACGATCGCGTCCTTACCGACGAGGTCGATACGGCTGACATGGCTGTCGAGGTTGACGCGCACGCAGGGCCAGTTGAGGCGCGCGGCGACCTGCTCGATATGCGTGGACTTCCCGGTTCCGTGATATCCGGAGACCATGACGCGGCGGTTGAAGGCGAAGCCGGCGAGGATGGCGAGCGTCGTCTGCGGGTCGAACAGATAGTCCGGGTCGAGGTCGGGAACGTGCTCAGTCGCCGCCGAATAGGCCGGCACCACCATTTTGGATTCGAAGCCGAATTTTTCCTTTACCGACACCGTCGTGTCAGGGAGGTTGGCGATGTCCCGGTCGACCTTGTTCATAACGTCCTCACGCGCGGCGCGTCGTGCGCCGGCAAAATCCCATTTGTTCGGGGGCGTCTTTAGCAGACCCTGCGCTCAGCACAAACCAGCTTGTTTGAGCACGCGATAGGCCTGCAGCACATCGCGGAACCGGTCCTCAGAAGCCCTGTCGCCGCCATTCGCGTCGGGATGGTGGCGCTTCACCAGTTCTTTATAGCGCGCCTTGATATCCTTGCCAGTCGCCTTTGCGTCAAGGCCAAGCGTTTCCAGCGCCTTGGCCTCAAGCGGCTTGGCCTTTCGCTCGTGCGGCTGGCGCGGATCCTTCGGCCCGTTGAACAGATTGAAGGGATCGCGCATGCGATTGTAATAGCCGGCGCGGCCTGACCGCATCTGCGCCATGTCGGGCGCGGACCGCATGGTGCCGTTCAGGCCCATGGTCCAAGTTGGGCGATGACCGGTCAGGGCCTCCTTCTGGAAGCGCGCGATTTCGGAATCCGGAACGCCCGAAAAATAGTTGAAGCCCTTGTTGTACTCGCGCACGTGATCGAGGCAGAACTTGAAGTACTCGCCTTCCTTCATGCGTCCAACGGGCGCCTTGTGGGTACCCGCCTCCTTGCAGCCGTCCCACTGGCATATCGGCGAGCGCGACTTCAGGTCCGCGTCCTTGTCCCGGCGGATGCGAATCTTTTCGAAATATTTCGGATACGGCTTCATCTGGCGACCGTTATGAGCACATCGGCGGCGCGATACAAGAATTGACATTTGGTGGAAACGGTCCCTACCGGGACAAATCACCGGGTCGGGTGCCGAGGTGGCGCTTTTGTGGCGGCCTGCATATATGGCCTCCCATATATGGGTAGAGGAGACGCCGATGTCGATACAGGAAAGCATCGAAACCAAGTTGAAGAAGGCATTTTCGCCCGAGCGGCTCGACGTGATCAACGAAAGCCATCTTCACGCCGGCCACCATCACGTCGAATCCGGACACCATGCCGAATTCGACGGCAAGGGCGAGACCCATTTCCGGGTGCGGCTGGTGTCGCCGGCCTTTGCCGGCATGAGCCGCATAGAGCGCCACCGCGCAGTCAACTCGGCTCTCGCCCACGAATTGACGGGCAGCGTGCATGCGCTGGCTATCGAACCCGCCGCGCCGGGCGAAAAGACGCGATGGTGACGCCGCAGGCATTCACGTCACCGGCCTGATCCTGATCCTGGCGATGCGGTTCTTGTCGCGCTTCATGACGACGAAGCGCTTGCCGTGGAAGGTGAACGCCTGGCGTTCCTCGGGAATCGACTGCGTTTCGTGAATGACGAGGCCGGCGATGGTCGTGGCCTCATTGTCGGGCAGCGACCAGCCGAGCGCGCGATTGAGGTCGCGGATCGGCACGCTGCCGTCGGCGACCACCGAGCCGTCGGCCTCCTGCTTCACGCCCTGCATGTCGACGTCGTGCTCGTCGGCGATGTCGCCGACGATTTCCTCGATGATGTCTTCAAGCGTCACCAGCCCCTCGACCTCGCCATATTCGTCCACGACCAGAGCGAAATGCGCCTTGCGGCGCAGAAACGCGTTGAGTTGGTCGTGCAGCGACGTGGTGTCCGGCACGAACCAGGGTTTTGTGGCGATCTTCATCACGTCGATCCTGGAGAAGTCGTTGCCGACCTCGTTCAGCGCGCGCAGCAAATCCTTGGCGTGGAGCACGCCGACGATGTTTTCGGTCGAGCCTTTCCACAGCGGCATGCGGGTGTGCGGGCTTTGCAGGATCTCGCGCACCACCGCCTCGGGCGGGTTGTCGGCGTTGACGGAGCGCATGTTGATGCGGTGGACCATCACGTCCGAAACTTCGAGCTCCTGCAGATCGACAAGCGAGCCTAAACGGTCCTGCCTTGCCCCGCTTTCGCCACGGGCCCCGGCGGCCGCGCTGTCCGGGTCCTCATGTACCGGACGCTGCGGGGCGGCTATCCGCACGAGTTCGTATCCGAAGGCGGTGAGCAGCCAGGTGCGAAGGACAAGCACGAATACGGCCAGGAGGACAATCCCGGCCAGGACGCCGGCGACGATCCAGCCGACCGCGGTCATCCCGGCAAATTCTCCTTCAGGAAGAGCAGCACCTCCGAGGACGCAACGTCCCTGGCAATGAAGGCTTTCCCGACGCCGTGCGTCAGGATGAAGGTCAGCGCTCCGCGCGACACCTTTTTGTCCTGCGCGATATAGGCAAGCAGCCGGTCCGCATCGGGAAGGGCGCCGGGAATATCCGACATGCGCCAGGGCAGCCCTACGGCGCTAAGGTGCGCTTCGACCCGCAGCGCATCGTCCATGCTGCACAGATTGAGCCGGGACGAGAAACGATGCGCCAGCGCCATGCCGATGGCGACGCCCTCGCCATGCACGAGACGCTGGCTGTCGTAGCCGGTCGCGGCTTCGAGCGCATGGCCGAAGGTGTGGCCGAGATTGAGCAGGGCGCGGTCGCCGGTCTCGTATTCGTCGCGGGCGACGACGTCGGCCTTGGCGCGGCAGGATTCGGCGATCGCTTGCACGCGCGCCGGACCGCCAGCGAATATCTCCTGCCAGTTCTTCTCCAGCCAGGCGAAGAAGTCCGGCCGGTCGATGAGACCGTATTTGGCGATTTCGGCATAACCCGCCGTGAATTCCCGCGCCGGCAGCGTGTCGAGCACCTCGGTGTCGGCCAACACGAGCTGCGGCTGGTGGAACACGCCGACAAGGTTCTTGCCATGGTCGCTGTTGATGCCTGTCTTGCCGCCGACCGAGGAATCGACCTGCGCAAGCAGCGAGGTCGGCATCTGCACGAAGCGCATGCCGCGCCGGACGATGCCGGCTGCGAAGCCGGCTAGGTCGCCGATGACGCCGCCGCCGAGCGCGATCACCGCGTCGCCACGCTCAAGCCGCGCCGCCAGTATGCCATCGACGACAACTTGAAGAGCGTCGAAGCTTTTTGTCTTCTCGCCGGGCGGCAACGCGATGACGGTCGAGGCTATCCCGCTCCTGTCGAGGCTGGCAACCAGCGGCGCAAGGTGCGAACCGGCGACATTCGCGTCGGTGACGATGGCCGTCCTGATGCCAGGCAGCCGCTTCGATATCTCCTCGCCGGCCCGCGCGACGAGGCCTGCGCCAATCAAAATGTCGTAGGTCCGGTCGCCGAGCCTGACCGCAACGGTCTCGATGCTCATGACGCGGTCTCGCCGTAGGCTTTCGGTCCCGACGCCTGGCTCTCAAGGTGACGGCCGATGGCCTCGAGGACTTCACCGGCAATGACCTCCTTGCGCTCATCGCGCGTCGCAACAGTGACGTCGGCCAGTGCATAGACCGGATTGCGTTCGAGCATCAGCTTTTCGAGCACGCCGCGCGGATCGGCATTTTTCAGCAGGGGCCGGTTCTGCTTCTTGGAGACCCTGTCGAGCAGCGTGTCGACATCTGCCTTCAGCCACACGGAAAGCCCACACGCCGCTATGGCGTCCCGTGTCTGCGCGTTCATGAAGGCGCCGCCGCCGGTCGACAGAACCTGCGGCCCGCTTTCCAGAACCCGCACGATGACGCGCTGTTCCAGCGCGCGGAATTCCGCCTCGCCGTAGCGTTCGAACAGGTCGGGGATGGTCATGCGCGAAACGCTTTCGATCTCATGGTCGCTGTCGGTGAAGGGAAGGCCGAGCATGCCCGCCACCCTGCGCCCGATCGCCGTCTTTCCCGCACCCATCAGGCCGACGAAAACGACGGAGCGCGTGCCTAGCCTTTCAACCAGGTCCGCCATGTTCTCCGCAGCCAGTGTCGGGGTTGCCGTCATGGCAGCGTTTCGACATGAAAAGCCGGTTTTCGTCAAGCAAACGATTAGCCGCGCGCCCTTGTCTTGACCGAATTCGCGTCCCATAAGGGCGCGGGACGAAAATCAGGTGCGGGCGACCCGGGAATCGATGCCGACGCTATTCAGGTTTGTCATCACTCTCTGCATTCTGGCAGCACTCGGCTACGGCGCAATGCTGGCGCTGGTCATCCTCGTCGAGCCGAACAAGGGCGAGATGAGCGAGCGCATCCCATCCGACAGAATCAACCCACCAAGCAGATGAACAGCGCGACGCGCATTGAAGCCTTCCTGGAAATGATGAGCGTCGAGCGCGGCGCCGCCGACAACACGCTGGCAAGCTATCGCCGCGACCTGGAAGACGCCTCCGCGGCGATCGGGGGCGGCCTTGCCAACGCCGCAAGCGACGACATCCGCGCCTATCTCGGCGACATGGCGGCGCGGGGTTTCGCCGCCTCATCCCAGGCGCGAAAGCTTTCGGCGCTGAGGCAGTTCTTCAAGTTCCTTTATGCGGAAAACCTGCGTTCCGACGACCCGACGGGCACGCTGGACAGTCCGCGCAAGGACCGGTCGCTGCCAAAGACCATGGCGGAAGCCGAAACCGGCCGCCTGCTCGACCGGGCGTCGCTCGAAGCGGCCGAAGCAGGCAGGGATGGCGACGCGGTCGCGGCAAAACGCATGCATGCGCTTGTCGAAGTGCTCTATGCGACCGGGTTGCGCGTGTCAGAACTGGTAAGTCTTCCGGTAAGGGTGGCGCAGCGCGACGAACGCTTCTTCGTCGTGCGCGGCAAGGGAAACAAGGAACGCATGGTGCCATTGTCGCCCAAGGCTCGCGAGGCGATGCACGTCTGGCTTGCCGAACGCGAAGGCAATCCGGCGCTGGCCGACAGCCCCTATCTTTTCCCGTCGTCCTCCGAGAGCGGCCACATGCCGAGGCAGGTTTTTGCCCGTGACCTCAAGGCACTGGCGGCGCGCGCGGGCATTGCTGCGGCGAAGGTCTCGCCACACGTGCTTCGTCACGCCTTCGCCAGCCATCTGCTGCAGAACGGCGCCGATCTGCGCGCCGTCCAGCAGTTGCTCGGCCATGCCGATATATCGACCACTCAAATCTATACGCATGTGCTGGAGGAAAGGCTCGTACGGCTGGTCAACGACCACCATCCGCTTGCCGACCCGACGCCGTAACGTTATGTGAGGCGGTATTTCACGGCTTGGAACCGCGTTTTCGCTGGTTCCGCGCGTTTCCCGCTCCGACGCATCGGTTCGCTCACGCATGTACAACTATCTTGATTTCGAAAAGCCGGTTCAGGATCTCGAAGGAAAAATCCTGGAGTTGAAGAAGCTTTCCGAAAGCGGCGAAGCGGTGGACGTCGCCGACGAAGTCGCGCGGCTCGAGAAGCGCTCCCAGGAGGCGCTGCGCGAAGTCTATAGGTCCTTGACTCCATGGCAGAAAGTGCAGGTCGCGCGCCATCCGGACCGGCCGCACTGCCTCGACTACGTCAAGGGGTTGTTTTCCGACTTCACCCCGCTTGCCGGTGACCGCAATTTTGGCGACGACGCGGCGATCGTCGGCGGCTTCGCCCGCTTCCGCGGCGAGCCGGTAGCGTTGCTCGGCCAGGAGAAGGGCTCCGACACAAAAAGCCGGCTGAAGCATAATTTCGGTTCGGTTCGGCCCGAAGGCTACCGCAAGGCGGTGCGTATCATGGAACTGGCGGACCGGTTCAAGGTGCCGATGATCTCGCTGGTCGACACGGCGGGCGCCTATCCGGGCATCGGCGCGGAGGAGCGCGGCCAGGCCGAGGCGATCGCCCGTTCCACGTCCGCCTGTCTGGCGCTCAAAATCCCGTCCATCTCGGTGGTCATAGGCGAAGGCGGCTCGGGCGGGGCCATCGCCATCGCCACCGCCAACCGCGTCTACATGCTGGAACACGCGATCTATTCGGTGATCTCGCCCGAGGGCGCGGCGTCGATCCTGTGGCGGGACACCACCCGCTCGAAGGAGGCCGCGACCAACATGAAGATTACGGCGCAGGATCTGCTCGACCTCAAGATCATCGATGGCATCGTTCCCGAACCGGTCGGCGGCGCCCACCGCGCGCCGGACGCGGTGATCAGTGCGACGGGCGACCTGATCGCAAGGACGCTCGGCGAGTTCTCGCAATCGAACGTCGATTTCCGCGAACACCGCCGCGAGAAATATCTCGCAATGGGCCGTTCGCTGTAGCTGCGTCGGCTCGGGCGTGTCGCTCTTACGGCCGCAATTGTGGTGTTTCGGCTGCATTCCGCCACAAAAATGCCGTTGCCGCGCTATGAATTGCCTCGGGGTCTGGGACAGACGTTAATTCTTGCGGTAATCAATTTTCAAGGTTAACCGGCCTACCCTGCCCGCCGATTTGCCATCGGCTGTTCAACGAGCGCCGGCAGCCAGAGACGACATGGGACCGATGATAGCCAGATTTTTCCGCGCCGGATTGCTGATAGCCGCGATGGCCGTCGCGGGCTGCACGGGCTCGGATATGGACGGGCTGTCCAGCAGTGGCAGCGGCGCCAGGGCGAACAAACAGCTCTCGCAAAAGATCATGGCCGAGATGAGAGCCAAAGGCATGACGCGCACGTCGCCGGTCATGGCCCGCATCTTCAAGGAAGAGGGCAAGCTCGAGATCTGGAAGCAGAAGGGCAACGGCCGCTACGACATCATTGCGAGCTACGACATCTGCAAATGGTCGGGCAAGCTGGGGCCAAAATACATAGAGGGCGACCGCCAGGCGCCGGAAGGTTTCTACACGGTGCGCCCGGCGCAGATGAATCCCAACTCCAGCTACCATCTCGCCTTCAACATGGGTTATCCGAACGCCTATGACCGCGCCAATGGTCGCACTGGCCAGCACCTCATGGTGCACGGCGCCTGCTCGTCGTCCGGCTGCTACGCGGTAACCGACGCTCAGATCGAGGAAATCTACGCTTTCGGCCGCGACGCCTTCCGTGGCGGCCAGACCGAGTTCCAGATCCAGGCCTTCCCCTTCCGCATGACCGCCGCCAACATGGCGCGCTACCGGAACGACCCGAACTTCGAGTTCTGGACGATGCTGAAGGAAGGCTACGACCAGTTCGAGGTCACCAAGGTGCCGCCGAAGGTCGACGTCTGCGAAAAACGCTACGTGTTCAACCGCATTCCCGAGGGAACGGCGACGTTCAACGCGACCGCCGCTTGCCCGCCTTCGACGCAGCCCGACACGCTCGCGACCGCCTACCAGTCCTACCAGAAGAGTTATGACGCAGCCTTCACGATCGCTGCAAAAAAGGGCGATAAGCTGCCGCCCAGGCCCTCGATCGCTGGGCTGAACGAGGCAAACATCGTCTCGGAATGGACCAAGAAGCGCGCCCGCGGCGAGCGTATTCCAATCGAGCCGCCGTCGCTGAACGCCGACGGCACCGTCAGCCAGACCGCACAGATGGGCCGCATCGATTCTCCGGCGGGCAAGCGCCAGGCGGCACTTGATGCCGCCGCCGCCGAAAAGGCCAAGGCCGAAGCCGAGAAGAAGGCGATCGCGCTTGCCAAGGCCGAGGAGAAAAAGCGGGTCGCGGATGCAGCCAAGGTGGCGGCCGCGCAGCCAGTTGTCGCGACCGGGACGGTTGCGCCGGACGCCGTACCTGTCGAGGCGGCGCCTGCGACCGAAAAGGCGGGCCTGTTCAGCAGCGCGCGCAAGCGGATCGTCAATATCTTCGGCAGTTGAGCCGACTCCCTGTTCTTCGCGGCGATTCGGGACGCAAAACCGAATCCCACTTTTCCTGGAAATGCTCGCGTGGCGGAACCCGGCGTCTACGATCTCAAGGGGCTGAAATGCCCCCTCCCCGTGCTGCGGGCGAAAAAGCGGCTTGCCGGCATGCGTCCGGGTACCCGGCTGTGGCTCGAAACCACCGATCCGCTGGCATCGATCGACATTCCGGCCTTCTGCTCCGACGAAGGTCACATTCTGATCGAGCGGGAAAGCGCCGGCGAAGGCCATCGTTTCTTGGTAGAGCGGGGGGGGTAAACCCGGTTTGGCGAAAAAGACGTAATCCGCCGTTTTTCCTTGAAACTGGTGGAACCTATGCGGCGGCGGCGGGTTGTTAGGCAGACGACGGGCTGTCCCCGACCCCCCTAATTGGTCCGTCGTTGTTATTTAAAGCCGGCCGAAAGGCCGGCTTTTCTTTTGTCTTGGCCGGCCACCCAGCAAGCGGGTCGGCTCCTGTCAACGCTGTACTTCAACGCATGCCGGCGATGGCGAGCGGATTGCGCTCCACTGCCGCCCGGTCGGGCGTATCGATGGACGGCGTGTTGGTGAAGGCCGAGAACATACGCCGCACATAGTCTTCGGGCATATCCAGCGTGATCAGCACCAGCCGGGTGCCGCGAACGTCGTCCGGCCAGGCCGGGAGACGAGCCGGGGGGTGGAGCAGAGTCTGGACCCCGTGCACGACCAGCGGCCGCGACGGGTCTTCCGCCAGTTCGATAACGCCCTTCATGCGCAGCAGCTTGTCCCCATGCGCCGAGCGCAGAAGGTCCAGGAACATTTCGATCGTCGAAAACGGCACCGGCCGGTCGTAGACCAGCGTGAACGTCTTTATACGCGCGTCATGGCGGTGGTGATCGTGATCGTGGTGGTCGTGTCCGTGCTCATGCGGATGCGGATGCTCGGCTTCTTCACCCAGCCAGCGGCGAACGTCGACGGTCTTGGTCGACGGATCATAGAGCCCGCAATCGAACAGCGCGGCATACCCAGCCTCGGGGTCCCGCGCGTCGATGATGGGCGCCGACGGATTGATGCCGCGCAGGCGATTGCGCAAGGAGGTCACCGCGACGGGACCGGCGATCAGATCGGTCTTGGCGAGCACGATGCGATCGGCGACGGCGACCTGCTTAACGGCCTCGACATGATTGTCCAGCGTCGCGTCGCCGTTCACCGCATCGACCAGCGCGATGACGCCGTCGAGCCGGTAGGCCTGCACCAGCGCCGGATGTCCCATGATCGACTGCAGGACGGGCGCCGGATCGGCAAGCCCGGTCGTCTCGACGATCACGCGTTTCAGCGCAGCAAGGCGGCCGGTCTGCAGCCGGTCGACGAGATCGGCGAGCGTATCGACGAGATCGCCGCGCACGGTGCAGCAGAGGCAGCCGTCGGCAAGCTGGATGATGCCGTCCGACGAATTCTCGACCAGCAGGTGGTCGATCGCCACATCGCCGAACTCGTTGATGATGACCGCCGTATCGGCGAGCGCCGGGTCCTTCAGCAGCCGGTTGAGCAGCGTCGTCTTGCCGGCGCCGAGGAATCCGGTCAGCACCGAGACCGGTATCGGGTGAGGGTTCATTGATCGAGCGTGACGATCGCCGGATCGGGACCGGCTGTCGCCGCATCCTCAGCCGCCGCATCCTCAGCCGCCGTTTCCGTCTCGGCCGTGTCCGTCTCCAGCGTGGCTGAATCACCGATTGCAACAGGCTCCCAGCCCTCGGGCGCAGGCATGTCCGGACGCCAGGCCGGAAGCGGAATGCTCGGATCCTCGCCCGAAGCGACCGCCGCCTGCTTCTTCGCCTCTTCGGCGGCCTTGGCGGCTTTTTCCGCAGCGTCCTGGATCAGCAGCGCCGCGACGGCGGGTGTCGCCGGGCCGGTGGCCGTGCCGATGCTGATCGGGATCAGTTCCCTCGGCGTATCGCGCTGTGCGAGATAGGAGGCCGGCTCGGGCTTGCCCTCCTTCTTGCGCTGGGCCGCGATCTCGCGTTCCTTCTTGCGCAACGCGGTGCTGCCGGCCTTGGTGCAGAGCGCCTCGCGCATGTTGGTCGCCTGATTGATGCCGGCGCCCGAGGGCTGCATTGCCGCAAGGGTAGATCCTCCCGCGACGGGCTGCGAGAAACCTTTCGCCAGCAGGCCGGCGGCCGCCTCGTTGCGAGCCTTGACCGAGGTAGCGCCGATGACGATCGCCATCAGCGTGCGGCCATCACGCGTCGCCGAGGCGACGAGGTTGTAGCCTGCAGGGCAGGTGTAGCCGGTTTTCATGCCGTCGGCCCCCTCGAAGCGGCCGATCAGGGCGTTGTGGCTCCGAATCACCTGCTTGCCGAAGGAAAGACCCTCGATCGAGAAATAGCTCGCATATTGCGGGAATTCGCTGCGCAATGCGGAAGCGAGCAGGCCGAGGTCGCGGGCCGTCGTATACTGGGCGTCGTCGTGCAGGCCATGCGCGTTGGCCCAATGCGAGCCGGTCATGCCGAGGCGTTTCGATTCGGCGTTCATGCGCGCGGCCCACGCCTCTTCCGAACCGGCGAGACTCTCGCCTATCGACGTGGCGATGTCGTTGGCCGACTTCACCATGATGATCTTGAGGGCATTGTCGAGCGTGAGTATGGTGCCAACCGGATAGCCCATCTTGCTCGGCGGCTCATTGGCGGCGTTGCGAGAAACCCGGACCGGCGATTGCAGCGTGACCTCGCCTGCCTGCACGGCGCGGAACGCGACATAGGTCGTCATCAGCTTGGTAAGCGATGCCGGATACCAGCGCGCAAACGGATCTTCGCTCTCGATCACCTGCCCGCTCTTGGCGTCGAACAGCAGCGACGGCCCGGCATTCGAAGCCGTGGCAAGCGCAACGAGCGCCCAAATTGCCATAGCGAGAGAAAGCATGCGCCGCATCGATGAACCCGCCTTTGGCCGCAGCCGCTCATCCCGGGCCGCGGTACAGAAAATGGACGAAACGAGCAGGACCCGCCCTCAGCACCGGATCCGCTCGTTTCGTGCTATCTAGCCTATGTGACGCCAAGATGGCAAAAAGCCGTGGTGCGGGCAACCATCCGCCGCTTCAAAACAATGGGAAGATTAATGCCGATTCTGAACCGAGCCGCCGAGATGCAGGACGAAGTCACCGGCTGGCGCCGGCACATTCACCGGACGCCGGAACTCGGCTTCGACCTCCACCAAACGGCCGATTTCGTCGCCGCGCGGCTGCGGGAATTCGGCTGCGACGAGGTCGTGACGGGCATCGCCAGGACGGGAATAGTGGGCATCATCAAGGGCAGGCTGGGTCCCGGACCGACGGTCGGCCTTCGCGCCGACATGGACGCGCTGCCGATCAGCGAGACCTCCGGCAGACCCTACGCGTCCACCATTCCCGGCAAGATGCACGCCTGCGGCCACGATGGCCACACGGCGATGCTGCTTGGTGCGGCGAAGTACCTCGCCGAGACCAGAAACTTCGCAGGCTCGGTGGCGGTCATCTTCCAGCCGGCCGAGGAAGGCGGCGGCGGCGGCAACGAAATGGTCAAGGAAGGCATGATGGAGAGGTTTGGCATAACCCGGGTCTTCGGCATGCACAACATGCCGGGCCTGCCGATCGGTCAGTTCGCCATCCGGCCAGGCGCGATCATGGCCGCAACGGCTGAATTCAACATCCGCGTGACGGGACGCGGCGGACATGCGGCCATGCCGCACCGCTCGATCGATCCGATTGTCGCTGCCAGCCAACTCGTCACGGCCCTGCAGACGATCGCGGCGCGAACCGTCGATCCCGCCGAATCAGTCGTCGTCTCGGTGACCAAATTCCACGGCGGCGAGGCTTACAATGTGATTCCGGAGCATGTCGACCTCGCCGGCACGGTCCGTACCCTGAAGAAAGAAGTCGCGGCCCTCGCCCGTGACCGCATGCAGGCGATCTGCGAAGGCATCGGTCAAGCGACCGGCGCGACGGTGACCTTCAGGTATCAGCCCAACTATCCAGTCACCGTAAACGATGCGGAGGAAGCCGTGTTCGCCGGCGACATGGCCGCGGTGGTCGCGGGAGAGTCGGGCGTGCATCGCGCCATGGCGCCGCTGATGGGCGGCGAGGATTTTTCCTACATGCTGGAGGCCCGGCCCGGCGCCTTCATCTTCATCGGCAACGGCGACACGGCAAATCTCCACCATCCGGCCTACGACTTCAACGACGAAGCGATCCCCCACGGCGTGAGTTATTGGGTAAGGCTCGCCGAAACCGCGCTGGCCGCCTGAGCGGTCATCGGGACGCGGTTCAAGGTTCAAGCATTGGCGGCGGGTTTCAGTCCTTCCGACCAAAAGTTCCGCCGAACCGGTTGGCGAAACCGGCGGAAACGGCTATGTGTCTGCGCGGTTGGTCCCGTAGCTCAGTAGGATAGAGCGGCAGATTCCTAATCTGTAGGTCACAGGTTCGATTCCTGTCGGGATCACCACTCAGTCCGCCAATTTCGCGGTCTCCCGCTCAACGCTAGAAAGACATCGAGTTTTCAGGCGTTTAGCGACCGGTTTGCGCAAACTGTTGGGAGAGAGACGCGGTGAGACGCCGGGATTTCGGCCTATTCGCCAGATCGTCTCTCTTGGCGGGAGAACGTGTCCAATAGATTTCGGGGGCGATGGTCGTGAAATGCCGTGGAACGACTGTTTAAGCGCGCTTTAGATGCCGAGTTGTTGGAGCTGGTCGGTCCAGAGGTGGGGCAGGTCGTCCCGCATCATATCGCGGGCCGTGAGTTCCACAGGCTGCCGGCCGCGAAGGATGGCTTCGGTGATCTTTGGGGCCAGGAAGGCGAGCGGAAGGATGCGGCTGACGTCGGCAACATGGACGCCGACGTCGGTCGCCACGTCGGCGATCGTTCTGCCCGAGCCGTCGGTCAGCATGCCTTGCATGATATGGGCCTTTGCCACCGCTTCAACGAGACCATCATCAGGTCTCCTGCTGGGCAAGTGGCCTTCCAGAACAAGCTTTGCCTCGGCACCCCTGCGCCTCAGCGTCATCGGTACTGAGATAGTGACTGGGTCCTGTTCGGGTTGCTCGGCCTGATCGGAGCCCGCGCTGTCTACCTCGCCGATCACCCCATGCGGATCGATCTCGAAGACCATTTCACCGGGCTTCACGTGGATGGTGCGGATGAGGCACCTCAATGACTTCGCTTGCTCAGGCGCTGAGGTCTGGAGTGCACCGCGGACCGCCCCTGCCCTGGCGATCACGGTGCGAACCGATGTTGCAGGCGTCAGCATACCGGCCCAATCGGACAGCCTGACCTTGTCCAGAAGCATCGCGTCCAGTTGATGCAGGACCATGCGTTCCAGCTCATCGGCCGGCAAGCGCCAACCGGAAGGATCGTTTCGGGTCGTAGTCTCTAGCCGGTTGGAGATGTAGTAGCGGTAGCGCTTGCCTTCCTTGACGGTGAAGACGGGGCTCAGACGATCGCCTGTTTCATCGAACAGCAGGCCGGTGAGCAGATGCCGGTTCCGGACGTTGGTGCCATTCCTCCGGTTTGGGGCCTGGCCCTTCAGGAGAACCTGCACTGCAGCGAACCTTTCTTCGTCGATGATGGGCTCGTGCTCACCATCGTAGATGCGGTCCTTGTGCCTGGCCTTGCCGATGTAAACGACGTTGGACAGCAGGTGATAGAGCTTGCCCCGCGTGAAGGGCTGATGGCTTTGCCGGGACGGTGCTGATAAATCTTGGTCTTCACCGCTCTGGCCGTTCAGTTCATCGAGCAAGATGGGGACCGACTTCAGTTCGAGATAGCGGCTGAAGATGATGCGGACCCTGTCCGCCGCTTTCGGGTCGATCACCAGCTTTTTGTCGATGGCCAGGTAGCCGAGCGGCACCGTGCCACCCATCCAGATGCCTTTCTTCCGGGAGGCGGCAATCTTGTCGCGGATGCGTTCCGCCGTGACCTCGCGCTCGAATTGCGCGAAGGACAAAAGCACATTCAGCGTCAGTCGGCCCATCGAGGTGGTCGTGTTGAACTGTTGTGTAACCGAGACGAAGGAGACGTCGTTGGCGTCGAACACCTCGACGATCTTTGAAAAGTCCATCAGCGAGCGGGTCAGGCGATCGATCTTGTAGACGACGACCACATCGACCTTTCTGTCGCGGATATCCTGCAGGAGGCGCTTTAGAGCCGGCCGCTCCATCGTCCCGCCCGAGATGCCGCCATCGTCGTAGTGGTCGGCTATCAGGCGCCAGTCCATCCCGGCCTGCGATGATATGTACGCAACACAGGCCTCGCGCTGCGCATCCAGTGAGTTGAACTCCTGGTCGAGACCCTCTTCGGTCGACTTGCGGGTATAGACTGCGCAGCGCAGCTTCTTCTGATGTGTGCTCATAGTCCGAAGAACCTCGGGCCAGACCAGTGTGCGCCGGTGATCTGATGAGCAATTGCCGTCAGCGACTTGTGAAACCTGCCCTCAAAGGCAAAACCCTCCTCCAGCACATCGACGACATGACTACGTCCATTCCAGTCACGGACCAGGCGTGTGCCGGGCGGGAGTTGCTTGCGGGGTGCGGCCCCCGCGGATAACGATTCATCCGGTACCGAAATGCTTCCGCTCGCTTGCGCTCCGAGCCGCTTCTTCACCTGGGTAGCGGCCGTGCGTAGCAGCCTGCGCGCATCAGGCGACAAGCCGCCGAGCCTCTTCGCCTGAATGTGCCAAGCAGCAGCACGCAGCAGAAAGTCGCGCCGCGCGCCCTTCGGCGGCGCATGGCCATAGACCTTTGTCCATCGTTCGGCGAGTTCTTCGCGAGAGAGGTCGCCGAGCACGGCAACCTCCTGATCAACCGGCATCCTGTTCGACATGGCGTCACGCCGACTGTGCGTCGCTGACGATTCGGTATCGGCGCACACCGTCCTTGCCACTCTCGCTCGCTAAATCGAGCGCCATTTTCTTCTTCACGACCGCCGACAGGAAGCCGCGAACCGAATGTGCCTGCCAGCCGGTCTCGGCGATCAACATCTCGAGGCTGGCCCCCTTCGCCGTGCGCAGCTTCTTCACAATTAGCTCAGCCTTGGTGTTCTTTGACGTCACGGTTTTGGAAGCAGGCTTGCGGTGCTGAGCCGCAGTCGCGGTGTTCGTCTTTCGTTCGATCGGCTCCAGCTTTCGAATAGCCGACGTCCTGGCACCGCGCGGCTTGGCCGGAACGGCCTGCCGAGCGCCATTCTCCTCCACGGCTACAACGTTGTCCGCTACTTGGGTGTTGCTGTGTTTGTTTGCCATCGTTCGTCTCCAGTTCAGGCCCGGCCAATCCGGCCCCTGTACCGGGACAAGCCCGCGCTCGAGGGCGGGCCGATAGTCGCGGCCGGCAAAGTCATTCGCCGGCCACGCAAGGACCAATGCTCGTATGGGGTCAGCAGTCAACGGCCATTCTGCTTAAGATATTGCTTTCTCTTCATATTTATCTCCTGAAGTGACGCATGGCATGCAAGGTGAAGATCGTTCCAACTGACCCGCGCCGGGGAGTATGCTCGTATCCGGTCGAACTGTGTCATTCGATACCAAGGTTCCATTCACGGTCTGATCTTCATTTCAAGAATGGGCCAATCTTGCTTTCGGCATCTCAGGCCAAGCATTGGTCCGGCCGCATCCAACTCGAGCCAAGGTTTCTCGCCAATCCGATCAGCTGCTTGGGAAATTGACTCATCCGGTGCCTTGCTGTTAGCGTTACCGCAAGGGAACAAGTAATAATTTTTGCCTTTCGGGGGGTGTGTGCTTCACGCAATTCGTATTGCGGCCTTCGTGCTTGCCGGGCTTGCGGCCAGCCATGCCCTCGCGCAAACCAATTCGACGGTACCGGCCAAGCGGGTTGTGCCGGCGCAGGTCACCGGCGCCAGCGCCCAGCAGATCCAGGTGCGCCGCCAGGCGCTCTTCCAGGCGATGCTGGAGAAGCCAGACAATCTCGACGCAGCCTTCGAATATGCCGCGCTTTCGGCGCAGGTCGGCGACATAGAGGCGGCAATCAGCACGCTGGAGCGCATGCTGATCTTCGCGCCCGGCCTGCCCAGGCTGCAGCTCGAACTAGGTGTCCTCTACTACCGGCTCGCTGCATTCGAGACGGCGCGCGGCTATTTCGAGGCGGCGATTGCCGCTCCGGACGTGCCGCTGGAAGTCCGGCAGAAGGTCGAGCAGTATCTCGCTGGTATCGATTCGGCCGCCGATCCGACTCGCTTCGCCGGCCAGATCAGGGCCGGAATCCGTTACCAGACCAACGCAAACCGCGCGCCGGTGGATTCCGTTATTATCCTCGACGGGCTGCCCTTCACGCTCGATGCGGACGCTCTAGGCTCGCCGGACGGCAACGTCTATGCCACTGGCGTCTTCCACTGGTCGCACAATTTGGAATCGCAGGGCGATACGCTCGAAGTCGACCTCATCACCTACGGGTCGAAGCAGTTCGAGCAGGAGGAGCTCGACGTCGCGCTGGCCGAGCTGACCGTCGGCCCAGCTTTCGACATGGGCCGCTTCGGCATCGACAACGCCGCGCTCGGCATCTACGGCATAGGTTCTGGCGTTCTCCTCGGCGAGGATTTCTATTCGGCGGGCCTCGGCGCCGGCACTCGCTTCGTCATCCGGCCGAATCCCGCAACATATCTGATGGCCGCGCTGGAATATCGGCACAAGGACTATCACGATAGCGACAGCTCTCCGACGGCCAGCCTGCGCGACGGTGACGAGCTCAGGACCTTCGGCACCGCGACGTACATTCTTTCGCCGACCACTGTGCTCTACGGCAACGCCTACCTGCTGCAAGCTTGGGCCGATGCCGACTATCTGACTTACCTGGAAGGCGGTTTCACCGTCGGCCCGCGCTATTCTTTCGCCTCACCGATCGACAGTTCGAAGCCGGCATGGATCGTCGCTGTCAACACCGGCGCGCTGTTCCGCAACTACGACGCCCCAGATCCCATGATCGCCGACTTTTCCGAGAGGGACTGGGAAGCCTTTGTTGGCGGCGGGTTGACCATCCCAGTGAAGCCCGATCTCGCGCTAATCACCGAGCTGGAATACCGCTACGTCGATAGCAACTACGACACCCGCAAATACGACAATTTTTCGATCGCATTCAGCATAGCGAAGAGCTTTTGAGCATGGTCTCGAACCGAGTGATACGATGAAAACGATCGCTAGCGGCTCGCTTCTCAAGGCCGTCCTTCTCGGAGGGGTAGCGTTCGGCTCGCTGCTCTCAGGCGCGCTCCAAGCAAATGCGGAAGTCGGCGTCGCCGCCGCCGTCAACATCGATGCGAAGGGTCGCCCGCCGGGAGCCGCGCCGCGCGTGATCACTCTCGGTTCGAACGTCGTCTTCAACGAAGAAATCACTACCGATGAAGCGGGTCTGGTGCAGATATTGCTGCTCGACGGCACCACCTTCACCGTCGGGCCGAACAGCCAGCTCACCATCGACGAGTTCGTCTATGATCCGAACACCGGCGACGCCAAGGTAGTAGCGTCGCTGACCAGAGGCGTGTTCCGCTTCGTCGGCGCGCGCACCAGCCAGACGGATGGCGGCGCGACCGTCAAAACGCCGGTCGGCACGATCGGCATCCGCGGCGGCGTCGCCAATTTTTCCTGCGATGCCGGCGAATGCAAGGCATCGCTGGTCGCAGGCAAGAGTCTCACTATCGTCGACGGCGACGGCACCAAGCGCATCGTCTATGAGACCGGCTACACGGCGGTCATAAGCAAGGATCCGAGCGGCGGCACAACGACGACAGTGCGCAAGTCGACCAAGGACGAAACGGGGCTCATACAGAAGCAACTCTCCAGCAAACCGGGCCAGAACGGCGGCAATACCGGCGAGCCACCGAGTGACGAGCAGGCCGAGCAAGTCGCCGAAACCAATTCCGGACTGCCACCTACCATGGACGTCCCGGGCTCGGCCAAACCGGTGCAGTCATCCGAGCCCGATCAGGTCGAGGAGGTCGCCGGCATAGACGGCAAGACTCAGGACGACCTCGACAATGACATCGAGGAGGAGGAAGAAGAGCAGCCGACCGTGAACGCGCGGGTTTTGACTGTGCCCGCAGGCGGATATGTAACTGATCCGCTCAACGGCGGTGGCACGGTTCCGGATGCCGGGCCGCGCGGTCTGGTAGGCTCGACACCGGACAGCGACCAGAATCTTCTACTGACCGTTCAAGGCGATCGCCTGGCCACCAGCGACGGCACAACGCTCGACCTGCCGGATTTTTCGGGTACCTCGTCCGATGAGGGCGATGTCGAGGGCGACGAAATCTACCCCGAACTCGACGCCCTTTTCATTGACGGCGACGCGACCTATCTCGGTCAGGAACTCGGCGGCTACGCCTATGCCGGGCGCGGTGACTTCGTCGCCTATATGCTTGGCATCGGCGGCGATCCGACTCAGCCCGTCTATGTCATCTACGGTACACCTACAGCCAATCCTCAGGCCATATTCACCGACAGCAATGTCGTTATCCGCGAGTATGCTCTGACCGGAGATCCGATCGGCCCGATCGAACCGGTGCCGTTCTTCAGGGACGACATTTATGGTGTCGTCAACGAATACTATGATCCCGACGGTTCCGGCGGCGATCCGGCCCAAATCGCATTGAGTTCGACCAATCTGATCGTCGTCGAAACCGATGGCGGCAACGATATGCGCGCGTACCAGTCCTGGGTTCATATCAGCGGCGAAGGCGATGCGCAGAGGAGCGCTGCGTTCCTGTACACGGCGGGTGTTGGAGAGGACGACGACGGCAATCTCCAGATCGATGGCGGTCGGCGGGGAACCTATAGGACCGGTGCCTATGTCGGCCCGGTCAACATGCGAGGTGGCGCAGCCTCGATTGCCGGCGCAACGGGCGATCATTTCTTTGGCGAGAACGCCGACCATTTCGTCATCGGGGCGACGCCGAGCCCGGCCGACCATTACTCCGACGTCCCGCTCGACAGTGACCTTTACACCGGCAGCTTCGATGGTCAGTACGGTACGCACCATGTGGCGAGCCTGGTCGCGGAAACGCCGCTTACGGAATACGGCCAGCCTGGCCAGCCGACTCGCACCACCCGCGACGTGACGGGCTTCATCAGCGGCATAGGTGAGTCGAACGCCAATGCGAACCCCTATGTGCTGACGGATGAGGCCGGACCGAACATCACGCTGCATCTCGACAGCGAGACCAACACCGTGCGGGGCGTGGCCGAACTGTTCGATGTGCTGAACCAGGACATTGTGGCTGACTCTTTCCTGATCGGTTTCGGCAGGAGCGGCAGTTTGGGTGGTGGCAGTGCTTTCGTCGACGACGACGTTTTCGGGGCACAAAAGGACAACGATCCCGAGAAAACGAGAATCCGCACTGATGGCGGCGACGACGTCGCCCATACCGGCCAATTCACGCCAGGAACCTACCTCGTGTCCGGCCGAGCTAATCCGATCGACGGCTACCAGCATCTCGAAGGTTGCGAGAGTTGCGATTTCATCGACTGGGGCTGGTGGGGAACGCGCGTGGAGGTCGCTGCCGGGGCCTCCGACGAAATAACGGAAGATCGCGTGGATTATGTCCATATGGGCACTTGGGTGGCGGGCGATGTAAGCACCGAAACCGAGATCGAAACGCTGGTCGCAGGCACGACCCAGGTACCGTTCGGAGCTACCGTCTATTATTCCGGTACCGTCATTGGCAACGTGGCGCGCGAGACCGTCAACGGTACAGCGCAGTACATCGCGACCGGCGATCTCAATGTTAGCTACAACTTCAGCAGCCGCAGCGGTGGCGTCAACATCAACAATTTCGACAACAATGTCTATCTATCGGGCAGCATAGGCGAAACCGATACGCTCCAGTCGGCGCTAATCGGCGGTGCTCTGAGCGGTGACAATGTGTACACCGATCTTGATCCGTACGACACGCTTTCCGGCAGTTTCAGCGGCGCCTTCGTCAACAACCCGGCCGCAGCAGTCGGAGCCCCCAACGTGGCTGCCGGTGTCATCGGCAACTTCGATTTCACTGGTGCTAGCGTAAATGCTGTCGGCACTGCGGCAGCAAGCTTCGTCAACATCGACTGAACCTGCTTCTGGCAAGACTGCTAGCATTCTATGGATTGGCGATGTCCGCTTTTTGGGGATCGACTGGGACTGTAGGAATGACTGCTACGAGCGCAAAGCGGCCCTTCCACTACAGTCGCATAACATCCCTTGTGAAACGATACTGAGGAAATCCGGGACACCACCGCCTTTTTGTTGGGTGCTACACGAACCGTTGCGGCAGGGCGGTAGTGTTGGACGAAACAGCCCTTGGCATCAGACGCCCGCTCCGAATGATCAACCCGATAAAACAGGCAAACTGCTCTTTCTTATCGCCTTGCCCAAGCCAGACTCCGCCAACCCGGTCAACGGCAGCCGGCGATTGTAGAGAATCAAGAGCGCTCGATATTCGCGTAGCGCGGTCAGCAGCAACCGTATTAAGTGTATGCATGGTTGAGATGGCGTCTGCATGACTAGCTTTAGATTGCCTCAGCGAGTTTGTCCGGGCATCGTCGCCGTATCCTTGGTCTTCATTTTTTTTGCGGGCTGCAACGCAGCTGACAAAGCAGCCTTAAACGTCAACCAAGATCTCGCGGCCATCTCGTCACCAAACGAGACCAAAGGGGAAATGTGGCTGATACCATCCACCGAACCGGGTTTTGAAATGAAGACCCGCGTCTACAAGCCCACCGGCGATGGACCCTTTCGGCTGGCCATCATTAACCACGGATCAGCACAAGACCCTGCACAGCGGAAAAGAGTCAAGCCTTCAGAATATGCGGAGCTTACCGACTGGTTCCTGAGACGCGGATATGTCGTCGCATTTCCTGAGCGACCAGGACACGGGAGTGGCGGAAAATATATCGAGGATCAAGACGGCTGTGATAGTGCAAACTTTGAGCGGGCGGGACAACGCACCGCAGACAGCATAGCAGCCGTTTTGGACTACATGAGAAAACAGCCGTTCATCTCGCCGCAGGGAACAATCGTGGCAGGACATTCGGCGGGCGCGTGGGGCAGCTTGGCCTATGCTGCGCGCCGCCCGGCAGGCGTTATAGGCGTAATCAATTTCTCCGGCGGCCGCGGCGGTCGGCATCTCAACCGCCCCAACAATAACTGCGCGCCTGAGCGGCTCGTCGCCACGGCCAGTCGCTTCGGTAGCACCACCAACATACCGACGCTGTGGCTCTATGCCGAGAACGACACGTATTTCCCACCGTCACTTTCAGGGGCAATGGCGAACGCGTTCAAAATGGCAGGCGGCAATGCGGAATATTGGCTCCTGCCCTCGACAGGCAATGAGGGTCACTTCGTGATCAGAAGCGAGGCTTGGAAGCCTGCCGTGCAGCAATTCCTGGACGCAAGGGGCTGACATCCGCATTCTTTACTCGAGATCGGTTGGCGACTTTTCGGCGACTTCTGCCGCAAGCGACGTCATGACCTCTTCCACAACGCCGCGCCAGTCTCCCCGTTCTTTCTGCCGGAAGAGACGCATACTAGGATACCAGGGACTGTCGGATCGATCGAGAAGCCATCGCCAGTCGGGGACTGACTTGAGCAGGACCCAGACGGGGACGTTGAGGGCTCCCGCCAAATGGGCCGGTGCAGTGTCCGTCGTTATGACAAGGTCAAGACACTTCATCACCGCCGCAGTATCGATGAAGCCATCGGCCCTCTCGTTGAAACCTGGCAGGACGCGGAGCGCGCCAGGCTTCGCAAGAGCCTGAATCTGCTCCAGCCCGTGCTGAAATTGCAGACTGATTAGCTGAACGCCTTCGATTTCCGAGAGGGGGACCAACTCGCGAAGGGGGATCGATCGTCCGAGGTCGACAAATCCCGATGGATTGCCTTGCCATGCAATGCCAACCTTGAAACCCTTCGTTGATAAAATCTTCCGCCACTCGGCGACGAGAGCGTCCTCGGCGCGCAGATAAGGCACCTCGGCGGGAATTGTCGAAAGGTCCGTGCGGAACCTGTCAGGCAGACTCAGCAGGGTACACTGGAAGTCTATTCCGGTCAGGTATTTCCCCGGCGAAACCACCTTCAAACGGGGATCAAGTGTCAACAACAGTCTATGCACCAAAGTCGGAACCACGATGGTAACTCTGGCGCCTGCATCGGCGAGTTTGGGCAAGTAGCGGCAGAACTGAAAAAGGTCGCCGAACCCCTGTTCAGTGAAGATCGCTATCGAAGACCCATTGAGGTTCTCTCCCCGCCACTCCGGGATGCCGGCCTGCCCCGGCCGCTTGGTGAACTCTTTGCACCGCCAGCGCCACTCCATATCGGACCATCCGGAGGGCATATCGCCGCGCAAGAGTTTGTGAAGCCCACGGTTCCAGATTGCTTCCGGGTAGTCCGGACGCAGCATGGTCACTTTCTGATAGCAGGCGAGGCTTTCATCGAACCGCTGCACTTGCTGCAGGGAGTAGGCAAGATTGTTGATGGCGGTCGTGTTGCCACTCTCGATGCCCAACGCTTGCTCGAAAAAGTCGATCGATTCATCGAACCGGCCCACCTTTTGCAGGATCAGACCTTTGTTGATGAGTGCATTGGTGAATTTCTTGTCTAGCGAAAGAGCCCGTTCACAACTTTCAATGGCCTCATCGAATCTCTTAAGTTGGAACAGCGAAAGCGACCTGTTGCCATACGGCAAAATGTAATCGGGTCGCTGCAGTATGGCCTGATCGTAGTCCCAGATGGCTTCCTCATGCCTGTCCAGCGCCTTGAGTGAATTGCCTCGATTGTTCAATGCCTCTGGAAAATTTGGCTGCAGCAGCAATGCTCGTGAAAAATTTCCGATGGCGTCGGCGTGCCTGTCGAACTGCTGAAGCACATACCCTCGCTTGTTGAAGCTGTCGGCATCAAGCGGATCCGAAAACAAGACCTGATCCAGCAGACCCAGTGCTTCCTGAAACTTACCCTGGCTCATCAAGCTCAAGATCAGCAACCTCAAGGCGGCGATGTTGCTGGACATCACGCGGAGGGCACCCCGGAGATCCTGTTCCGCCAAAGCGTGTTGACCGAGCTCCATATGGGCCTGGCCTAGACCGACGATCGAAACGACATCGTCCGGAAAAATGCGAAGAGCTTTCTTGAAGCTGCGGATCGCGGCTTCGATCTTCTTTTGCTCCAGAAAGCTCAGTCCGAGCAGCGAGTGTGCCCGAGACGAGCGCGGATCTCGGGATAGAACATCGTTGCACGCGCTTTCGACCTCGCCGTACATTCGTCGAACAAGTGCTTGCTCGGCCCTTGCCAATATCTTGGAATCCGCTTGACCAAGAACAGTTTTTTTTGTCATGGCGTCCATGCTGACCCCAGAAATGGGCCGATCAGTCATTTGGGGAATCTACGACGGGTTGTCTTCCAGGACGTCGATGTAGGAGCTAATTCCCTCGTCCAGCGAAACGAAGCCGAGGGCGTATCCAGACGCTCGCAAGGTTGAGTTGTCGGAACACGTGTATCGTTGATATTGCTTCTCAAGCCCGGGAGGCATCTGGATCGCCTTGATACCGACGCCTCCTAGCCTGCGCGCCACCAATTCGCCGAGCTCTTGAAAGGAACGGATCAGGCCTGTTCCGCAGTTGTAGATTCCCGACTTCCGTGTTTCGAGGAAATGAAGATTGACTTTCACCACGTCGCTTACGTGGATAAAGTCTCGCAGAAAATTTTCGCTCCCTTGAAAGAGAGCCACGGGTTCACCGGACTGATGCTGCGTGAACATCTTGTAGATGACCGACGCCATGTCGCCCTTGTGGCTTTCTCGCGGGCCGTAGACATTGAAATAGCGCAGGCCAACCACCGGGCTGTCGGACCGCGGCAGGATATCCCTGACATGCTGGTCGAAAGCCAACTTCGAAAAGCCGTATATATTTAACGGTTTCTCATTGTCCGCTTCGCGGAAGGGTTGGTTTCCAACACCGTAAACAGCCGCTGACGATGCATAGATAAAGGGAATTCTCCTTCTGAGGCACGCGTGCAGGAGGTTCCGCGAGAACGTGTAGTTTGTTCTCATCATGTAACGGCCGTCCTGTTCGGTGGTCACAGCGCAGGCACCTTGATGGAATACCGCTTCAAGCGGCTCCAGACCGGGCAAAGCATCAAGGAATTCATCCTTGTCGAAATAGTCGACGAAACGAGCGCTAGTCAGATTGAGGTGCTTCCGAGCGTGCCTCAGCGAATCAACGATGACGATGTCGTCACGGCCTGCGGCATTTAGGCCATGAACGATATTGCTCCCTATGAAGCCCGCGCCGCCAGTAACGACGATCACACCCCGTTCCTCTTAAGTTTGTCGAGAATGGCCGTCGTGGAAACGTCTTCCTTTAGCGCAATGAGTTCGACCCTCCCGCCGTAACTTTCCACGAATTCGCGACCAACAACTTCCTTATCCAGATAGTCGGCGCCCTTGGCCAGCACGTCCGGGCGGACAATTCTGATCAACTCTTCCGGTCTCTCTTCGTCGAAAATCACAACAGCGTCGACCACATCGAGAGCCATCAGAACCTCCGCCCTATCCGCGACAGAGTTAATTGGGCGCCCCGGCCCCTTGAGCGCACGGACGGACTTGTCGCCGTTCAGTCCGACGACAACAACCGATCCTAATTGGGCACATTGGTGTAAGTTGTACACATGGCCGGCGTGGAATACGTCGAAGCACCCATTCGTAAACACAACGGTCTCGCCGGCTTGCCTCATTTCCCTAATCTTACTCTCAAGGAATTCTCTCGGAATAAGTTTCGACGCATATCGATGACTCGATGAGCTGGCGTATTTGCTGACGACCTCCTCAAGCTTTACAGCAACGCTTCCGATCCTGGTTACGGAGATCGATGCCACCGCATTGGCAAACACGCATGAGGAAGTGTGTGGGAGTCCGCAAGCGAGGGCCAACGCCATCGCGGCTATGGCGCAATCGCCGGCACCGGTCACATCGGCAACATCCTGCGAGAAGGCAGGGATCTCTCTGTCGTCATCTTTATCGGACAGAAACATTCCATCGGCGCCCAGCGTGATGACGCACGCCTCCACCGCCAACGAACGACGAAACTCTAAAGCCGCCTTGGCAAGGTCCCCCGTATCCGCGAGATGAACGCCCAGTACCTCGCCTGCCTCCTTGCGATTTGGAGTGATGACCGTTGACCCGGCATATTTGCGGTAGCTTCGCCCCTTTGGGTCGGTGAGAATGGGAATCCCCTTGGCGCGTGCGGACCTAATAAGCTCAGACAAAAGCGCCTCACCGCATGCGCCCTTGTTGTAGTCCGATATGACGAGCGCATCCCCACCTTCAACTAGCAGGCTGGAGGATTCCATTTGCCGAGAGACGATCTCTGCGGCAAGCGGATGCGTATCCTCGAAATCGATCCGAACAATCTGCTGACCGCCGGCAACCACTCTCAGCTTTCTCGTCGTTTGCCGTCCTGGCACCCGTATCAGGTTTCGGGCGCCTACCGAACTCTCCTCAAGGAGTTGTTCGAGGCGGTCCGCCGCTTCGTCATCGCCGACAATGCCGGCCAGTTCGACCTGAGCCCCCAGGCTGGCCAAATTTGCCGCAACATTGGCCGCTCCGCCAAGTCGAAACAAATAGGAAGTGCCCGCAACGATCGGTATCGGCGCTTCCGGCGATATACGCTCCACCTGTCCCGTCAGGTACTCGTCCAACATGATATCGCCATGTACGACAATTCGGGGCCGATATCTGCCGATCGCGGCTTTGACCGTCTCGACGATCTCCCGAACATCCCGGTTTTCTGAGTATCTGTGAAGCACTTAGGAAATCACCCACCGATGCTGATTTATTTCGGACTGCACCGCCCCTGCCCCACGTTTATATCAACCTTTCCGATGCCCATAAACCGCTGAGCGCATCAAACCTATGCCGTATCGCGCGAATAGCCGCAAAATTCCGCATGCTCCTCACTTCCATGTGTCCATTCTTGCTAGTATCGCATCGTCGTCAGCTTGACTGACACCCATGCGTACGCAAGCGATGAGGGGGCTGCCCCGCTCCCTTCTCAGATCGAAACCTGCTCCGGATAGCTTGAGATGACTTCTGCTTCATTTCGCCCATCGCCAAAACAATCCGAACCGGCAACCCCTGGGCAACTGAGTTCAACCCGCAAGTTTGTCTATTGGATCATCAGCGTATTTGTCAGCGTGGTGGCGCTGGTCGCGGTCTTGGAAGTCGGCTCCTACTTCCTACTGAAATCCCAGGGTATTCAATCTGCGCTGTTTTTGAGAAGTGAGGACGAAACCGTTCTCGGACGTGACCAGTTCCGCGAGGCGTATCGGACGTTAGACCCACATTTGGCTTTCACGTATGGCAAGAATTCAGAAAAACTCCTGGAGGTGCAAAAGACCAATAGGTGGATCGATGGCTTTTTGCTGGAGTCCCCTGCGCAACGCGGTTTGAGGAAGCCGATCATACTGGCCTTGGGCGGGTCCACCACCGACGGGGTCAAATTCCCGGGCAGTTGGCCCGAACAACTCGCGAAGATACTCGACGAACACAATATTCAAGCGACCGTGATCAACGGGGGGATCGGCGGCTACACGACCAGCCAGGATCTGTTCAAGCTGATCCGAGATGGGTTCGAGTTCCAACCCGACATCGTCATCGAATACGGTGGCGTAAATGACGGCTGGAGATACAGCGTTTCAAATCACCTGATGGTTCACCCATACCAGGAAAGTATTCTAAAGGTCGCAACGGGTCAGGACATCCCTCGGATACTGCCAAGCGCAATGACTCTTGCCAGGCAGTATCTCCCGATGAAGGGGTCCATCGACTACTCGCTCGGGGTAGGATCGAAACGGACGCGCGCCCAAACGTTCAAGAAGAACATGGAAATCATGCAGGCAGCCACAATCTCGCAGGGCGGACAGTTCTACGCGGTTATCCAGCCCTTCTCATTTTATCAGAGCAAGCACGCCAGCCCCAATCCTCAATCTGTCGGGCTCGAATTCATTTCTGGCGTCACCGAGTTGTACAATGAGATACTCTTCCTGACGAATACGCGCGATTATATCCATGATGCTACCCAGGCCCTGGAGGGGGCCACGGAGGTCGTCTATCAACCGGATGGGGTTCATCTCAACTCAGCCGGCAACAAGATCATTGCCGAGTACATGTTCAACCTCATCAAAGACCCGCTGACTCAGGCGCCGCCAAATTAGCCAAATCCAGACCGTGAACTTATGTCCAGCGCTGCGACGAACACGGTCGGATCCAATGCGATCGGGAGCCGCGCACGATTCCGCATGCGCTTGCAGCCGTTACCATGACAATTGCAGCCATTGTGCAACTGGGAGAATATGGATTGCAGGAAAATGCCCGTGTGCTGTTAAAGGGCGCGCGGTGCATTCGCAAGCCGACCCGATCAATCGGAGTTTCGAATGAACGCGCAGGACGCCTTGAAATACTCATTTAATCAGGACGCGCTTGCTAACGCGCCTAAGTTGACAAAAATCACTTTGCAGAAGGCATATTATCTCCTGGTCAATGTCGAGGAGCACCCGGAAATTTTACCGTTGGCCTTCGACATCGTCAGCCGCAACTTCGACGAACAACGAGCGGACCGGCTTGGAATTCATAAAGCGCCGGCCGATCACGTTGATTGGAAAGGGCAGGTGACTGCTTTGGCGAAGTCGATTTCTGAGATCGGGACGGACTTTACCTACAGCATCGAAGGTCTTCCATCCGACCAAAGTCGTCGACAGATCATGCACTTCTACCGGCATTACATGCCCATGGCTTTGGTGGACGGGTGCTGGCTCCAGACGGGCGCAAGGGTGTCGACCGCCCACACCAGAATCGGCGCGATAATCACTGGGCTCTATCAGCACCAAGTCCGTGCGTTTGTAGCCGACCCAGGACGACATTTTGTCAACGATTACAAAGCCGCCTTCAGCCGCATAGCAGGAACGATAGAGGACGTCTCTACTCGCAGCTTCTCCGAGAGGAGCGAGTTCGCCAGCGAATGTTTCCAACTTCCAGTTGTCATGCTTTCGGTTGCGCAATTCGCGAGAACGCGAGCACCCGAGATCATCGGGGCTAATCTGGCTTGGAATTTCCTGCGAATCCCATCGTTTGGGCTGCAACTGATCTCGGATTTTTGCAATGCGTTCGATCTGCCTAAGTTGGACGGAGGCCTCAACGAACCTGAATATCTGCAGCGGGGCGTGAATATGGCCTTTGGTGCCGCCGAGGCGCTGATGGAGGAAACGGAGCCAGCCCAGGAGGCCGAGGTCTGGGCAAGATTGGTGGCGGGGGCGGAAACTGCATTCCGGCTTTGGGAGGAGTGGTTCTCGGCTACTACACAATCGGCGCCATCGGGCCCGCCGGACCCACGCCAGGAGATGATCAATCTCATGTGGCGAAAGGCGGCTCACGCGCGGGGCTATCATGGCAAGCGACCGCTCGGCGACCGGCTGATTGACGATTTCCTCAACACGGAAAAATTTGATGGGCCCAAACTTCTAAACGCGCTTGCCAATTCGCCATGGGTGAGGCCAGGCCAGCCTGACAAAAGTCCGCTGCTCAATCGCTTGTTGGGATTTGGCGGACCGATGTTGGGAGTGTTCAATCCACTAGAACAGCAGACGATACGGGAATGGATCAACAGCCTCCCCCCGCGGGAGGGGCGGAATATGCCTGCCGGCGGCGTCAAGGCCGAACTCGCGGGTTCAGAGCCGGAGATGAAACCTGAGGTTCGCGCAACCAAGACTGTCGAAGGCCGCGTTTGGCAGGCGAACGATATTCGCCAGCGCAGCAAGGCAATTTTCGGGAATTGCAGCGTACGGGAACTCTACCATCACCTGGTGAACGTCGAGTTCTACCCGGAAATACTGCCTGTAGCCGAACAGTTTGCGCGCGATCGCCTCGAGCGCTCCATGGCTTCCATCTGGAAGGGCGAACGCCCTATTCCGTCGCGCCGCTACGACCCTGCCGCGCTCGATCGCTGGGTGGAGGAAAAGCACCGCAGCCAAGTCGATTCCTATCGTCAGCCTTCCGAGCGTCCGGAGGTCCCGAAGGATGCCTTCATCGAAGCAACCGTTCAACTGGCTCCGCTCATTCTGATTGACGGCGGTTGGCTACAAGGCATGGCCTCGCCCGCCATCATCCACACGACCGTGGGACGGATGCTCTTCCATGTTTTTGTGGAGGAGATCGGCGAAGGGAACGCACTCGAACACCACGCCAATATTTATCGCGACCTTCTCCATGCGATGGGCATAAGCGCGCCGTCGATTGCATCACGGGAATTCATTGAGTGGGATAGACTCGATGCGGAGTCGTTCGAAGTGCCTGCGCTCTGGCTCGCAATTTCATGCTTTCCGCGGCATTTCATGCCAGAGATTCTTGGCCTGAACCTTGCCGTCGAACTGGCAGGCGTGGGAGCGCCTTACATGGAAGCTCGCGACACGTTGCGGAAGTTTCGGTACCCGACATTGTTCGTGGACGTCCACAACGCAGCGGACAATGTTACGGCTGGTCACTCGGCTTGGGCGGTAAACGCAATAAAGCGGTATTTGGACGAACTGGCTGAGCGCAACGGTCCACATCATCTCGATGAGACTTGGCATCGTGTCTGGTCCGGCGTCAGACTGACATTGCCGCAGATCGGGCGTATCAAATTGTTTGGCCACCGAATGAAGCGAAGGTTCCTTGCCGCAGATGAGCGATTCGTCCCGCTGATTTTTCCCACTTGATGAAGCTGGTGAATGAGATCGGCCTCAGTGGCGCGCTGGCCGGCGGTGTTGGCTCAACGATCGAGTAGGGAACCAAGATCGCTGGAAACCCTCGCCACAACGTCCTGCCATTCCCCGACGGCTTTTTGCCTGTAAAGCGTAGCCGACGGATACCAGGGACTATCGCTCCTCTCCAGCAGCCAGCGCCAGTCAGACCCAAATTTGAGCAATATCCAGGTCTTGATGCCAAGTGCGCCAGAAAGGTGGGCAACCGCCGTATCGATCGAGACAATCAAATCCAGGTGAGTGAGAAGGCCTGCACTTTCATCAAAGGTCTTGAGTTCTCGACCGATGTCGGGGACGGCGAAACGCTCGAGCGTCCGGGCTTCATCTGTCGTCACATCCATTTGAAGCGATAAGATTTGATCGCCGAACTGTTCTAGGAGGGGAATGATGTCTTCGATTGGCACCGAGCGCCCCGGTGGGTTGGGGTTGCCTCGCCAAGTTATGCCCACGCGCCTTTTGCGTAGCTCCGACCGTCCCTTCCACCTAGCAATCGCCGACTTTGAAGGCCTCAGGTAAGGGACTTTGTTCGGAATGGAAGCATTGGAATAGGTTCGCATCGTCAGTGGCAAGCTTGTGTATGGAGTGCGGGCATCGGTGCCAGGCGGACACTCTCCAACTCCGCACATCTTGATACCGGGAAAGCTGGCCTCGACCAGTTCGATCAGCGGTTCAGCGACTTGCCAATAGGTGTCGCAGAGCGGGGCCAAACCGTCCACATAGCGCAACATTTGGATCACGTCACCAAAGCGCTGTTCCCATTGAACGAGCAGCCTCTTTCCCTGGGGACGCTCACTACCCAGCAACGGGAGGCCATAGTCGCTAAGTTGCTTGCCCACAGATATATGAAGGCGATGCTCATAAGCGGTCCAAGCCGCCTCAGACGGGCCAAATGCAAGCATCGAGTTGGCCTTGTTCCAGAGCGCTTCCGAATAGCCGGGCCGTACCGTTAGCGATTCTTCCAGAATTTCGATTGCCTCACTATGTCTGGCGAGTTCCTGGAGGGAGCCGGCCATGTTCACGTAAGCATCGGTAGAGCTTGGATGTCGCTCGATAGACTGCCGGAACACTGCAACGGCTTCGGAATAGCGGCGCAACGCGTGCAACGCATTGCCTTTCGAAAGCAACCCCTGTTGCTTCTCTGGCGCAAGTAGTGTCGCTGTTTCAAAGTACGGGATAGCATCTTGGTGACGCTCAAGTTTCATAAGCGTCAGTCCGTAGTTGTGGAATATCTCGGACATCGCAGGGTTGAGCGCAAACGCAGTTTCAAAGGCGGCCAGGCTCTGCTCCAACTGCGCGAGTTTGTAGTGGGAGACGCCCTTGTTGATCCATGCAAAAAGATGCCTGCGATCCAACCGTATTGCGGCATCGAAATCACGCAACGCTTCGGCGTCGCGATCGACAACCTGTAGCGCTGCGCCCCGGTTGTTCAGCGCTTCAACGTGAGTGGGATTGACTTCGAGGGCGAGCGAGAAGGTGGCGATTGAATCCTGAGGTCTGCCGAGCGATTTCTGGCAATTCGCCAAGCTGAAAAGCGCTGCAAAATCCCTTTTGTCAAAAGAGATGGCCGTTCGAAAGGACCGGATCGCCCGTTCGGTTTCATTCAGGTCGAGATAGATCTGGCCGACTTCCGTATGCACTTTGCCGATGGTCGGGGCGAGTGCGGAAGCTTTTTCCAGGGCGGCGACTGCATCGTTTGTCCGTCCGACGGACCTTAGCGACCTGGCCAGCTTCAGCCAACCCCCAACGTGTCCCGGTGCGAGCGTGAGGAAGGCACGCAACGCGTCAATCGCTTTGGCAGGTCGAGCGGACTGGAGTTCCAGCTCAGCCGTCGCTAGCAGACGGTCGGGCGCCCCGACTTGGGTCGAGCGATATCTGGCGAGGGCCTGCAACAGCAAGATTTGGTTTGGCGAAATCCGCATCGATCTGGCGGCTGCACCGCCCGACTTGGCATCCGAAAGCGACGAAAGGAGCCCTGACTCCTGGAACATTCTTGCGGCGTCGTCAAAGCGCTCCCGCGCAATCAGATCGATGATTTCGAGCGCCGCCGCGGTGCTCCTGTCCCCGAACTTCTGGGTGGCTGACTTCGCATCGAGCTTTGGATTTGTCATTTGTTGTGTCGTCGTAACTGATCGCTACACGAGGGTCTTGAATACGTCAGAGAACGCCGACGGATTGCCTTTGTAGAGTATCTCGTCCGGCCGCTCTCGCCTGATGCGATCCGACCACTCTCGCCGGAGTTCTGATTCGTCGATCAGCCGCAGTGCGGCACCGATGTATTCCTCGACTGTCGACGCGATGGTCCAGTCGGGAAAGCCCATCCGACGGAACATTCCTTCGTCAATGTGGGAGTGTACCTCGTCGCCAGTCAGGCAAATTCCAGGCAACCCACAAAATACGGTATCCACGATTCCATTTGTGTTACCGAAAGGAAATGGGTTGGCGAACATATCGCATGCGGCAATGTTGGCCATGTAGCGTGGATATTCAGAGGTTCTGTGCACGACCGCTCCCGGAACTTGCAGGCCTATGGCTTTTTTGGCGTGAGAATGAACCAGGTCGGGCGCACCTCCAAGCATGAAATGGAACGTCACTTCGTTCCGGGCAGCGTTCTGAATCGTACGGCACGCCTCGAGAAAACGGGGATTGAGCTTCATGACTGCGACCGGCACGGCGATCCTGACGCTTCCGCGCAGTTTCGGATCCGCGTCAGGCAGGCGGACAGAAGGCCGGAAATATGGCAACGCGTTCTTCGGCACGGGAACGACCTTTTCGCTGAAAAGAGAGGCGTCTCCAATATAGTCTTCCTCGACAAGCACGTAGTCGATCTTGTCGGAGTGGGTCGTTGCAGGATGGCCAAGGGCAATGATCTGCGTTGGAGCCAGGCGGAGATTGACCAGATAGAGACTGTGTAGCGCCATCCCGACCGAAGGATAGTACACCGCGACCGGCCTTTGTTCGGCGACCTGTTTCAGGATCGGCCTGATGAAACCGAGGTCTGTCGAATACTGTCCGTATTCGTGGAACTCGTCGAATACAGCCTTGCCCTCCGCATCGACCATGCCTTTGGGTCCGAACCCGACGAGCCGATAATTCTCGCGCAGGGCCCGCATCGAAATCGAATGGGTGCGCATGATGGAGTGGCGCTTGTGGAACCACTCGAGCATGACGAAGACGGTTGGCCGCGACGCGCCGTTCACGATTTCCAACTCGGGGACACCGGACTCTTTCATCTGCCGGCGAATAAGTCTGTTGAGCGGGCGCTTCAGGTCGTGCTTGTCCCGTTCCAGGCCGTAGCTGCAGTGCATCCACAAATCGACAAATATTTCGACGGGTAACCCAGTCGGACTATCCAGCTTGTCGAGCGCTTCGGTGATCCAGCGTAGAAGCACCTCCCTCTTTACATGTGCTGCGGGTGTCGCGAGCAGGCGATTGGACAGGATGCCAATTGCCAGGGAGCACGCGAGCCAAGGCGAGCGCCGAAACAATGCGCTGAAGTCCATAGGCATCGAAGATTCAGCGCCGTAGAGCAGGCACATCTTGAACAGGCCGTGCATGGACGCCTTGGCGATAAAATCGTTCGAGGGCTGTATAGCGAGCCGCGTCAGGACGAAATCGCTGCTTCCGAAGGAACTTGCATTAAAGATGACATGGAGCCAGCGATGGTGAACCACCAAGCGCTGAAATGTTCTGGCGTCGAACTGGCAGTCCGGGCGCGAAAGCAATTCCGCAATCGCCGCGGAAAGTCTCGTTGCAGCCTCCTCCCGCCACAGGTCGGAGAACGCGCCGCTGAGTTGAAGGTCGCGCGCTTTTGGCAACTGTCCACCGCTGCCGGACAACGAGGACAGGATCTTTAGCAGCGTGGACAGGGCGGCGGAATTCTGCCCGTGCCAAACATGCTGCTCGAATTCGCTGAATGCAGCGCCCCAATCTTTCATGAAAGAGCCTCTTCAGGTCACGCTAATCCCACACTCCACCGCCCCTCGTTGTTGCCGCATGCTCTTGAAACAGCCGGCTTTAACGACCGCGATGCATTCGACCCCAACAGTCCTGGAGTAGGTGCCCGTCAGCAACTGCGGGACAGAAGTCTGCAGATAATGAAACCCGGCCAGCGCAAACAAAAAAGCCCCAGCCAAAGGCTGGGGCTTTTCCCAAGAGGCCAGGGATCAGAACTTCTTTCCGATCGTGACCGAACCGCCGATGCTGGAATAGTCATCGCCGATGATGCCACTGACACCTGCCCTGAACTCGAAGTCGCTGGCGGTCGTAAACGAAGCGCTGACGCCTCCGAACAGCCCGCTGACATTAAGCTCGTAGACTGACGTGAAGCTGGTGCTGGCAGGCAGGCTGGCTACGACACTTGTGTCCAGACTGCCAAAATCCTCGCGCCACCCAACGATACCATCCAAGCCCAGAGAGCCGCTGGTAATCCCAAATCGCGAGCCAACTTCCAGAAGACCATACGCGTCACTCGCATCCTCCACCGACAAGGCGCTCAATCCACCACTCTCGTCATAGCCGTCGGTACGTATGTTGCCGAAGGTACCGGCAACAAACGGCGTCACCGTCGCGGAGTTCATGTAGAAATCGTAGCCAGCTTCGCCACGCAACATGACCTGCGAACCTGAGTAGTCGGCCCTGAGCGTCTCGTCGGCTGCCGAATTGAAGCGGTCCTGATCGATCTCGTTCCACTGCCCGGACAGAATACCGGAGAAGTACAAGCCTTTTTGCATGTCCGGCCGATACTTACCGTACATGGCGGGCATGTAGCTGGTGACATTGCCCGACGCGGAGTCGCCGTCGAAATCGGTCCTGGTGACTGCGAAGGCAGCGCCAAGGAGCATCCCTGCTCCATTGTCGATTTCCGCACCGACTGCCAGGCCCCATGTATCGGTGTCGAAGCCGGCAACGGCGCCGTCGCTGGAAACGTCAGACACACCGCCGAGGCCCTGCAGCCATGCTCTCTTGAAACCGGCAGCCGCCGGAGCCAGCGGCTCGACATAGTCGGCGCCGCCGCCGCCAAAACCGCCCGTGCCTCCGCCGCCGCCCAACCGCAGCGAGAGCTGATCCACGAACATCTGATTCGCCGCATAGGCGCCGGACAGCGCTCCCCTGTTTCCGGACGGGCTGAAGTCCGCGATCACGCCGGCGACTTCCTTTCCGGTGCTCGCTTCATAGAGAGCGTCCACAAGGAGCTGCTCCGCAGGCGACAGTGAACCGCCGCCCTCAAGCGTCGCGATGAAGCTGGCTGCGAGCTGCAGAAGGCCAAGGCCAGGCACCGAACCGGAGCTCACTACATCGTTGATGTCGTTGGCATCCACGGTCAGGACAAGGTCGGTCGCGTCGAGGGTCAAAACCGACACGTCGAGCAGAGCCGAGGTGTCCACGACGCTCTGGCTGCCACCGTCCGATGTCAGGGTGCCGGCCGTCAGCGCGGTCCAGGTCGTGCCGTCGGCGTAGAACTTGTCGACATAGGCAGTTACGGTCTTGCCGCTGATATCGGCGGTGCCGGCCACTCTCAGACCTTGGTTGACCGGGGTCGTCAGATTGCCGGTGAAGTTGTTGGCAAACGAGTTGATCCCGTCGGGGTCGGTTCCATCGATCAAGCCCATGTTGATGAAGTCGCCGGTCAGATTGCCGTATATGGCGACGCCATAAGAACTGTCTGATGCGGATATTTCACCCGAATTCGCGAAGTCACCACTCATGTTTCCATATACAAACACGCCGTAAGAGCGTGCAGTAATGTCGCCCGAATTCGTGAAATCTCCTGTGACGTTGTCCGCGAACATGACACCATAGGTGACATCGGTATTTATGGAGCCCGAGTTGGTGAAGTTCGCAGCAAACTCACCACCGATGTACACGCCGTATTCGTCATAGCTGGATCCACCAAAAGCGGTGATGTTACCCGAGTTGGTGAAATTGCCGCTCAGCGTGTCGTAAATGAAGACGCCATAGGCTCCGCCGTTTATGTCGCCGGAGTTAGTAAAGTCCCCGCCGACGTTACCAACGATAGCTACGCCATATTCGCCACCACCGATTATACCGTCATTTGTGAAATCGCCTCCGACGTTGCCGCTGATGAAAACGCCGTACGAGGAACCGGTTATGTTGCCTGTAGCCGTGTTGGTAAAGTCTCCGTACACGTCATAGTCAGTGAAAAAGCCGTAGTTTGCGGACGTGATATTTCCACTATTCGTCACGTTTCCTGTGACGTTGTAGTAGATGAACACGCCGTACAAATCACCTCCGTCTATGTTACCGCTATTTGTAAAGTTTCCGGCCAGATTGCCATAGATCATTACGCCATAGCTACCGCCGGTAATATTGCCTTCATTCGTAAAGTCTCCGGCCAAATTTTCACCAATCGAGACACCATAGTAATCTCGACCGGTTATATTGCCACTATTCGTGAAATTGCCGGTAAGGTTGCCGTAGACGTAAACGCCATAGTTATCGCCAGTGATATTTCCCGTGTTGGCGAAATTACCGGTCATGTTGTCGCCGACGTAGACGCCATAATAAGTGTCGCCAGTGATATCACCACCGTTGGTGAAATCGCCGGTCAGATTGTCGCCGATGTGAACGCCGTAGTAGCCGCCTCTGATATCGCCGCCTGCGTTGTTGGTGAAGTTCCCATTCAGGTTCTCGTAGATCGAGACGCCATAATAGCCGTGACCCGTGATGCTGCCGCTGTTGGCGAAGTCGCCGGTCATGTTCCCGTAGATACGGACGCCGTAGTAGCCGCCCGTAATGTCACCGGTGTTGGTGAAATTGCCGGTGAGGTTGCCGTAGATGTAGACGCCGTAATAGTTGTGGCCGTTGATGACGCCATCATTGACGAAGTTGCCTGTCATGTCGTCGTCGATCACGACGCCATAGTAGCCGCCCGTAATGTTACCCGTCGCTGTGTTGGTGAAGTTACCGTTAAGTCCTTCGTACAGGAAAACGCCGTAATAGTCGGTGCCCTCGATCTTGCCGCTGTTGGTGAAATCGCCGGCCATGTTTCCATAGACATATACGCCATAGGATCCGCCGGTGATATTTCCGCTGTTGTCGAAATTGCCGGTCACATTCTCTTCAAAGAGGACGCCGTAGTTGCCGCTCGTTATGTTGCCGCTGTTGTTGAAGTCGCCGGTGAAATTGCCATCGAACCAGACGCCATAGAGGTCACCGGTGTCCCTGATGTTCCCGGTGTTGGTGAAGTTGCCGGTGACGTCATCGCCGAAGAAAACGCCATAGTACTCGCCGGTGATATTACCATTGTTGGTGAAATTGCCGTTCAGCTCCCCGTAGATGCCGACGCCGTAATAGAAATTCCCTGTAATGTTGCCGGTCGATGTGTTGGTGAAGTCGCCATTCAGATCGCCGTTGATGAACACGCCATAATAGTTGTTGCCGTAAATTTTGCCGGCGTTTGTAAAGTTGCCGTCGACGTCACCATCGACGAAGACGCCGTATTGGCCAGTGATGTTGCCGCCAGCCTCGTTGGTGAAATCGCCGCTGACGTTGCCGTTGATGAGCACGCCATAGGTGTCGGCCGCGATCTTGCCGGAGTTCGTGAAATCTCCAAAGACGTTGTCGGTCTCAACGCCGACGGCACCGCCGAAATTCGTAACGTTGAAGCCGGGATTGTCGAAGCTGTCTATGTCGCCGAATGAGAGACCCGCGGTCTCGTTCTGGTTGACGACTATGTTCTGGGCCCCGACCGCTTGGGGGAACGCTGCCACCAGCGCCAGGATCGAAATGCCCTTGCGCAACCGGTTACGGAATTTGTTTTGAGAGTTCATTCCGCTATTTCCCCTTCAGCGGCGCCAAAAGCGCCAAGTCCAGAATACGTCCTGAATGCACTGCAATTCCCCTGGCCACAAAAATTGGCCCGAAGCGGACGAATGACGATTCCGCTAGGTCACTTTCATACGCATGCCGCCACAACCTTGTCTAGCGGGTCGCATCGAAAATACAGCGAACGACTTTGAACAAAAGTTAAGGGAGAGGCAGAGGACCTCATTTGCCGACTGACTGCGCAGTGGCCATTCGGACGGGCTGCGCCGGCGGCGGGTCGCCGCGAACTTCCGTCCATCGGTAGTCCCAACGCATGTTGCGGGAAACTCGTTCCAGTCTCCGGCCGAGGTCGAAAAACCGTCGGACGACGGCGGCCGCAAAATAGGGCGATCATCAAAACTGTAACGAGAAAACAAGTCGTTAGGAGAGTACAGGCGCATCCCCCGAGCGATCTTCTATACTCAAGAAGCGATAGCGGATTTACTGCGCCGGATGTCAATTGACGAGCGTTCTTGGCGACGAGAGGGCATTGTCTTTGCCAAGGAAGACCTCTGCAGGAAGCGGCCACCCAGTTAGGCGGCGCGCTCCTTTTGGGCGGCTAAGGTCAACGCGGATTCCTTAACCGGCCTTGCCGTGGGCTTTTAGAATTTCAGCGAGTGTGGCCCGCCAGCCACAGTGCACCAACCCAATTTCGAGCGATTTGCGTTGACGCACCAAGGGGTGTGCTTTCGCAATGCCACGGGGAATGTTTGAAGCGCACAGACGACGCAATCCCGCGCGCCTAATATTGACGTTTCAGATCGCTCTGGCGCTTCGTCGTTCGGACGGTCCAGGTCGTCGCTGCCTGGCGATGCTCCGTCAATGGACGCTTGCCAAAAATTCGCATGGCAAAACCGAAGGGCGTCAGGACGCCAAAATAGATTATTGCCAACACGATAGGCGACACAAAACGCGAAAGCAGATGACCAAACGCCATCCAACGGCGCTCAATAGGGCCGAGATGCGCCGGCGCCACCAGTCCGGCGAGCAAAAGCAGCCCACCCGGCAAGAGAAGCACGAAGGGCACGACATCGTGCCCACGCCAGAACGAGAGACCGCCGAGAACAAGCAAGGCAATGCCGAGAGTAAATGCGAACTTGCGCCCTTGTTGCTTCGGGCTCAATCTAGTTGGTACCGCCACCGCCAATCCTCAGCTTCGACAAATTTCTCTTGCTCTCCCTTGTGGAGTAAGAAGGGGCCTATGACCAACGTATCGATATGGGTCCGCATGAAGCATGTATAAGCCTCCTGGGGAGTGCAGACGATCGGCTCACCTCGGACGTTGAAGGAGGTGTTAACAAGCACCGGACAGCCGGTCAGCCGATCGAATTCGGAGATCAGGTCGTAATAATCCCGATTTGCGTCTCTGCTGACCGTTTGCACGCGCGCTGAATAGTCGATATGCGTCACGGCAGGAATATCGGATCGCACAACATTGAGTTGATCTATGCCCCAGAGTTCCGCAGTTTCCGGGGCCTTGGGGATCCGTCGCTCTTCTTTAACGGGCGCCACGATCAGCATATACGGCGAGTCCCTGTCGAGGTCGAAGTAGTCGGCTGCGCGTTCACTCAGCACGCTTGGGGCGAATGGGCGAAAACCTTCTCTGAACTTGATCTTGATGTTCATCTCGGCTTGCATCGTCGAATTTCGCGGATCGCCGAGGATAGATCGCGAACCAAGGGCCCTGGGGCCGAATTCCATGCGACCGTTGAACCAGCCGACGATCTTCCCCTCGGCTAGCATCTTCGCGGTTTCCCGCAACAGGTGATCGCGCTCCACCTTCGTGTAGATTGCCCCCACGCGCTTGAGATATGATTCTATTTCGTCGTCGGTGAAAGACGGTCCCAGATAGGCACCCTTCATTGAATCCTTGCGGCCGTCGGCCTGGCGCGGCGCCTTGCATTCCCGATGCCAGATCAGCTGAGCGACGCCGAGCGATCCGCCGGCGTCCCCTGCAGCAGGCTGGATCCAGATATCTTCAAACGGTCCTTCCCGAAGGATCCGACCGTTGCCCACACAGTTCAGTGCGACGCCGCCTGCCAGGCAGAGATTCTTCTGGCCGGTCTCGGCATGCAGCGACCGCGCCATACGCAGCATGATTTCTTCGCACACGTCTTGAACTGAACGGGCGAGATCCATTTCCTTTTGCGTCAGTTGCGATTCCGGGACTCGCGGCGGCCCTCCGAACAATCTGTCGAAGTTCTCGTTAGTCATCGTCAGACCTCCGAGGTAGTCGAAATAGTCCTGGTTAAGGGCAAACGAGCCATCGTCCTTCAGGTCGACCAGATTGTCGTAGATCGTTTGCACGAACCGTGGCGTACCGTATGGCGCCAACCCCATGACCTTGTACTCACCCGAATTCACTTTGAAGCCCGTGTAGTACGTAAAGGCCGAGTAAAGAAGGCCGAGCGAATCGGGCCACCGCATTTCCTTTATGATCTCGATCTCAGCGCCGCGGCCCAGTGCTTGAGAAGACGTCGCCCACTCACCCACGCCATCGATCGTCAGTATCGCGGCTTCCTGGAAGGGCGACGGATAGAACGCACTCGCGGCGTGGGATTCATGGTGTTCCGAAAAGTACATCGACCCCTTGTACCCGCCGAGTTCCTTGCGGATGTTGGTCTCGATCCAAAGCTTTTCCGCGAGCCAGATCGGCCCCGATTTGCGAAACTGGGTAAAGCCTCGCGGGGCAATCGACAAATAGGTGGACAGAATTCTGTCGAACTTCAAAACGGGCTTATCGTAGAAGCCAATCGCAAACAGATCGTCGATAGCTATGCCAGCTTCTTTGAGGCAGTAAGCTACCGATTGCGATGGAAACGCGCTGTCTCCCTTCTCGCGTGAGAATCGCTCCTCAGAAGCAGCAGCTACAATTTCGCCGTTGCGGATCAGCGCAGCCGCGCTGTCGTGGAAATACGCAGAAATGCCGAGTATTATCGTGTCAGCCACTCACACGTCCCCGCCCTTTTCGGAACTCCCCTCGAGTTTCACTCTTCGTGCTATCGACTAAATGCGCTGCTACTGGATACCCATCTTGACGAGAAGCCTTCGCCCCGCGGCAGCATACGCTGCATAGCCCAGCTTTAGAGGATGGCCCTCCTCGAAAGGCGGATAAGTTGGGATATTGTTCTTCAACCCGTAAACGTAGGCCTGGTATACATCTTCCAGCGCGAAAACAAAGGAAATCCCCGCCTCCTCAAGGACTCGCCTGATTTCCTGTTCTAACGACACCTGCTTTTGCACGTGCGTCACAAATCTCGAATCAAGTTCCGGAAGCCTGTTTTGCCTACTGTAATATTCGAATAGCACCCGCTCACGCGACGGAATGACCGTGATCCCGACGTTGACGCCTTCTTTGGAGAGCCCTTTCCAGGACGATAGGAGAATGGGAAGATCCCTCCACATCGCCGCCACCTCCGGAACTTGCAAATCGACGCTGCGACTATGCTTCTCGAGCCTGTTCAGACTTATGACATCTTTGCTGTCTGGAAATTTCAGCACGTCGCCCTGGCTGCTCCAACTGGGAAACTTGCCCTTCGGCGTACCTCCCAGAAGAACTGTGAGCCTCGTTGCGACGTCATCCGCAAGCGCCAGCAACGCGACGCGTTGCGTCAGCCTGTCATAGAGCCCGGCCTGGACGTCGTAATCGTTGTGCAGGCATCCAACCGGATAGGCCGGCCACTGCAAACCGAGGCTGCGCCTCTGCTCCAGCCAGAACGGACTCGGATTCTCCAGGATCAGGCAATCCGCATCCGATGCATAAAACAGCTCGAAATCGTTCACCGGATAAAGGGCAACAATCGCGGCCCGGGTCTCGGAGTCCCGACTAAGGTTCAGGACCGCGTGATAGCTCAACAGGCCATACCCGCCCATCCCAAAATTGTAGACGGTCTTACCGGTCATTTGGCCCAGTCGGGCCGGCCAGGACTCCTCCGAACTGACGCCGAAGCCGAATGTCTGTGAGTCGCCGATAGCGATGAATGCGCGGCCCGTGTTCGGCGGATTTCGATAACCAAAGGAATCGATCTGGGGGATTTTCTGAGAAGCGCGAAACCCGACATTCTCATCGGGGACCCGGTTCGATGCCAACGTATTCGGGTAAATGGTCGCAAATCTTACGGCGAGTTCTGCGAGCGCGAGCGCAAGCAACGTAGCTCCCAGCACCACCCCGGATTTGAGAAGAAGGCCCTTCCGCATGCTGCACTCATGGCCGGGGGGCGCGGGCAAGTCAACGCCCAAGTTGGTGACATGGCAGCGGGCATCTGGCGGCATTTTGCCCCGTACCGTTTCGCCCAGGATGACGGTGCCGTGGATCCGTGATGTCGCTGCGGACGCTACTCCACCGCGGCGGGCTTGCGGTTGGCGGTGGAAAAGCTGATTGCGATTTCGCGTTGGCGACTGATATTTGGAAGACTTCATGACCGCTCGGTTGTGCGCTAAACTCCCCTTATTCGACTCGTCGGATCGCACGGTCGATCATGCGTCTGGACGCGAATTCGAGCCAGCGATCTGAGATGGAATGCATGTCTCGCCTTGCGATCATTACTGTCTGTAAAAACCGGCTAACCCATTTGAAGCAGAGCCTGCCTTCGTTCTTGAGTCAGAAGAACTCAGACGTGATTGTTGTCGACTATGATTGTCCGGAGCGGACCTGCGATTATGTTTCCAGGCAATATCCAGGTGCAAAAGTGATAAGAGTCGACAACAGGAAATACTTCAACAATTGGGAAGCCCGCAACATCGGAGCTACGCTGGCGCAATCCGAGCTGATTGCGTTCGTTGACGCCGACGTAATCCTGTCAAATGAGTTTGCCGACTGGGTTATCGCGCACATTGGGCCGGGAGCTTTCGGCAGAATGGCCGACGCCACCGAACTGAATCTGCACCGGGACGACAAGCCAGGCCAGTCCTCGAATCGTTTTGCCGGCCTTTTGGTGGTGCCGCGAGCAACATTCGTCGACTTGGGAGGCTATGATCATATGCTGGAGGGCTGGGGGGCAGGCGGGGACCTCGACCTCTACGATCGGCTCCAGTTCCACGGGCACCGGACCGTTTTGCTCCCCGAACATCTGGTCAAGGAGGGGATACAGCATTCCGACGATGAAAGAACAAGATTTCATCGGATGAACATATCCAGAAGTCACCTGATAGGAACTTTGTACAGGGTATCGAAGAATGCGTTGATGCGGCAGTTCGCAAAGGAATTGACGCTTCAAGAGCGCGAGAAGCTGTACAGACTGTCGACCACCGCTGCCGACCAAACGGCAGGGTCAAAGTCGGCGCAAGTCGATCTGCTGGTCGTTTCAAGGGACGCTCCGGGCAGTAATTACAGGATCGAGCAAACGATCACGACCAAGGTCACTTGGTCCTAGTTGCGCCGAATTTGGCGCCAGGTTTGTGTCGGCGAGGCAATGCGCAAGACGGATTGGCCGTTCTTGGCCGGGAATGCTAAAGTCGAACAATTAGTGGGATCGCGGATCGAACCAAGATCCGGACGGGGCAACACACGGAGGTATTATGCAGAGCGAAATGGGGGATAGAAGGCGGGCGGCGGCGATCGCGCAAATCGGCGCCATCGCGATAGGGGTTCTTGCCGCACTGACTAACTCGGCGCTGGCAGCTCCGTGGACCAGACAGTGCCAAGGCCCCGCTGGCAGCGAAGCTGAACAGTGCATTGTACAGCAGAATGTCACGGTTGGGCGTGAGGTCATAATGGTTGCATCGTTTGGCATTCCAGGTCCCGACCGTCAGCCCGCAGGAACCATCACCATTCCCCTCAACACCAAGCTGAGCGCGGGGCTATCGGTGCGCGTCGATGGAAACCCCGAGACTCTTCTGCGATTTGACCATTGCAGCCGCCAAGGCTGTCGTTCAACTTTCGAAGTTTCCGCCTCATTGTTGAAAACTATGCTATCCGGGCAGGCGCTCCACACCACCTGGCAAGGGATAGACGGCAAAACTGTGCAATTGCAGTTCGACCTGTCCGGATTCAAGGCGGCTTGGTCCAGCGTGGCGCAAGCGAGGCAATAAGCTTTGCTTTGGTCTCCGACGCCATTGGCAATCTGCGGCTCGGGGCCGGAGGAACGGAGATGCGATCGGATCGGACAAAGACTAGATCATGGCTGTGCATACTCTCGACTCTGACGGCCGCCTATCCGCGTTGAAGTCTGAGCCATGACGGTTTTCGTACATTCGTGGTTCAGATCAGGCAGCACATGGCTATGGGCGAAGTTCCGGGATGATAGTCGCTTTGTCGCCTACTACGAACCGCTGAACGAAGAACTCCCGCTCTGGACACCACAGAGGCTCGACACCGCCGCGGCGCGTGCTTTCGACGGCGACAACCATCCAACCGTCGGTAAGCACTACTTCTATGAATATCGTGACCTGATCGCCTCCGACCGACTGCAATTTGACAGAAGCATTTCGTATGAACGGTATTTGCTCGATGCGGATGAGAAAGACATCCCCCTCCGGAACTACCTATCTGGCCTGATATCCGGCGCGGCCGCCTCAGGGCACAGACCCGCTTTGTGCTTTTGTAGAAGCCAGATGAGATCCCTCTGGATCAAAGCAAATTTTTCGGGGTTACACGTCGCGCAAATTCGAAACCCTTGGGATCAGTGGGTCTCGTTCGGCAAACACCCCTATTTCAAGAACCGTACGCTCCTCACGGCTTATTGCATTGAAAAGCGTCGCCCTGGGTCCTTTTCTCACGTATCCGGATTTAATGAACTTGTCAGCAATTGGAACCGCGGCAAGCAAGCCGCGTTCCGCGACATTGACTGCTTTACCGCCTACATAACTATCTGGATTGCCTCCAGCGTTCAGGCATGCATTGCCAGCGACATTCTGTTGGACATTGACCTGATCGGCACAAACACCGCCGCTCGTCGGACAATCGAGCATGAACTCCGACGTAGTGCCCTGCCGGCAGATCTTTCGGACTGCCGGCAGACCCAAAATGACGTGACGCGTCGAATCCCCTCAGATTATAATAGAGAGCTGACGAAGGCATTGGTTGCGCTACGTGGTGAGCAGAGACGGCTACTGCCGTCATTCGAACCAGGCAGGTTGATTGACAAACTTCCCCACGTTTCCGAACGTACCGCCGAGATCCTGCGACAGGTTCTAACCTAGCTTGACGGTTTGCCGTCTATTGCAATTCGCCGGGTTTTTATGGGAATTAACGGCAATACAGATAGGACGCGATCCAAATGACGGTCTTGCGGGAACTGCTCTCATTTATGGTCGAGAATAAGAAGCTTTGGATGTTGCCGGTGGTGCTCGTTACGCTGGCGCTGGGCGGCCTGCTGGTCCTGGCTCAAGGATCCGCGGTTGCTCCTCTGATATATGCAATTTTCTAGTCGACATCACGCAAGCGTTGACGAGACTGACGGTGACAGCGCTCGGCTGATGGAGGCGCCTGTAATAGACCTCAAGTCCGGAGACGACCTCGGTACGACATGGTCGTTTGATCGTATCAGGTTCTGGTGTGTCGACACGGCTCTGCCCTTTTGGGCAGAGGCCGGCTTCGATCGCCGAGCCAATGCGTTTCATGAACGGCTTGATTTCACGGGCGCCCCGATTCTGGCCGCGCCGCGTCGGACGATGGTCCAGGGGCGCCAAATCTATGCGTTCGCCCATGCGGCTTTGTTGGGCTGGCTCCCCGAGGGAGCGGAACTCGCGATAGTCGCAGCCGACAACATGATCAGGCTGCATTGGGCCTCGGACAACGAACCGGGCTGGGTCTTCTCGGTGAGTTGCGACGGCGCCGTTGTGGATGCTAGGCGCGACGCTTACACTCAGGCGTTTGCGCTCTACGGACTGGCCTGGGCATACCGCCTTAGCGCCGCCCAGCGTTATCGCGACGTTGCCGATCAGACGTTTGATTTTCTGGACCGCCGTCTCTCTTCATCTGCCTCCGGCATTGACGTCCAGGCCGGCACCAGGCGCCAGAATCCTCATATGCATATGTTCGAAGCGGCGCTCGCTTGGTTCGAAGTGACGGGAAACGACCAATACCTAGCGCGGGCGACTGAAATCTTCAGGCTATTCACCACACGGTTTTTCCAGCCTCACACTGCGATATTGGTTGAACACTTTGATGAGGATTGGCGGCCTGCACCCGACCATCGAGGACACCTCTTCGAACCGGGGCACCATTTCGAGTGGGTGTGGTTGCTGCGCAGGTACGGGCACCATACTGGACATGGAGTCGATAAATACGCGGATGCGCTTCTCGGTACTGCGCTTGCTATGGGATTCGCCGACGGTTTGATTGCTGCCGAAGTTCAAGACGACGCAACCATATTCAATAGAGAACATCGCGTCTGGCCACATGCCGAGGGTATCAAGGCTGCTGCAGCCGAGCATGAGGCCGGTCGGGGATCGATGCGCGAATTGGTCGATCGGCTGGTTCTTGTTTTGGAAAGCCGTTTTCTCGGAAAACCTTTTGCTGCTGGCTGGCTCGATCACTTCAGCCCTGATGGGTCTCTTAAGATCGATTTCGTGCCGGCGAGCACTTTGTACCATCTAGTTCTTGGAATAGCTGAAGCCGACCGTGTGTTTAATACAGTCAGAAAAAGCCAGGGTCAGGCCCCATTAATGTGATTGGAATGGCCCCTGAAACGGCAAAGAGATGCAGAGAGAGACGCGAAGATCGATGGGGCTCCATTGAGCGAGCGGCTCGCCGCCGCCGGTCGCGGCCGTTTGTGATCCATCTGGCCTGCAACCGTGTCGCGAAGGCTCGAAAGCTCGAAGGCTTCCTTCGTCTTCGCTTCTTGTATCGGGCCAGATGACCTCAGACCATTCCGACCAGATCAAAGGTCCTGACCCCGAGCTCGACGCGCGTATTTGCGACGGGGTCGGCCTCTGGATGGAGGACCTGACGCGCCGCACGTGGACCGGCTTGCCCGGGCTGTTCCTTGACCGCGACGGCGTGGTTCTGGAGGATACGGGTTATCTGGGACGTCCCGAGCAAGTTCGGCTGATTGAGGGAGCAGCCAGCGCTATCGAGTTGGGTAACAGCTTGGGTGTTCCGATAGTTATTGTGACCAACCAGTCGGGTATAGGGCGCGGCCACTACACTTGGAAAGACTTTGCGGATGTTCAAACCGAGCTCTATAGGCAGCTCCACATTTTCCGCTGCCACGTCGATTTCGTTGCCGCCTGCGCGTATCATCGAGATGCCCCGCCGCCTTTCTCGATGGCGTCTCATCCCTGGCGTAAACCAAACCCCGGGATGATTTCGGCCGTAGCCAAGAAAGCCGGTCTCAATCTGCGAAAATCGATCCTGGTAGGTGATCGATGGTCCGACATCGAAGCGGCTGCGAATGCCGGCATCGAGCGGGGTGTTTTGGTGCGTACCGGATTGGGCGAATCGGAAGCGCAAATATCACTAAATTTCGAAGCCCAAGATATACGTGTCAATATTACCGATAATATTCTCACGGCTATGAAATTACTTTGCGAAGAAAACTGGCCAATAAACATTTGAACTACCGTTGCGAGAATGGACTTCATGACGCTCCTCTTTGAGCGCCGGCTTCTTCACCTTGTTGGCGCTGCCATTCACCATCCCGGTCAAGCTCACGGATGGAGGTGCCGATGACTTAGAACCCGTCGATCGTAATGCCGTGCTGTCCAAAGAAAGAACGCGCGTCTGCATTAAAAACGCCTTGCGCAATCGCCTCCACGTCGAGGACACGTGATGAAGCGTACCCTACGATGTCCGCCAGGAATTCCATGTGTTTTTTGGCTCTGCTCAGATCGCAGAACACAAACCTTCGCGCCACATTGCGGCCGAGCTTGCTCCATTCGCGATAGGGGGATTTCAGAAGCTCGCGCTTTGTCATCCTGTCGAAGTGCCGGTGCTTGGAAAACATGTCCGCATTGCTCAACCGAAGTCTTGGTGGGAGGGTATTGTCGAGAGCCATGGCAAACAGAGTGCGCCTCCCGCCTCGTTTAGTGGTGAGCGATCAAGCCGCGGGACCGATCGCTGATCGAGAACATCTTGCATCAAGAGCACATCGCAGAGGCGTTGCGTTTCCAGGAACTTTTTCAGCTCATCTTGATCGACCGGCCCAAGGAAACGAGGTCCGTTGTCCCAATCGATCACGATGTCGTCGGGGGCGGCAGAATCTCGGGCTCCGCCTCGCCTTTCGCCCTCAGTTCAGCGATGGCGTCTCGAGCTACGGATTGGTAATCGCGCCAATATTCGTTCTGCGCTCGAGCCTGGCGCGCATGGGCCTGCTCGGCGGTGCGGATTATATCGAGGGCCATCCCACCGTATCGAGCGTTCCCCTTCATGCCATAAGTGAAGATAGCGTCCACCAATGCCTCGTATGCCGGTACTTCCTTGACGGTGTCGCCTTCGCGGATTTTGATCTTCTTCTTTTGCGATTCGTCTGGCGGCGCCAAGGGTAGGCTGTTCGGACAACGAAAGATCGAGCGGCGAGCCGCGGGGCCTGCCAAGAGGATTGCCCGACTCGCCTTCTTGAACTGTCGCTTCAATCAAAGCTCGCTGCTGGAGAGCCGCCTTTATTACACGTTGCAACCGTTGAACGGCTGATCCGTGCGCTCCCTCGGCGCGACCACGCCGAGAACGTCGGCGAGCGTGCGAACAACCTCATATAGCGCCTTGACCTGCTGAACTTCCATCCTCCGGCCATTGGCTGCTCAATCCGGGATAACCCTCCTCACGATCTCGAGCAGCTTCTTGTTGTGTTCGATGTCCGCGAGTACCTGTTTACGATACTCGTAGTCGGGCTCATCCCGCAGCAGCTGTTCAAGCTCGTCGAGTTCGGCTTGGAACTCAACTTTTGCCTTCGTATACATTTCGTACTTGACCTTCTCTTCCTTGGTCATCGGCCCCTTGATTTCCACCTCGCCGGTTCGATAGTTGATGACGACATGCTATGCAATACCTGTAGATTTTCTCGGTAGCAAACTTAACATCCTTGGGTGCCTGTTTGTGGATCCGCAATCCGACACGGAAGCGCTTTTGAGAGGGATTGCCGCAAGCTTCGCAAACCCGACACGGTTGCCCGGTGCATTTTCCGCTGAGGCGCTGTCAGGGGGCTACACGCAAATTGTGGAAGGCGACTTTGGCAACGTTACGGTTAACAATTGGCAGGGCTCGGTTCAGTGGAACGCGTCTTGTAAAGGACCTTGGCAATAACACTTTGCACAGCGCTTTTCGACTTCGGTGCCCACAGGCGTGCAGCTACTGCGATGCTACAACAACTCCGTCGAGTTTGTGGATCCACAGCGGCGTGCTGACGCGGTTGTTCGAATAGAATTTGTCCAATCGACGTCTCGCGGGTTCACCGCGCCGCAGACCCATGTACCTCGCCGCATTTTCCCCAAAAAAATTGTCCGCCAGACGGCCGCCTTTCGAAATGTCGGAGTTCGAGTTCAAGTCGTCGAAAATCTCGACAAACTTGTTCAAATACTCGAAGTACGGATCTTCTAGATAGGTCAGCATCTCCCAATCGCTACCGTACATCAGCCTATCAGCAAGCGGTGCATTCTCCCCACTCGCCCTTGTTGATAGGAGAGCTTTTAGGCGCCTGCGAACCGCCATTGGGTCGGAAAGCGCCTCCGCAAAGAATGCGGAGTCCGCAAAAGCGTTATGGCCTGGCCGATCTCCTTCCTTCATCAACTTCATGTAGGCTTCGGCTCTCTCGAGGGGCCCGCCGTCAACCACGTCGGTGTCGCCAAAATGGCCGAAATTGACCCGCAGGCCCTCAAATTCCTTTTGATCGGACGTATTCTGCCAGTTGAATACATTTTCCCAATACTGAGCCGTGGCAAGCCACTCAAACTCGTCCGTTGGGCCTAGCGACACGCTAGTATGCGCCATGATCGGTACGTCTTCAGCGACGCACCATCGATACAGCTCAATTAGAGATTTATCCAACCGCGTTCCAAGGTCAGCGACCTTGAGTCCAGCTGGAAGCCACCGCCGCTCCCAGAATTGAGGTTTTATGGAACCATTGCCTAAGGGCGCAAAACCCATTGGCGGATAAAGCTTCACCCCGATACACCCTCTACGCTCGACAGCATCTCTAACAAGATCCAAGGGAGACTCCCCCTGATACAGCCCTAGATCATGTGCGACCTGCCTAAAGGGGTCGTATGCAGCATAGCAATGAACACGGCCACCGGCGAGAATGGAAATACGCGCCATGACATCCTGTTGCGCCTTTAATGGCGTTAGCGTCGCTCTGCCATCCGCAATTGGCCAGTCAAAGTCCACCATGTGGCAAACCATCAAATCAATTGACCGATCCGCATTTCTGGCAAAACCGTCCAGATAATCGAAGACGTTGACGTACCGATACTGAAAGCATTGCATTATGAACGTGATTGCTCCTCGTACTCCTATCTCCCTTCGGCTAATAAGTGGTCTTTTCAAACTGGATCGGTATTCTTCAACGCTCTCTGGCAGTTGCAGAATGACCGACGCGACTGCATCTCTTTCGGAGCTGTTGCTTTTTCCCCGCTGCCGATAGCGGCGGATGGCGTCCCCATACTCCGGAGCGGCATAAAGGGCGTTAACAACCTCCTGCCTGCCTTTGCGGTAAGCTTCCTGTCGATCATTTGCAATTTGAGCCGTTAGCTTATCTGACGGAATCTGACGTACGGATTCATCCGCCCGACAGGCCCGTATGGTGCTTTCCGCCAGGTTAAGTCTGCGAAGCTCATCGCCCGCCGATGGCGCGACCCACCAGCCGATCCGTTCGATAATAGGAGAGAGGGCCTGCACAGCTCGTTTAAATTTCGGATCACGACCTAACACCCGTTCCAAATACGCAGCAACAGGTAGGTCCGTCGCATTAAACACGTGCACGTGCACATCAATGGCAAGGTGAGCCCTAGGATTGGTTATATCAGGGCCCCCAAAACAGCGACCGTCCAGCGGACGGCGAAACAGCGCACAGCCTCCAACTGAAATGGTTGCCGCCGTGGCACCCGCATATTGCAGGAAATCTCGCTTGCTTAGGATAGTCACAAAACTACTCCGCCAGTGCCCATAGCTTTAACACGGTTGCGTCAATATCGAACGCCTGAGAAATTAGCCTACGATAAACGGCCGCCTCAGGAGAATTTGTTTCTCTGAGAAGCACATAGTCTTCAACGATTTGACCTTGCTGCTCGAAGCGATATTTAGAAATGTTTTTCCCGGTATGAGCGGTTTGTATCTATACGCGGAATCATCCCTCACGCCTTTTAACTCTCGGCTCACCTCATCGCTACTGTTACCAGCGCCGCTCTGTGGGCAGACGAACGAAACCGAACTGTGGCAAAGTCTCCTAACTACTGAACCTATTCCACATCTACGACACTCGCAGGCTGGACGTCAAAGCGCAGCGTGCCGCCCGGCACCTTGATGCGTGCCTCAGCCGGCAGCGCGACCTCTGCCGCCAGGGGAAAGACAACAGTCGCTGTGCTGCGGCCGCGCATAGTTATCTCGTGCACCGTTGCAGGACCGGCCAGCGGCATTACCCCTTGCGCGTTAGGGAGGGTGACGGATATCGCGGCCGCGTCGAGTGGAGGCTCGCCAATCCCGCGTGAAATAATCACATAAACTTCAGGCAGGCCGGTCGTCTGGGAGCGGCCCACATATACCCCTTGAACTGTGTCAGAGGCTCGCAGTCCAACCATTGCCATCGCCTCTATAGGGCCAAACGCGGCAATCGTCTGACCCTTTACTGTCCAGTTGCGAGTCTCCACCACCGCGCCGGTTGTCGTGTTGATGATCTGGCCCTTGAAGCTCAGATCGATCTCGTAGCTGGTTCCACTGCTTATATTGGTGAAGCCAGGCTCGTCTTCCATGTAGAAATTGCATCCCGCAGCCTGGTTGGGGATATATTTGTCCTTTGGGTTGGTGGGACACCCCCGATGCCCGTAAGCGGTGCAAGGATCCACTGTTGGGCCGGGGCCGCAGCCATCTTCCTTGAACGTTGTTGGACTGAGGAAATCGCTGCCGCAAAGACTATGTGCAATCGCGGCGCCTGCCACTTTGAAAGTACCCTTGACATATTGTCGGTATTCGAGGGGCGAGCAGGTTTCGCCACTGCCATGGGTGAAAGTGGCCTTGTTGACAAACGGACCATTATACTTGTTGCCATTTTGTGCTGGCACAACATTGCCGGCCGGCGTCGTAAAAGACTGCACCCCTACAGGCATATTCCCCTCCCGAAGGATTGGCATCAAGGAGGACCGCCGTCTTCAGCTAAATCGCACCTTGCCGTCTTCAGCATACTCTTACGCAATCCTCGCGGTGGCAATAGACTGACGCTTGATCGGCGACAAAAATTCTGTCATCTTTCTATCCGGGGAGATCAAATAGAGCAAAAGCTCGCTTCGATTGACTGTCGCATCGCAAGACAATTGTGGTCGAGGTGAACTCGTTTTGCGAGTGGGGCTGTAGACTTACCGCGAGGCCTGATCGACTTCACGAATTGATGTTCGTGGAGGTGGGGAAGTTGCGCAGAGCGCATAGCGGAGCCGAATGTCTGGCGTCCAGGCAAACGATGCCGCGGAAAGGACAGCATGTTTCTGGCATTCAGGCTGTTCGGAAATTTTCACTGGCCGCCGGTGCCGAACCGTCCACTCGAAAATCCTTCGGATAAGGACAAGCAGGCCGGCCTGATCGAGATATTCTTTCACAAGGAATCCGATGGGACGCACACAGGACTGCTGAAATGGCGTCCCGGCCGCATCGAGCCGGACAACAGCATACCCGATCCCGCGCGAGACACGAAGTTGCTGTTTGCCTTGACGCAGGGCGAGGCGCTGACATGGTTCAAGGATCAGCGGAAAACCGGCGGCGTCATCTGGCTCGCCGGCAAGCGGGCGGACCCTGACTACCCAAAAATCCTGTTCCGCGGTGCTTTCCTGCTGCAGCAGATCGTTCAAGAGCAAGCCAGCTCGCAGCAGCCCGTCTCGGACAAAGTCACGCTGACGTGGCCGCTGGTAGAGCAGGTCAAGTATCACGCCGACAGCATGACGCATTCCTCGCTCGCGCTCTATCATTACGTGGACAATCTGTTTCGCTTCAATCTCAACCTGCCGCTTCCGGTGATACGCAGCCTGAAGGACGACAAGTCGCTCGATGTACCGGGCTTTTCTTTCGGCGTGGTCTATAACACCGTCTCGAAACGCGGCGCGGATCCGCTTGTCCCCCATACGCTGGTGGGGGGTTGGGTCGAGGGCGATGCTTCCAAGGAATTGGAAGATCCGCAGTCCTACCTGGTCAACGCCTTCGACGCCGTGGCCGATCGGCACCTTGGCAAGTTCGGCTTCGCCACGAAGCCGGATCGAATGGGCTATTTCGTCAATTTGGACGGCAAGGGAGAGGGAAGAAAAAACCACATTCCCATCGAACTGCTATGGCCGGCCACACTGAAGGTTCCGGTCAGACGCATCCTCGAAAACTACGGATTCGCGCTCGGACGCGACGATGACGACGGGAAGCACGAGGACGAGGTCGCCAAAGTGCTGGCCCCGACATCCCTCAGCCTTCGCTTTGACGATAACCGGCTGATCTACCGCATCGCGATTAAAACCGCCTACCCGGACGCGGCGAGCGATGTGACGATAGTCAAAAAGGCTTTTCAGATCCGGCTTGCTCAAGAGCTCGGCGGGCCTGTGGTGAACTCGGTGCAATATAAGTCGCCGGGCCCGGTCGTTTCGCTATTGGCTTTGGGCAAAACCTTGTTTGTCGACTGCGAACTGGCCTGGGACATCAAGCCTGGCAATATCTGGCCGCCGGAGATGCCACGCGACGCCAGCGACGACGGCCGCGACTGGGGGGGCAAGGTCAAGCTCCGGCTGCTCTGGAAGGAGGCCGTCAACGACCTGACGGGCGTCGCGGCGAATCCCAAGGAGCCGGTACGGGCCGGCTTGCTGCCGCTGGCCAACAGCAGCCTCGCCGCGACACGAGATGCTATGATCGCGGGCGAGGCGGGGTTGCCGCACTCCTTCCTCCCGGACATTCTCAACGCAACCGCCGCTGACAAACGGGAGATGACTTTCTGCCTCTACGGCGCTCCGGTCGACGCACTCTTTAATCCGGTCGGTCTGGTCGCCTGGGGCAAGAGCACGGATTCGGTCGGCTGGTCGCGCCCGCCGATGCGGCTCACGCTGGCCGGCGAAACGACGCTTATTCCAGGATTTGAAGGGACAACGACGCTTTCCGTTGAGCTGCACGACATCAGCTTCTTCCAGACGGGCAGCGTGGGGCTGGCAGCAAAGCTCTCACACGACGACACGTGGCCGCCGTCAAGCGCGACGGATATCCGTGCCGGCGATGGCTATTTCGCCTCCTACAACCTGACACTGATAGAGATTTTCGGCCCCAGAGGCGCTGACGAATGGTCAGGACGATTGAGCGCGCTCCGGTTCAAAGGCAGCAAAGGCCGCGTCCAGGTTCCTGACGAGCTGCGCAAGAACCAGGACCAGCACCTGCGCATCGGAAGGGAGGGAGAAGTCAGTGCGGCCGGCCTGCCCGCCTTGATCTATCCTCGCGGCAATGCGGCGGTCGAGTTTAGGATCTGGATTCCGGCGGAACAGGTAGACCAGATCACAGTCGATATTTCACGCTTCGACCGGACCGCTCGGCCCGGACCTCTGCTCGTCCCAGTCGGCAAAAGCTCGCCGGCTAGAGGCAGCCCGGGTGTGTCCTCCTATTGGCTCCGCGTTACCGAACGGCTGACGCCACGCGATGACCGTCGTCTCGAGGCCGACGTCTTCGACCTTACCAAAGCCACTGCGAATGGTGAGCCAAGGTCTTTCGTGGTGCTGTCCCAGGAGCCATTCTCGGTCTTGAAATTCACGCACAGCCCGCTCGGATCGCGTGGCGATGCGGCCAGCGCCTCCGTCGCCGCCTATTCCGGCGATACGCGCCTTTGGCAATACAAGGTCGTCACCCCCTATTATCATTACGTCCTGCCGCCGCAGGCGATCGGCGAAAGCGCCGACAAGCCGCGGCGCCTGGAGATCCACGACTTAGAACCGGGCTCCAATGCGAACACGCCGCTGCCCTACGTTCCCGATCCGGCGGAATCGATGGACCGACCCCCGCTCCGACATCGGGCGGTCCAGTTCCGGCTGACGCCGTCGGCGGAATTCTGGATCCGCCCGAGCGACGTCGAGCGCGGCTATTTCGTGCCGGAATCGACCAGCTACGAAATCTTCCGCCAGCGCGGCGAATACGGCCTCGGCGCCCAGCTCTCTTATCTGCGGGCTGAGTTCCTGTACGGCCTGCCGGTAGGCATCGACGTGTCGAAGGAGACCGGTGTCTCGCGTGGCGCTCGCATCGCCGAAATCGAGGCGCTGACCGGTCGGCTGCCCGGCCGCGGCGGCGACACAGCGCCGACCGACCAGCGCAGTCGCTGGAGCGCTGTTCTCTCCGCCGTGGCACGGCGACCGGAGCGGCTGGAAGTCTGGGCGCGCGACCTCGATTCCGCAGTCGATTTCACGCCCGCTCGCTTCAGCGATGGTGTCTCCTTCTCACTGCGCGGCACAGCCCTGCACCGACACCCGCTTGGTCCGGATGCCTCCGTCAAGTCGACCCCGATGGTCGGCAACGAGACACCGAAGGACGAGAAGCAAGAAATCGCCGACAAGCCGAGACATCATCCGCACGGGCTGTCGGGCGGCGCGATCTGGCCGGTCGAGTCGAACAATCTGTTCAAGGCCCTTGTGGAGTTCCCCGCGTCCAAGGGCGGCGTCATCGAGCGCATTGCCTTCTCCCCCATTGGTGGTGACGCAACGCAGAAAGCCGAATTTCTCGACGGCAAAGTCACGATCATCTCCGAGACCTATAACGGACAGGTCCAGCGCCAGCAGGTCGAAGTGCTGGGCCGCATCTGCGCGTCATGGCATCGCGCCAAGCACGTCGTCGTCTACGAGCGAACGGTGAACGCCTCGGCACAGTTTGCGCCGCTGAAAGAGCAAGATCCGCACAGGACCCGGACGCGCCGACCGGTACTGCGTAAGGTGCGTGAGTATATTGAGTTGATCCAGCCGGAGCGCCGCTATCCCGACTTTGCCAACGCGGACCAGCGGACCTCCGCATTCTTCGAGCGGGTACGCTTCAACTCACGCATCATCAATGTCGACAGCGCGTGGAGCACCGATGTCGGTGATTTCGGCTGGAAGATTCCGCTTTGGAACCGATTGAGCGCGCGGCAGCGGCCGCAAGTATATGCGATGCCCGATATCGTTGCCCTTACCACGGGCGAAGATGACGAGGAACCCGCCCGTCACGAGTGTACCGACCCGGACTATTGTTTTTTCTTCGCCGACTTCAGGGCGACCACCAGCGACACCGATCTGTGGCAGTCGAGATTGGGGCTCGACTTCGCCAACATGCCGGCATCGAAACTGATATCGGAAAAATCCGATAGTGCATCGCAGAAACTGACCGGTCCGACGGACGAATATGTTGAGGGTCGCCGCCGGTCGGTAGGCCGCATCCTGCCCGGGCTGCGCCAATTCACATGGCGGCTGGCGCCAGCGGCTCGCAAGACCATGATCAACGCCGGCCGTGCCGGCAAGCCGGTCTTTGTCGATCTGGAGTCCGTGACCTTCATGCGAGCGAGCCATGCGGCCGGCTACGGCCTGCATGACGAGCTTGGAATGGCGCTTGACGCGTCGGCCAAACTGAAGCGCGACGCGGCCGCCGACAACGTGGCCAAAATCGCGTATTGGAAGACCGAGGATCCCGATTTCACTTTTGTCGGGAAGGACAAATTCGACGACATCGCGGGTCAGGGTCAGAATCGCCCGCTGGCGAAAGCTATAAGGGACAAAAATCCCGAGCAAGTAAGGAAGCTGCTCGCCGATCTGCGGTTGCCTGCTGGTTGGGAAACTCTCAAGAAAGAACTGAAGGGCCACTTGGTCGGCCTGGTAAATCCTGGTGATCTCGACAAATTCAGAGACTTTAAGGCGACGCTCAAAAGCGGCGGCGCGTTCTGCGACAAGCTGAAACAGGACACGATCGGCATGGTGCAGCGCAAGGAGATGCTGCTGCGCACCGCCATCCACGATCTAGTCGGCGATGGAGCTGCTCTGCTCGACAAGCTTCCCGTCACCAAGGATATGCTTCGGGACACACTCACAAAGACAGCGCTGAAGCAGCTTCAACCGATTTTTGCCGATGCTAGCTCCGATATCGGCAATCTCGATGAAGGGGTCGAAAAGGCAAGGTCGATCCTTGTCGACCTCGAGACAGAGGTCGACGCGGTATTCGAGCGCGCCCACCGGCGCATTGAGCAGTTCGTAGCAGGCTATGACCATGCCAAGCCGTGGTCTGAAGATCGCAGGAAGGCGTTCCGCAATGGCTTGATCGCCACGCTCAGCAGTGTGGCGGACGATATCGGCGCCGCCATCGACGAATGCCGACAGCGGCTCGGTGTCGAACTGAATAACGTCTCGCAGGCCGTCGGCGGCCACATCGCCCGGATTCTGTCTGAAGTCGCGCAGGCGAGCCTGAGCGCAAACGCCCTCACGGCACACGTCGCCGACGGGGTCAGCAAGGCCGTGAAGAAGATCGACGCGGCTCTGCGTGACCTGGATACGCAGATCGGAACACCTCCCCGTTCAAAGATCGAGGAGCTGATCGCCAAGGCGAAGACCATCAAGAGTCAAGCGCTTCAGGACAAGGTCGTCAAAGCTGCGGAGAAGATAAGGGACCTTCGCGAGGCGGCTCTGAAAAAGATAGGTGAGGCTCAAGTACTCGCAAACGCGGTTGACACCGCCACTGACCAATCGCTTGGCAACATCAGCCTGGCCATGGACAGAATGCTAGCGGCGCTTTCGGAGATCGGGAAGATCTTGCAGGAGCATGTCGACGCGATCGCCGGCGCTCTAAATGACATTGCCGCCGAACTCGGCTCGGAGATCGCAGGCGACTTCAACACTCTACTCGTCGAGCGTATCGGCGGCGAGTTGCTGCGCATCGCTTCGTTCATCGACGGTCCCGTCAAGAATATCGACAGCGAGATCTATGCAGTGGTCATTCCCGCGACCACGGCGGTCGATCAGCTCCGTGCCGACCTGCAAGTTGAAATTCGGGCAATCCCCGCAGCTGCTGTGCCGATCATCGACGATGTTCGCGCCGCGCTGGCCTCCGCGCAGCACGCTCTGTCGCCCGATGCGCTTGTCGACACCCTCCTCGCAAATTCGGTCGTCGCGCCGGCCGTCGATCTGCTGCTGCGGCCGCTGCCTGACGAGATCGACCTGCAGGACAGGGAGCTTGTGCGAGCGCGCCTCCTGCAGTTCGAGGAGGTCATCGGCGAAGTCGTTCGCGACCTCTCGGCCGCCGCGTTGGGAACGATGGCGGAGCTGTCCGCCGCATGCGCCGCCATCTATGAAGGCGTCGACGAAGCTGCTCGCCGCCTGGGTGCGATGGGAAATGAGCTGCAAGCGTTTGTAGAGGAGGAACTCGACAAGGCCTATAACAACTTCATCGCCGCACTTGGACCTATCCCTGACACAATCAAAGATGCCGAGAAGCTTCTGGGTGCACTGAAGTCGTTCGACTATTCGGTGCGCCGCCTTCAGAACGATCTGTCGCGCAGCTTCGAGACGGCCGGTACTTATGCCGACCGGCTGTTCGACCTTGCCGGCAAGCTGGACGACGGCGGTCTGATGGCGGCCCCGTCTAACATCTTGAAGCTCTATTCGGCGGTCACCTCGGCGCCGGAAATTGCGGCATTGAAGGCAGACATCGACCGCATTCGGTCCGGCTTCGACGAACTCTCGGACATCATCGAAACGACCAAGGCGAACGCGCTGTTCAACCGTCTTGGCGACGAGCTGAAGGGCCTCGGATTATCTTTACCGTTTGACAAGATCGGCGACCGTCTCTTGCCCGCCGACCTGGGCAGTCTCGACATCGGTAAGGTGTTCCGCAACTTCGGCGGAGCAAAACTCGATCGGCTGTTCCGAGGCTACAAGATCCCGGCCGGTGTCCGCGACGCGGTCAAGATCACGCATGATTTCGACAAGAAACAGGCGCGGGCCTGGGTCCAGGTCGACATCAATGCGCCAATGCCCGGACGCCGGAGCCTGTTTTCGGTCGGCGTCTTCAAGGCCGACTTCGTCGACATGCAGCTTGTCGGCCAGGTTCGCCTGGAAGCTTCCAAGGATCAAGACAAGGTTACCCAGACCGGTTTCGGCCGCATCCAGACCACCATCGACATGGTGGCCGGCGGACAGTCGATGGTCAGCTTCAACAAGTTCGGACTGAACTTCACGAAGGAGAAGGGCCTCGACGTCGAGTTCGACCCTAAGAACATCAGGCTGAATCCGCAGTTCAAGTTCATCCAGGACTTTCTCTCCACCCTGTTCGGCGGCGATCCGGGCGGCCTGAACACCATCACTGAAAACGGCATGCCCGTTGGCGTCGAGCACCAGTTCGCCATCCCACCGATATCGCTGAACTTCGGCACAAGCGGCGTCCAGAACGTCTCGATCGAGAACCGGTTCAAGCTTGTCGCCTATCCGGACTTCATGCTGGCGGATCGCTTCAACCTGTCGACGATAGACCGGCCGTTCATCTTCGCGATCTTCATCATCGGCGGCACCGGCTACATCCAGCTTGAAGCCCAGTACCGTCCGTTCGACAACGAGCTGATGGTGCTGGTTGAGGCAGGCGCGGGCGGGTCAGCGTCGCTGGCCTTCGCGTTCGGACCGTTCTCGGGCCAGGTGTTCATCACGCTGTCCGGCACGTTGTCCTATCGCAAGCTGATTGGAAAGCCCGGCGGCGGGCTAGCCATCTCGGTGGTGCTGGTCATCGCCGGACACGTGAATGTCGCCGGCATCGTGACGGTCGGCATCACGCTGATGCTGCGCATGACCTATCGCGACAGCGGCCAGATCGACGGCGACGGCACATTGACCGTCACGATCCGCATCTCGAGGTTCTTCAAGATCACCGCCCGAGCAAACGTCAAATATAAGCTGCGCGGCGGCAAGTCCGAGACGCAGATTTCGACCAGCGTCAAGCCGGAGAAGCTCCGCCAGGCTGCGAAGAAGCTCGAGCAGGCGAGGAGCTGACTATGGCTGTCAAGACGATTATCCACTGCCGGGTCGACCAGGAGCCACAGAAGTTCTGCAAAGGCGACATCGACAACAAGATCATGTCCTTCGCGGTTAATCTCAGCATCGACAGCCTTGCATCGGGATCGATGGACGCCATGCCGGGCGACGAGGAGATCGCCAGGCGACGCATGGCAAGGTTCCTCGGAGCGGCGCCAAGCATGGTCATGGTCGTGTATGAATATCGGGGCAAGGGCGAGTATCTCAAACGGTCGAGTTTCCCGATGCAGGAAATCGGCGAGACGAGCCATGTCGGCTCGCCCGCCGAGCTGATGCAATGGCTTGACGAGCAGAAGCTCGCAGTGATGCCGGGCCAGCAACGCTTCTGGGCGCCGGCGCGGGACGATACGACTAAGGATGACGGCGTTGCGTCGACCTCCGCCGGAGCTGGCGACCGTCTACGTGCCATACAATCCTGGAATGCCCCGGTCGGTCACGGTCTCGGTCTGACGCGGATCATCCGCATCTCGAGGAAATTTATCGAAGATTATGGCTTCGTCGCGCTTCCCTTTGCTAAGGGCGTCAATCCTCCGTTGATGTTGCCACCGCTCACGGAGGAAAATGTCGGCACGGATGAGTGGTATGGGGACCTTCGCTATGATCTCTACGGTACTGGCAAGCCGGTGCTGTTGCGGACGACGCCGGTCAAATTGCAAGTCAAGCCATTCGAACTCGACTTGTTTCCGGGCGCGGATCTGACGCCTGAAGGCTATCTGCGCGTCAACCCGCATGCCGCCGGAGTGCATCGTATCACACGATGGTTCGAGGAGCACGCCGCCTCGATGCTCGTTACCGCAAACGCGCTCGGGCCCCGCGACGCCACCAAAACAGAACTTGCGCGTGTCGAGAGGCTTTGCGCCTTCGATCGCATTTATGAGACTAAACCAAACGGCACGAAAGTTATTCTAGGTTACCATTGGGATGGCGCCGTCTGGTACGGAATTTCCCGCCTGATCGCGGCGTTGGACAACCTGGTCATCGCGATCATCCAACCGCCCGAAGGTTCAAGCGCCAACCCCGAAGTTCTCAAAGGTTCACGCGAGGGCGATCTCCTTGCGCCTCTGGTGACGCTCATTCTAGACCATCTCGGGAAAATCGAGCCACCGCTGTCGAACGAGCAGCTCCAAGCGAAAAACGTCCTCGCGGCGATCCGGAAGGTCTTCAAGGACAAATCTGCATTGACGAGGCTGGCGCCGGCCCCGGCCAAAGCCGTTGCAGAGGCGCTGCGATCCGTCCACGCGATACCGCAGCCAGCTGGCGAAGCGAACGAGATCGTCGAAGATTCCGACCTAGTGGCCGAACTTCTGAAACACTTCCAGACCAAGCCGGGCGAATATGTTGGCAAGCGGCTCCAAGCCTATGCCGAAAAAACGTTCTACGAACTTAACCCGATCAACCCCGGCGATGCAGTCACCCGTGCGGTGACCGAATTCGAGCAGCGCCTCAACGAGGACAGCGGCGCGGAGGCCGCCATCCTGCGCCTGCTGGAAACCGTCGAGACCTCCACTTCGCCGAAGGCGCATCGCCAATTCGCAGACGAATACCTAACAGGTTCGGTCGACGTCCAGCTCGCCTTCGAACGCGGATGGATCGAATATCGTGGCCTGCTCGAAGGGCCCTACAACGGGGCGGAAGCGGTACGACGAGCGTCCGGCACCTGCTTCACTCGCGCCCTTCTTGCGGGTTCTGGCAAGGTGGAAGGAATGAAAGCGGCGGACATCGCAGATAAGATCGAGCGATCCGCCTACTTCGCCGGCCGCTTCCTCGGCCCTACCGGAGGGTGCTTCGACGATCTACTGGCGGTGCTGGTCAAGGTCGACGCGGCCTGGCGTGGCAAAGTGGCCGAAGAGACGCTGCGAAGGCACCTGGTCCTGAGCTTCGCCGACACGATCGATCAGATCAAGGAGGTAACCAAGCCGCGACGTTTCGTGCCCGACCGGTTCCCCCGGCCACTGCCCATACAGATCGGCGCCAGCATAGACGGCTCCAAAGTCGATCACTTTGCAACGGCCCTGAACGGCATCGGCGTCGCAATTCGCCGTTTGGACGGCGGCGGCTCCGACTTCGCGTATGCCCACCTGGCCGAACTGTTCTGGGCGTGGCCGTCCAAGCCGGGAACCGATCCACAGTTGAAAGTCAGCGCCGCGCTGCACACGATGCTTCCAGCGGTCAGCGATGGCCGTGCGCCAATGTTCATCGAATATGAAGGCTATTCCTTCGCGGAAAGCGCGGCCGCCGAGCGCGTCATCCATAACGGCAGCGAGGTCGACCGGACAAAACCATACTACGTGCCTGAGCCCCATTTCGAAGAGGGCGACAACTGGGCATTCGCGAAATTGCCTCAGCTCGCTTACGGTCGGCGCTACGAAACCTTCGCATGGGTCACCAGCAACGCCGGCACCCTGCCGCTCGAGTTACAGCAGAAACTGCCAGAAGAGCCCTGGAGGCCGCGCCCGCTCGGAGACGTCCCGCCTGCCGGAGCGCCGGTCCTTCGGGTTCCCTACAGGCGCACGACCGCCATCTCAGACATGAAGATAGCCGAACCAGACGGCGAACCCGCCTTGTTTGGCAAGGCGATCGACAAGGTCCATCCTCTGGCGCACGACTATCCACGCACGGCCGTGTTCGCCACGGCGGGCAACACCGCGCATTGCGACCTGTTCCGATCGAAAGGCGGCTTCGGCGAGATTCAAGCGCCGGCAAATCCCAAGAAATCGACGTCATTCGACTTCGCCTTGTCCGACATTCGCTGGGGTGGGACGCCGAAGTCGATTCGCATTCAGGTCATGGATCGCCTCTGGGCGCCGCCGCGACTTGATGTTCTGGTCACCCAAAGTCCGGCTTTTGCGATCACGCTCCGAACCATCGTTCCCCCTTTGGATTCAGGCGTACGCACCGCGCGGTTCATTATCATCAACGGCCAGAGCCACTCGCTGCCCACTGAATTGGCCGAGGAGTGCTGGGTCCGTTTCGTCGTCGAAGCGCAACCGCAGCCCGACTCGCACCTGTGTGTTTCGTTCGCTGAAGTTGGCGGCAGTGCCTTGGCCGGCGGCCCGCTGCTGATTGTGCGCCCGGACGTCAAGGATGTTTGGACACAGAGCCTGCCCACAGGTCGCACGGTCACGGTGTCCACGCCGCGCGTAACCTATCTGGACTTCGAACGCTGGTACGCCAATCTCGATCGGCGACCGGATCTCCCCGAAAAGCTGCGTCTCCCGCTTTCGCTGGCCTACATGCTGCGGCATACCAACAAGGACCTCGCGGCGTTGATCGACTGCCTTCCCGATCCGGCCGTCCAGGCGGTCCGGATCGATTTTGCCATGATCGATACATATTCGGCGGACAATCCAGACCCGAAGTCCAAGTCCATCATGTTGGACACGTGGCTGAAGGAGTTCGAGGACCAGGAGTTCAAGCAGTCTGAGCTGGCGTTCCGTGCAGCCAGGAATGTAATCCACGACACAGAGGACACGCCTTGGGACGTCGAGGCGCTGGTTGAGGTCCTGAAAAAGCTGGACGAGAAATTCCGTTTAAAGATCGAGCTCAAGGCTGGTGCTGCACTCGCCCTTTCCAAAGACGGGCCAAACCTTGCGACAGCCCCCGACGGATCGGTGACGCACCTTGCCCTGCACGCGCATGTCCCGCTCAAGTATTTCCAGCGGAACGGCAGCCACCCGGCGATGTTGGACCGGCGGCTGCTGCCATATGCCAACATCATCGACAAGGGCACGGCCGTATCTTTTGCCGGCCAGTCACTGCGGATGGAGGTCATGGTCGACCGCATCGAGAAGTTGGTGGCGCCGGAGGCTATCCGGCTTGCCGAGCAGATGATCGTGACCGAGCCGGTCGAGCGCGTGCGCCGCTACGATCTGGTCACTCGCAACTCCGTTGCCACGGATTTGGACCGTTCCAACTGGCGTGTGCTGTCGGAGATCGACATCACGACGCAGCGCTGGCGGCCATCCGGCCGACCGATCTACAGCTATATCCGGCCAAAGGATTGCGTCGACGAGAAGTGGCGCAAAGAGCACAAGGGCGTCTATTTCGCGCGGCAGCTTGCGGTCGATGAAAGCCTCGCGCGTTTTGAGCACGAGGCCTTTTTCGATCGCCTGCATATCGACGCACATACCGTGACGCAGCGACTCCAGCCGCTGCCCTCCCGCACCATCCTTCAGCAGTTTACGTGGGAAGCTCCATCGGCGACCTACTTCCGGCACCGCTTCGTGCTGCGCTCGCGCTATGCCGGAGCGTTGCGTGAGCACGGGAAACGGGAGTGTCCCGCTTGGGGGGAAAGCAAGAAGACTAAGGAGCCGATTTCGTCCGAATGGGCGAAGCCATGGACCAGACGGGTCGTCATGCTGGCGGATACGTCGCGCGTGCAGGTTACGCGGCCGCAATTGCGCGCGCTGGTTCCGCTGACCACTGCGCCCGACGGCGACGCCCGTCGGAAACCGGCGCCGCCGGTCGCGGCGTTCCTGCAGGAGCCGCCGTTCGCGCATGGTGGTCTCGCCGACCGCATCGCCGCGGAGATTAAGACGGGGTTCGGTTACGGATTCAATCGCGACCAGCCGAAGGAAGGCGAGCCACAGGAGATCGTTCCGGTCGAGATCCTTGACTCCCGCAAAGAAGCGGGGCCGATCCCCTACACGACGTACCGGCCGTTCGATGCGAACCGGGCGCTGGGCCTTACGGTGATCCCCGAGGGACCGATGGGGATGACCTTCGATTCGGTAAACGCTCCGGCTCCCGCGTACCCCAACGCGATGTTCACCTTGCGTCCAGTGAATTGGAACGGCGTCGAGGGCTCGCTTGAGGAATTGATGATGGGCGTCGCGATGCGGCGCTATCTCGACCCCTCCTGGACGATCGCAGAGGCCGTCGTGCCGGACAAAGGCCAGCCGCTGACACTCAACCCGGACCGTTCCTGGCTGATCAGCATCGATCTTCATCCGGAGTCGGGTGCCGACGTGGATAAGGCCAACATAATCGTTGAGACGGGGGAAGGCGGGGGCGGGCCAGTCTTCTTGCTGCAGCTCATCGATCTTGACGGACTCGTCAGGGTCCGCCTTTGGAAGACGCTGGTCGACCTCGTCGACACCACGAAACGGTCCATCGAGATCGCGCGCTTTGAACGCCGCCATGCGGCTGAGCGCGGCGACGTGGGCGCGTCCGGCGGCATCGAGCTTTTCCTGCTGCACCAGCCGGTGGCGGCAGGCAGGTATTGCTCGGCGGTGCTGGTCTCGCCCCGATCCGCGACCCTCAGGGAGGGGAGCAGCAACCTGCCGGTCGTGCTCGCCAGCTTTGAGTGGTCGTTGCCGAAGGATATGAGCGGCAACACCGAGGCTTCCTCGAAAAGTCATACCGCCACTCTGACTATCGACAAATCGCTGAAGCCGAGGGCGACGGAAACGATCGCCAGCTCCCAGACCTTCCTGAGATGGACGCGCACCGGGCGCGACTTCGACTTCATCCATGTCGCCGCGCAGGGCGACAAGGGATGGATCAGCAAGGTCGAGCCAGTCAGCCGGCTCGCTGCGTCGGTCAGCAACACAACCTTGAGCATCGGGCGGGGGCGGCCGGAGAATGGGGTTTGGCCGTGTTCCTCGACCTTCACCAGCGAATTTCCGCTCTACGTCCATCGGCACGTCGCCGTCATCACGTCGCGGCTGCTTAGCGAACTTGGCAGGCCCGTCGAGGTCTATGCACGCAGCGCTGCGTCCGGCCTGCGGCAACCGCAGCTAGGCGCCCATCCAACCAGCGATACTACCTTGGAGCATGCGTGCCGTCTGATCGAATACGAGACACCCGCGGCAATTTTATGCAACCACAAGCTCGACACTGTCCCAGCCATCTACAAGACTGCATATTTCGACCTGTTGGCGACGGGCTTCAGACCGAGCACCGGAGACGCCCGGCTTCGGCTGTTCTTCCGCATCGTCGCACCGTTTACGCACAAGGATTCCCTGAAATCTTTGACGGTTCGGCTCGGGACAAACGCAACTAAGCTCGATCGGTTCGTCCTGACGCGGCCAGATGAACAGGGGGCGATCGTCGGCCTATTTGTCAGCATCGCAAAAAGGGACGGCAGGCCGACCTTCGAATTCCTCATGGCGACCGGCCAGAGAGTGAAACCGAAGTCCATAGCCGGGAATGGCGCAATTCCACTCGACGATCCGATCCCTTTCCGACCGGGTATGTATGTCGAGATCGAAGGCGAGCCCGGGGCCGAATTGTGGACCGATGTGTCGCTTCTGCATTCGACGAGCAACACCAGCGGAGAGCCATTTGACTTCGACTGGCTTTTCTCGCCGGCCAACGCCTCGTTGCCGCTCGAAAGCGTCAGTCCCAGCGGTCTCAACGCGATGGTGGAAGCTCAGGCGCGCATCATATCGGTCTCGCCGCCAATTCGGCTTATCTAGCCTGCAAGACGCAACCCAAAGTGATTGGATCACGCTATGCGCTCTGGCCTCTATTTTCCAGACACTGAGGTTACAACCTCGCCAGCCATTCCCGTGGGTGACTGACAATTCGGCAGGAAGCGCGACGGAATGGGTTTTGGTAGTACACAGACGATGGATGGACCGCGAGAAGCTTAGCGTCTTATACATCGAGTGTTGGCCGCCGACCGAAGCTCGATCGAAATCCACCAGATTGTGGGGCGGCAGCAACCTAGAAAGCAACAATTCCGGCAACATCTATGAGAAATCCGCTCTCACATGTTAGGCGTTATCCCATAGAGTCTGCCGCCACTGTGGCCGGATTGATACTTTTCGCAGTGTCGTTGTTCCAAATGGCTGTGCTGCTTAGCGGAGCGTCCGACCTGAGGGTTAATTTTCAAATCAGCGATTGCCACGGTGCAACGAACTTCTACCCGCGATGGGTTGTTTCCCAAAACAACGATCTATTCCTCTATATTTCATTCTCCAATTGCGCCGAGGCCGCGATTTTCTCGACGCAAAATCCGAACTATCACGCCGCAGTAAATGATCATGATGGAGATCTTGAAATCGACGAATCAACGAACGGGTGGACAGCGAAAGTCGAAACTTTTGATGTTCTGAGTAAGGAGTTATCACTTGTCTTGGGTTACAAACAACCGTTTGGACGGTCGCCGGGAAGCAAGTCAATACGACTGTACGGGAATGGTTCGGCAATCCAGGTAGGACCTGGTCGAGGAACTGCAGGGCCCACGACATTCTGGCCATCGCTGTGGGTCGACGCACATCATACGGTTTCGAGCATCGTTCCGACGGCTACCGGCGTCTCAGTGACAGATATTCAAACTGTATTATTCTACTCAGAGGTTGTTACAGAATTAAATGATGTGTTTAGTTTTGATCCAAGTGACGACGGCCTAGAATACAGCTTTGACTCACAGAATAATCTAAACTACGTGGTTGGATTCGATTTGAATTCTGCGTCTCGCACCGATCGAGATTTTCTTTTAATTATATGGACGACCATGTTCGGTTTGGGATTGAGTTTGTTCTTTGAAGCTATTTTTTCACTTTTAAGAAGTGTTCGGTTTAACCGAAGGAAACTGCCGGTAGAAGGTAGGAGCATATAGCGAACCTGCCGCCTTCCAATGAAGCGGCCATCCAATGTTCGCATCTCCCCCGGTTGACAGCGAGTACCGCGATCTAGACTAAATGATATACCGGGTTGGCCAGGCCAAAATCGAGACTTTTGTAGTCAAGGATTCGCTGGCAGGCCACTACTTTGACGCTCGGGGTCATAGATGTAAAGCTCGCCCGCCAAGGAAGATAGTAAATTCAACTTTTGCATCCATATACATAACCCAGTAATTTCAAAACTCGGCACTCTGACTAACAGTCTGCCCGTGGGGACATGGGGCGTGAACATAAGAATATCGAGCCACATGCGTTTCCGGCGGGATGTTAACAGGCGCGGATAAGACGAAAGATCCTAACAGACTCGGCTGCTGGGCAGATGCCTGGTTCGGCGAAGGCCCGCTGATCTCCGGCACTGCATGGTCAGGCTCCTTGTTGAAGAAGCCCGTCATGCTCTGCCCCTGCCGGACGACGCTCAACGCAAGCGCGACGCCCGGCCTGTATCCTCTACCTCAATTGCAGGCGCCCTTCCGCGCAGCGGGTTCGTTCTTCGGCCTCATCTCGGTCGTTCAATGATACGCGTTGCAGTTGAGCGAGAGATGAAGCCAAGCGGCTGTTTGCGCCTGCCATGACTTAGAACCCACCGATCGGAATGCCGTGCTGTCCGAAGAAAGAACGCGCGGCTGCATTGAACCCGCCTTGCGCAATAGCCTCCACGTCGAGGGCGCCTGATGAAGCGTGCCCGACAAAGTCCGCCAGGAATTCCAGGTGTTTTTTGGCTTTGCTCAGATCGCAGAACACAGACCCGCGCGCCACATTGCAGCCGAGCTTGCTCCATTCGCGATAGGGGGATTTCAGAAGCTCGCGCTTTGTCATCCTGTCGAAGTGCCGGTGCTTGGAAAACATGTCCGCATTGCTCAACCGAAGTCTTGGTGGGAGGGTATTGTCGAGAGCCATGGCAAACAGAGTGCGCCTCCCGCCTCGTTTAGTGGTGAGCGATCAAGCCGCGGGACCGATCGCTGATCGAGAACATCTTGCATCAAGAGCACATCGCAGAGGCGTTGCGTTTCCAGGAACTTTTTCAGCTCATCTTGATCGACCGGCCCAAGGAAACGAGGTCCGTTGTCCCAATCGATCACGATGTCGTCGGGGGCGGCAGAATCTCGGGCTCCGCCTCGCCTTTCGCCCTCAGTTCAGCGATGGCGTCTCGAGCTACGGATTGGTAATCGCGCCAATATTCGTTCTGCGCTCGAGCCTGGCGCGCATGGGCCTGCTCGGCGGTGCGGATTATATCGAGGGCCATCCCACCGTATCGAGCGTTCCCCTTCATGCCATAAGTGAAGATAGCGTCCACCAATGCCTCGTATGCCGGTACTTCGTTGACGGTGTCGCCTTCGCGGATTTTGATCTTCTTTTTTGCGATTCGTCTGGCGGCGCCAAGGGTAGGCTGTTCGGACAACGAAAGATCGAGCGGCGAGCCGCGGGGCCTGCCACGAGGGTTGCCGCACTGGCCCTTCTTGAACTGGTGTTGCTTCGGCGGTTGTCCGTACCCGGCGCCGCCGTGAACGATTTCGGCCCTCACCCTCTGGACGATTTCTTCGCTGAGCGTTTGTTTCGACGTCTCGGGCACTGGCTTATCGGCCACGGCGACCCCCTGCGCTGCGCTTGGCGAATTTGGGCTGCGCAATGCGCGCCGGCGCCGGCTGACGATTTTCTGTGCGATCCTCGGCGACGTCTTCGAAGGTACGACCGTTCCCTTCGAGTGTTGCCACCTTGCCGGTGTAGCGCTGCCAGCGCGTGACGATGACATCGCAGTAGAGCGGGTCGTATTCGATGAGCCTGGCTCGCCGGCCGCAGCTTTCAGCGGCAATCAGGGTCGAGCCGGAGCCTCCAAACATGTCGAGCACGACCTCGCTGCGCCGCGAGCAGTCCTTGATGGCATCAGCTACCAACGCCACCGGCTTCACCGTCGGATGCATGGCAAGCTGGTCCATCCGGTTGGCGCCAAGACTGCTGATGCCGGCATAATCCCAGACGTTGGTACGATAACGGCCGGTCTCGCCGAGGCCGAAGGCATTGGTGTGCGGTGCTGTTCCTATCTTGAAGACAAAGACTAGCTCATGCTTGGAGCGATAGAAGCTCCCCATGCCGCCATTGGTTTTGTTCCAGACGCAGAGGTTTTTAAGCTCGGTGAAGGCGACTTTGCCGGCGTCCAGAATCTCGCGCATGTGGCGCCAGTCCATACACACATAGGCAATGGCGCCATCCCTGGCGAAGCGTGCCGCATTGCCGAGAGTGGTCGTCAGAAAGCTAGTGAACTCGTCTTCGGTCATTTCGCCCGAGGCGAAGGCGAACTCGCGATGCCTGACCGAGCCCAGCCCACCGACATTGCCGTCGATGGCGACGTTGTAGGGCGGGTCGGTGAAGATCAGGTCGGCCACCTCGCCGGCCATAAGGCGTCCGACATCGTCCTTCGATCTGGCGTCACCGCACAGCAGCCGATGCCGGCCGAGCAGCCACACGTCGCCGAGTTTCGAGACGACCTGCGTCGGCAGCTCGGGAATGAGGTCTCCAGCATCGTCTTCAATCGTTCCGGACGCCGCCGCGCGTGATCGAGCGTCAGGTCGATCTCGGCGAGCGAAAAGCCAGTCAAGGTCACGTCGAAGTCGATATCGATCAAGGCCTGCAGTTCGATCGCCAGGATCTCGGTATCCCAGCCGGCATTGAGAGCGAGCTTGTTGTCCGCGAGCACATACGCACGTCGTTCTTCGGGACTGAGGTGCGCCAGCTTCACGGTCGGCACCGCAGCGAGGCCAAGTTCTTTCGCCGCCATCACCCGGCCGTGGCCGGCGATGATCTCGTGATCGTCGCCGATCAGCACGGGATTGGTGAAGCCAAAACGCTGGATGCTGTCAGCGATCTGTCGGACTTGTTTGCGGGAGTGGGTACGCGCATTGCCGGAGTATGGTTTCAGCCTGGCAACAGGCACCATTTCCAGCGCAGGGGAGTAGCTTTGCATCTGCAATCTTCCTCAGCGGGCCGACCAGGATGGCGGCTCCTTCTGAAGAACAGACTGCGAACGCATTTGCGGAAATCAAGCGCCAATTTTGGCGCAGATCGTTGGCTACGTCGGGTTTTGAACGCCAACCGTTCAAAACCCGTTTAAGACCCGTTGAAAAGGTGTTTTAAAGAATCCGCCTACGTGAAGTTGTGCAAACTTTCTGTGCAACCGAAGACCAAAGGCGTGTGAAATGCGGAGGCTGGGACGCCGCCGGGCAACAAAATCTGGCAAACGGCGCCCAACACCGGCAATGATTCGCGCGTGACAGTGCGCACGGGAACCGGAGCAATTGGCCTCTTCGAGGTCCAGACTTCGTGAGTTGGCCTAGGTTGATTTCCTGCCGCGGCTGCGCTTTGCCTTCACCTTCGGAGCGGGCTTGCGTCCGAGGCCTGTCTGCTTTGCGAGTTCAGATCGAGCCGCCGCATAGTTCGGAGCCACCATCGGATAGTCGTGCGGCAGGCCCCACTTCGACCGATACTCTTCCGGAGTCAGATTGAAGTGCGTCGACAGATGGCGCTTCAGCGACTTGAATCGCTTTCCGTCTTCCAGGCAGACAATGTAGTCAGCATGTAGCGAGCGTTTCGGGTTTACCGCTGGCGTAGGCACGTCCACTGTTAGTGTCGCTGGCAGCGACAGGCCAGACACGGCCGTGTGCACCGTCGCAATGAGTTCGGCGAGTTTGGCGACGGGGACTGAATTGTTGGCGACGTAGGCCGATACGATCCCTGCGGTGAGTTCTGTAAAGAGTACAGTTGGCATTTGTTGATCCGTATCTGGCATCTCGTCCTCCACGACACGCGCCGGCTTAGCTTTTCCCGAGAGGTGGAACAAGCCGTTCGCAAGCAAGTCAGGGCAATGTCAAAAGCGATACGATCGCCGCAGTACCGAGCAGCGCGATCTGAGCAAGCTTCTCGGCCACCACACGCTGGCCGTGGTTGTGTCGTGTGTCACCGAAAATGACGATCGATGTGGCAGCCAGGCCGCTAGCAACGGTGAGGCAAACCGTAACGATGAAGACGATCTGAAAACTGGGCATGCTGACCTCCAATCTGAGATCGGAGGATTATCGGGCATCCAGAATGGGCGTGAGTAAACATAGGCATACCGACGTGAAGAGGCCCGTCAAACGGCCCTTCCGAAGTCCTGAGGCGGGAAGATTTATCCACGCACCGGCGTCCATAAGGCCGCTATGTCGTTCCCTCGGGGTTGTTCATCTCCTCGACCAGATCTTCGTACTCGGCATCCAGGAGATGCTCGACGTCAGATCGTCCTGCCTTTATAGCCGCGACTGCCTCAAGGATCATTGCAGCCACTTCCTTGGCACCGTGCAGGTCGATCGTCTCGACCATCGATCGCAGATCCTCGACGAGGTCAGCTTCGGCCGGGGGCTCTGCGTCCAGCTGCTCCCGGAAGTCGCGGATTGTGGTTGCTGCCCGCTCGAGAAGCCGCGCGCGTTCCGCCTTGGTCAACCGTTCGATCTCGTTTGCCGCTCTTATGAGTTCGGAAATGAACGCTCTGACCAACTCAGGCATTTCGTCCTCCCCTGCCCAACAACAAACGCTGATCACTTACTCGCACGCGATACCGTCACCATCCCGGTCAAGATCATAGATGTCGGTGCCTATGACCGTGATTGGGCCGGAGACATATTCAGGGCCGTTGCCCTTGCCGCCGGCGCAGTCCACGTCGCTCGCGATCGGCACGCAGGGATCGTAGTTTGGGTCGCAGTCTTGTGACAGTGCCGGACGGTTCACCAGCATGACGGCGAGGACAACAAGGCCGGCGCCGGTTCGCATCGCCGCGCCGTGCAGCCAACGTCTATTGGCGACCTTAGCCACACCAATCCTGCTTGTAGCCGCGCCATTCGTGCGCGAGGCCTTCGGCGACGAGAATTTCGCCAATCGACTCTCCGTTGCGATAGAGCGTACGCAGCTTGCGGCCGTAGACGTCTTCGTCCCGCCAGCCCCTGCGGACTTCGAACGGGCCGGCATTAAGCAGCGACAGAAGGCGGCGCGTCGCGCGAGCGCCAAGCGCGGCCTCCGCAGCGCATGCCGGGTCTGAGACCTCCGGCGTGTTGACGTCGGCGACCCGAATTTTCACGCCGGCGAGCCAGAACGTGTCGCCGTCGACCACGCAGTTCACACGTGGTCCGTTGCCACAGAGCGGAAAATGCCGCGAGACTGTCTCGCCCTGCCCGAAGATCGATCCGAGCTGCGACAAGGTGGTGAAGTCTGGCTGGTAGAAGTGAATACCCGCGGCGCCGGCAACGAGAAGCAAGGCCAGAATACCGTAGATGCGGCCGAACAACGACCCGCGCCGGCGCCGCCTCGGCTTCCACTCGGCCTTGCGTGCCAGGTTCCGGCGCCAGCGGTCGTCCTGCTGGCGCCGCGGCTTATCGACAATCCTCAGGTGCATGCCCCTCACGCCCCAGTCATCTCAGGTTAACAGCTATATGGGCGCAGGGCACTTAGAAGTTCCTGCCGCGACCACCATACGACAATGTCGTCCCGCTCCCGAGCAATCGGATCCCAGCCTAAGCCAATTCACTTCCGCCTTGCGACACTGGGCAACCGGCGACGCGCATTCCTATCCCACGGTTCGGCAATCAATCCCGGATAATGACAATCCGATCCCACCTAACGACAATCCGATCCCAGCTAACGGCAATTTTTCGCGGCCAATTTTCCCTGTTCCGCCGACAGATATCCCTGCTCAAGAGACAAAATTCCCTGTTCCCGGCAGCAGGGAATTTTGACCTAACCTACAGAAAACACTGCCTATTTTGAGGCAGAAACACCGTCCGGCGGCGTCAAATTGAGCAATTTCCCTGTTTTTTCCCTGTATTTCAGGGAAGCCCGACCAGAGACGGGTTATCGCAGGACTGCTCGGTTCACCACCCAGTCCGCCAATTTCGTGATCTCTCGCTGGGAGCTGGAAAGACGTCGCGTTTTCCGTGGCTTAGCGCCCTACTTCGGTGAACTATTGGGACAGAGACGCGTCAAGACGCCAGGTTTTCGGCCTTTTCGCCGGATCGTCTCTCTTGGCCGCGGATAGTGTCCAATAGATTTCGGAGGCGATGGTCGTGAAGTGCCATTTTTGGGCTGTTGAAGCGCGCTTCAAATGCCGAACTGCTGGAGCTGATCCGTCCAGAGGTGGGGCAGGTCGTCACGCATCAGCATGTGGGCTGTGAGTTCGAACGGCTGCCTGCCACGCAGGATAGCTTCGGTGATCTTCGGGGCCAGGAAGGCGAGCGGAAGGATGCGGCTTGCGTCTGCAACATGGACGCGGGTTTCGTTCGCGACGTCGGCGAAGGTTCTACCCGAGCCGTCGGTTAACATGCCGAGCATGATATGTGCCTTTCCGATCGCTTCGACGAGGCCATCATCAGGTTTCCTGCCCAGCGAATGGCCCTCCAGAACAAGCCTTGCCTCGGCGCCCCTCCGCCTCAGCGTCATCGGCACTGAGATGGTGACTGGGTCGACTTCGGGCTGTCCGGCATCATCAGACCCCGCATTGCCTGCCTCGCCAATCGCGGCGCGCGGATCGATCTCCAAGACCATTTCGCCGGGCTTCACGTGGATGGCGCGGACGAGACGCCTCAATGACTTCGCTTGCTCAGGGGATGAGGTCTGGAGTGCACCGCGGAACGCCCCTGCCCTGGCGATGGCGGTATGCACCGGTGTTGCAGGCACCATCATACCGGCCCAGTCGGACAGCCTGACCTCATCCCGAAGCGTCGTCTCGAGTTGATGCAGCACAGTCCGCTCCAGCTCGTCTGCCGGCAAGCGCCAACCGGAAGGATCGTTTCGAGTCGTAGTCTCGAGCCGGTTGGAGATGTAGTAGCGGTAACGCTTGCCATCCTTGACGGTGAACACAGGGCTCAGACGATCGCCGGTTTCGTCGAACAGCAGGCCGGTGAGCAGATGACGGTTTCGGACGTTGGGGCCATTCATGCGGTTTGGTGCCTGGCCCTTCATAAGAGCCTGCACTGCAGCGAACGTTTCTTGGTCGATGATGGCTTCGTGCTCGCCGCCGTAGATGCGATCCTTGTGCCTGGCCTTGCCGATGTAAACGACGTTGGAAAGCAGGTGATAAAGCTTGCCGCGTGTGAACGACAGTCGACTTTGCCGCGATGGTGACGAATCACTGGCTATACCGCTCTCGCCATTCAGTTCGTCGGCCAGGACGGGGACCGACTTCAGTTCAAAGTAGCGGCAGAAGATTCGGCGGACTTTGCTTGCAGCTTCAGGGTCGATCACCAGCTTCTTTTCCACCGCCTTGTAGCCTAGCGGTACCGTACCGCCCATCCAGATGCCCTTCTTGCGGGAGGCAGCAATCTTGTCGCGGATGCGCTCCGCCGTGACCTCGCGTTCGAATTGGGCAAATGACAGGAGGACATTCAGCGTCAGCCTCCCCATCGAGGTCGTGGTGTTGAACTGCTGCGTGACCGATACGAAGGAGACGTTGTTGGCGTCGAACACCTCGACGATCCTGGAAAAGTCCATCAGCGACCGGGTCAAGCGGTCGATCTTGTAGACGACGACCACGTCGACCTTCCGGTCGCGGATATCCTGCAGCAAGCGTTTTAGAGCCGGCCGCTCCATCGTGCCGCCCGAGATTCCTCCATCGTCGTAGTGATCGGCAATCAAACGCCAGCCCAAACCAGCCTGTGATGTTATGAAGGCTGCACACGCCTCCCGCTGGGCATCCAGAGAGTTGAACTCCTGGTCGAGACCCTCTTCGGTCGACTTGCGGGTGTAGACCGCGCACCGCAGCTTCTTCTGATGAGCGCTCATAGCCCGAAGAACCTCGGGCCGGACCAGTGGGCACCGGTGATCTGCCTGGCTATTGCCGTCAGCGACTTGTGCAGCCTGCCCTCAAAAGCAAACCCCTCCTCAAGCACATCGACCACATGGCTGCGTCCATTCCACTCGCGGACAAGGCGTGTGCCGGGCGATAGCTGCCTACGAGGTGTGGCCATCGGGATTGAGATGACATCTAGTTTCGCAATGCTTGGGCCGGATTGCGTTGCAGCGAACTGCTTCTTCACCTGAGCCGTCGCCGCGCGAAGCATCCTGTGCGTATCAGGAGACAAGCCACCCAGCCTGCTCGCCTGGAGATACCAGGCGGCAGCGCGCAGGAGAAAGTCACGCCGCGCGCCCTTCGGCGGCGGGTGGCCATAAGCCTTTGTCCATCGCTCTGCGAGTTCTTCGCGAGAGAGGTCGCCGAGCGCGGCGACCTCCTGATCCACCAACATCCTGTTCGACATGGCGTCACGCCGACTATGCGTCGTTGATGATGCGGTATCGGCGATCACCGTCCTTACCGGCTTCGCTCGCTAGATTGAGCGCCAGCTTCTTCTTCACAACCGCCGACAGGAAGCCGCGAACCGAATGTGCTTGCCAGCCGGTCTCGGCCATCAACATCTCGATGCTGGCGCCTTTTGCCGTGTGCAGCTTCTTGAGGATCAGCTCTGCCTTGGTGTTCTTTGGCGTCGCAGATTTTGAGACGGGCTTTGGGTGCTGGACTGCATTTGCGACCTTCTTCCGCGTGTTCGACTTCGGCTTTTGCCCTGCGGAAGTGCTGGCGACGTGGATCTTGGCAGGAACTTTCCGTTGGACGCCTTGGTCCAGCGCGGGCTCTTCCATGCCCGGCGCCGCGGTGCTGTTGAGTTTTTTTGCCATTGTTCGTCTCCCGTTCAGGTCCGGCCAATCCGGCGCCTGTACTAGGACGAGCCCGCGCTCTGGCGGGCTGGCATGCGGGGCCGGCAGACTCATCGCCGGGACGCGACCAACCAATGCTTCCTTCAGAGTGGAAGTCCAGTCGCGAATACAAGAAAGATGCGCCACAATCGGTCCTGCACGAATGACCGAAACGGGGCCGTAAGGAGACAGTCGGCTTACGTGCGACATATGCGACAAGCCGACGTTGAGCGTTCCCCATACGATTCACTGGCCCAGTGATTGCGCGGCGGTCGCGTGTGGAGCTCAGCTCAGCTCCACACGCGGTCGACAGCATCAAGTGCAATCTTGATTGACGGATCGTCGATGCGCGCCCCCAGGCAGATGAAACTCAAAGCAGTTTCGATTGCGACGCGGTCGGCAATGACAAGTCCGTGCGCTTGCTGCTCATGCAGTGCGATCGATTCCCGGCAGAGGCTCAACCCAAGTCCGGTGCGAACCATCGCAAGCATCGACGGCTCCTGATCGACCGATGCGACGACGTTTTGGCGGATCCCCAGCTTTCCAAACACCTTGCGTAGAAGGCGATTATGGGCTGACGCTTGTGGCGTGCCTATCCACGGTAAAGCCGAAAGGGCAGCCCAGTCCTGTCCACGTACAAAAGCCGCCAGCGATGGAGGCGCCACGACGCGGTAGGTCAGTCGAGCCAATTCGCGAACGTGAAAAAGGCTGTCGCTTCCGTCCGAATTGGCGCCTGACACTGGATCGACGTCTCTGATGTCGCCAAGAAAGAAGCCGACATCCAGTTCGTTTCGCCGCAGACCCTCCGGCACATCGCCGCTCATGCCATGGCGAAGCTCCGTTTCGATCCCGGGTCCGCCATCGACGAGTGCCTTGAGAAATCCGCCAAGCCGCGTGAACTCGGGATCAATGATGGTGCCGATCCTGAGCTTTCCGCGAGGCCCTGTGCCCAGATGTCGGGCGGTCTGCCCGAAATCCTGAAATGCGGCGAACACTCGCTCGGCCTTCGCGGCCAGCAGCGTACCCTCCTGGGTCAGTTCCAATCCCTTCGACGTGCGCCGAAAAAGGGTGACGCCAGTATCGTAGGCCAGCCTTTTCAGGTGCTGACTGACGGCAGGCTGAGTGAGGTGCAACCGCTCGGCAGCCCGCGTCACGTTTCCTTCTCGCGCGACAGCAACGAATGCTCTGAGGGCCTTCAGGTCCATGGGGAAAAGCACATTAGTCCTGCTTATAATTTTGTGTCACACTTCTAATTGGATTTCCACCGGAACAAGGTTGTATTTGAAGATTGCCGAGGGAGGCATTGCGAAATGCGCCTGTTGCCAATGCAGGGTTATAAGCCAGAGTATCTCTGCTCGGGAGCGGAGGGCCGGTGAAAAATCAGTTCGCCGAGTACGCCACCAACCGTGACTTCGACTACATCATCGTTGGTGGAGGCACCGCCGGCTGCCTGCTGGCAAACCGCCTCAGCCGCGATCGCGCGACTCGCGTGCTCTTGCTGGAAGCGGGGGGGAAGGACAACTATCCCTGGATCCATATCCCTGTCGGTTACCTCTATTGCATCGGCAATCCGCGCACCGATTGGCTTTTCAAGACCGAGCCGGACGCTGGGCTGAATGGCCGGTCGCTACGCTATCCCCGCGGCAAGACGCTAGGCGGCTGCTCCTCCATCAACGGCATGATCTATATGCGCGGGCAGGCTCGCGACTTTGACGGCTGGGCCGCAGTTACTAGTGACGAAGCCTGGTCGTGGGAAAATTCACTTCCCGACTTCAAGGCTCATGAGGATCACTATCGGCTGGACGGCGGTCTGGATCCCAAGACGGGCGGCAACGGTCAATTCTCCGACATGCACGGTCACGGCGGTGAATGGCGGGTCGAGAAGCAAAGACTGAAGTGGGACATCCTCGAGTCCTTTGCGGAGGCAGCCGTCCAGGCCGGCATCCCGCGTTCGGATGATTTTAACAGCGGCGACAATGAAGGCGTCGGGTATTTCGAAGTAAACCAAAGATCTGGCTGGCGCTGGAATACGTCGAAGGCTTTTCTGCGTCCTGCCAAAACTCGGCCAAACCTCGAAGTCTGGACGCAGTCGCATGTCGAGAAGCTCATGGTGGAAACGGACGCCTCCGGGCAGAAGCGCTGCGTCGGTGTCACCCTGTGCCGTCTCAACGATAGAATGGAGGTTCGCGCCACACAGGAGGTCATCCTTTCCGCAGGCGCGATAGGCTCTCCGCATATCCTCCAACTGTCGGGGATCGGGCCGGCCCACCACTTGAAGCAGCACGGCATAGAAGTGGTGCAAGATATAACTGGCGTGGGCGAAAATCTGCAGGATCACCTGCAGATTCGCGCCGTCTACAAGGTCGGCAACGCAAAAACGCTGAACACGCTTGCCAATAGCCTGATGGGCAAGGCGATGATCGGGCTTGAATATGCGTTGCGACGCAGTGGACCGATGAGCATGGCGCCCTCCCAGCTTGGCGCCTTTACCCGATCTGATTCAGCCCAGTCGCACGCCAATCTGGAATTTCACGTCCAGCCGCTCAGCCTCGACGCCTTCGGCGAGCCGCTGCATCGCATTCCCGCCTTTACCGCCAGCGTCTGTAACCTCAATCCGACAAGTGTAGGGACCGTTCGGCTGCGCTCTGGCAAGGCGAGCGACGCACCGAAGATCGCGCCGAACTATCTCAGCACGGAAGACGACCGGCGGATCGCTGCAGACAGCATCCGCCAGATTCGCAGGATCGTGACGCAGCCGGCCCTTTCGAAATACCGGCCGGAGGAGTGGAAGCCTGGCCCACAGTTCCAGAGCGATGAAGAACTGACCAAGCTCGCCGGGGACATCGCCAATACGATCTTCCATCCTGTCGGGACGACAAAGATGGGTCGCAATGACGATCCGGAGGCGGTGGTCGACAGTCGCCTGCGGGTGCTTGGCATCGCCGGGCTCCGCGTCGTTGACGCGGGCATCATGCCAAAGATCACCAGCGGAAACACGAATGCGCCCACGCTGATGATTGCGGAAAAGGCCGCACGCTGGATCGTCGACGAAGCCCGGCAGCGTGCGAGACATTAGTTTGGAGGGCATCCAATGACAGCGATTTCGCGTTCGGCGCTTCCGCTTGTCGGGGTTCGGGTGGTCGACTTCGGCCAGTACATCGCTGGGCCGGCGGTGGCGATGATCCTGGGCGATCTCGGCGCGACGGTAGTCCACGTTGATCCACCCGGAGGTCCCATGTGGGACAATCCCGCCAACGCGGTCCTCAATCGCAATAAGCTGATCGTCACCATCGATCTCAAGACTGCGGAGGGGGTCGGAGAGGCGAAGGCGCTCGTTGCCGACGCCGATATCGTCATCGAGAATTTCCGCCCGGGTGTCATGGCTCGGCTTGGCCTCGATTTCGGAGCATTGCGTTTGGCGCGCCCAGGGTTGATTACCCTGTCAATCCCTGGGTTTGCCTCCAACGACGAGCTTCGCGGTGACTGGCGGGCTTTCGAAACCGTGATTGCGGCGTCCTCCGGTGTCTTCACCGATATGGGGCTGAACCGCGTGCTGATGGGGATCAACCCGTCCTTCTCGCCGCTGCCGTTGGCCTCTGCCTATGGGACAATGTTGGCGGCCTCAGCTGCCGTGCTCGCGCTCCAAGCACGGGAACGCACCGGCCAAGGCGACCACATCGAGGTTCCGCTGGCAAGCGCGGTCATGGAGGGGCTCTCCTATAACTCCATCAAGATCGACGACTATCCACTGCGGTACAAAACCCAACGCGAACGCGAGATCGAGCGGCGGCAGCGTGAAGGCCTTCCGATGGACATGTCCTACGAGGACCTTCAGGAGTTCCTGGATCCCTTCTATCGAAGCTACATGTGCAGCGACGGGCGTATGTTCTACGTCGTCTGCCCCAGTCACAGGAATCATGCAAAGCGCTGCCTAGAGGCGCTGGGCCTCTACGATGAGCTTTCCGCTCAGGGTCTTCACGAACAGGAAGACACGTACCTGCCCCTTTCGCAGTGGTCTTCGGATGTCTCGCTTGGCGTGTACCCCCTGCCGAAACATTGGGCCGACAAGATTGCGGCTCGGATGAAGGACGTTTTCCTGACGAAGACGTCGGAAGAGTGGGAACGCATCTTTGGGGAGGGTCTTTTCCCGGGCGCGCCACAGCGCTGGCTGACGGAGTGGATAAACGATGATCACGCTTCCGCCGCAGGGCTGATGATTGAGGTCGACGATCCAGTCTACGGTCGAATGACGCAGCCGGGGCCTATGGTTTGGCTCCAGGAAAGCGCGGAAGCCATGCTTGAGCCGCTACCGCGACGTTGGGGATCTGTCGAAGAAGCGTTGGAATTGCTTTCCCACACGGACTCTTCGCCGGCGCCTGCCGCGACCGCAAACAATTCCGGAGGCTGGCTCGACGGCGTAAAGGTGCTCGACCTCTGCAATGTCATAGCCGGCCCCCATTCCGTCGCCTATCTCGCCCGCTTCGGAGCGGAGGTCATCAAGATCGACCCTGCCAAGCCGTTTTACGATTGCTGGAACACCGTGATTTTCGGCATGTCGCATATGCGCGGCAAGCAGTCCGTTCTCCTCGATATCAAATCGCCCGACGGCCGGGTGGTCTTCGAGCAATTGGTGAAATCGGTCGATGTGGTTGTCTGGAACGCCACGGACCGGCAGGTGAAGCGGATGGGACTCGATGCCGAGAGCCTGAAGGCACACAATCCGAATGCGATATTCTGCCAGCTCGACTGCTTCGGCGGCGTGCGTAAGGGGCCGCGCACCGACTATCTTGGCTATGACGATCTGGTCCAGTCGGCAACGGGCATCATGCTGCGTTTTGGCGGATCGATGCAGACGCCGGAGGAACACGCGCATGTCGGCACGATTGATGTCATGTGCGGCTTTGGAGCTGCTTTGGGTGTGGCGGCTGCCCTTTATCAGAAATTGAGGACCGGCGTCGTCGGCCGGCCGAGGACTTCCCTCTCGGCCCTGACCGGACTTGCGCAAATTCCGTTCTGCTATGACTACGAAGGCCGCGGGCCTTTCGACGAACCCTCTGGCCGCGAGATCAAAGGGTATGACGCCCTGTCACGGCTCTATGAGACTGGATCCGGTGACTATCTTCTTCTGTGCGCCGCCGAGGCGGATCTGCCGCGGCTTGCCAGCGTGGAGGGTCTGCAGGGGATAGGTTCGGTCGCGGCAGCTGATCGCGAAGGCTTCATCGCCCGCGCCTTCATGTCCACGTCGGCCGAAACGTGGCAGAACCGATTGTTACTTGCCGACGTCGGCGTATCGCTTTGCCAAAACATCGAAACGATCAGGGCCGGCAATTCGCGGGTGGCGGACGGAACTCCCGGTATCGACCGTGGCAGCTATTCCTTTTCGGTCTTCCCTGACCATCCGAGCGGTCACACTGTTACCCAGCTTGATCCCTTCGCGATCCGGCCGTCGGTGGGGAAAGTGATCGCAGTCGCTCCGGCGGAAAAATACGGCGCTTCGACACGTTCGGTGCTCAAGGCCCTAAACTACACCGATGCCGAGATAGATCGGATGATTGCCTCTGAAACAGCATCCGAAACATGGAGCGCGGAGTATCTGCCAAGCTGACCTTAGTGATCCTGACTTGCGATCTGGAGGAACGCATCTTCCTAGGCGACCGGCCGATCCTCGAAGGGCTTGCGGACTGCTCATGCCAAACGCGTCGTAGCATCAGCAATGTTTGCTTCTTGATTCCGAGTGCGACCGCTGGAATGGCACTAACTGGGGCGCAAAGCTGACCGGCAGTTTTGGGGCCGACTGCTGGCTGTCCGCTTTTGGCCGGGAAGCTGAGAAAGCCGACGTTCGGCAAACGGCCCCGAGTCGGACGTTCAACGCCACAACGGCTAGTCCTGGAAGCGGCCGTCCATCCAGGACGCCTATCCCCTCTTTCTGGATATTCAGTTTGGCACTGGAGGAAGGTGCGGGGCGGAGGTTCCGACAAAGGGATCGCGCCATCCGTCAAGGTCTTCGATCTGCCCATACCACCGACTCAATGCCGGATAGTCGTCAATTGGCAGTCGTGCGACGTCATTGAACGGCAAGAACGTGCACATGCGGAAGTCCGCGTAGGACACTGCATCCCCAACCAGCCAATGGCGATCTTTCAGCTCTGCCTCAAGAAGGTGCGCGGCGATGTGGAACTGCTTCAGCCCCTCTTGAGCCGCTTCTTCGTCGTACGCGCCGATACCATAGCGAAGCTTGGTAACACGCTCCCAATGAACCGTGTCACACGCCTTGACGAAGTTCTCTTTCCCCCAGCTTATCCAGCGGATCATCTCAGGTTCGTCCGCATCGGTGCGCCAGAACTGTGATCCGACATGCCGCGAGAGGTAGCAGGCAATCGCATCGGCTTCCCAGAGCGGCCTCGGCGGGCCGTCGAGAATGGGCAGAAGCAGGTTTGGGTTGAGGTGAAGATAGTCTTTTGACCGGTTTGGAATCTGGGGCGCGGCAAACTCAAGTTCCACGTCCACCCCAAGATATTTGGCAACTGCCACTGCTAACCGTGGGTTCGGGTTACGACTAAAATACAGCTTCATGGTTATCCGGTGCCCTCCTTTGCCGCACTTCCATAGGACGAATGACGGTGGGGCTTCCGACAAAAGAATTCGGGAACTCTCGCATTTTTTGCAGAAGTCCAAATCGGATTGGGCCAGCACCAGTTGCCTCAGGAGCCCGTCGGCCGGTTCCGACCCCGTCACGGTCGTTTCGAGCCCTGATGTTGTTACCGAAAGCCTGCCAATTGTTGAGCGCAGACAATCGGGATGAGGCAGGCCGATGGCGCTGTCTGCTTTCGGACGTCTGAATGGTTATGCCGGGTTGCAGTCTGAAGGCTCAGGTTCAGTCCGGTCAGTGCCGATGAACACCCGTGCTGAGTCTGGGGATTGACAGGTAGATACCCGAGCGATCACGCGCCGTTCGGCGTGAGCCCGCTTGTTAGACTAGCGAAAAAGCCTGCGCTATCGGCATAGGGCGCAAAGCGGTCTTACCAGACACTGGGGTGTCCGTCCGCTTTTGGGCCGAGCCAACGCATCCCTGAATGGCCGATATGAGGGCGCATTCCTGCCATTTACACTGTTCGACAAATGGAAGTTAATGGGCATGTCTGAGGGCAAGATCATCTAAGTATGCCAAACCGGAAAAAGGGCCATCATCTCGAACGCTGGGAAGTCGCATTGGTCAAAGCCATGTTAGCGACCGAGAAATATAACGACCAAGATGTCCTCGCCTATTTCACTCGCCCAACCCGTTCGATCAATCACCGGCTGATCTCAGAAATACGATCTGAAAAGAAGCACAAAGCGATCAAGCCAGCCAATTCGGATCAACTTGCCGAATTCCTGAACTGCTGGCCGAATGTGGATGACGAGACGGGCCTCAGCCTAAGGGGCGACGAGCTGCTCGTGAAGGCCCGCGAGGCGATGATAGCCGCCGTCCACAACTTCAACTCAGCGGGCCTCCATTTCCGCGCTGAGATCTTCATCACCACAGCCGTGATCGTATGGACCTACCTTTGCCATGCTTGGTTCAAGCGCGAAGGGATCGACTATCGCTACAAAATCAATGGTGCACCCAAGCTTTTAGCAAGCGGTGCGGAGGCCTATTGGGAACTGGGCAAATGCTTGCGCATCGACAAGCTACCCGTCGCCAAGGCAGTTCGGCGCGCAGTTCGGGCTCGAGCGCCGCTTGCCGATCGCACTGCAATTCGTGACGTTTGATGCGGCACAGGCAGCGGGTCTTAAGAAGGCACCTTCCCTTCCTCCAGCGATCGCGTCGATGATGGACGCCTTCCACGCGAAAATGAGCGACGACGAGCTCAAGGATCCCGCTTTCACCTACCGCGTCGCGTTCGTGCCGAAGCTCGGCAGCAAGGCGAGCAGGTCAGACACCGCCGTCGAATTCATCAAGCCGAATTCAGAAGAAGCGCGGGCGATCAATGCGGTGCTGCTCAAGGAGGTCGACAAGGCGCGCTATACCGCCGGGCAGGTAATCGATGCGATTCGCGCCGAAGGATTTCCGAAGTTCAACCAAGCGGCGCACACTGCGCTATGGAAGGAACTTGTTGCCAAGGACCCGACAAAGGGGTTCGGCAAGGCTGGCGACTATAAGAACACTTGGGTCTGGTTTGACAGTTGGCTCGCCCGTGTGCGCGCGCATTGCCAAGAGAATGCCAGCAAATACGTGGCTGCTGTCTGAGTGCCCGCATTTTAGGAAACAGTGCTACTGACTTCAACGACAGCAAGCAGCCATCGGAATCGCATAACATCGCTTGTGGAACGGTAGGCCCCTCGGAAAGCGGATGATAGCGAAAGTCGGCTTCTGGGCCCACAACGCCGACCTTGATCGCGCTCCATGAATGACTGCTTAGCGCGACATCGCAGACATTCAGTCAAACTTTTCCTTTGCCCGAAAGCGGACATTGCGTGAGACCGCTGAGCGGCCGGGGCTGCATGTTGAGGTTACCAATCTACCTGCTCCATCCGCCAAGATTCGGCGTCGCGTCGCCCGATTGGTTCAGCCCGTCTGCCCAATTGGGAAACTACCGAACTAGAGTTGGCGAGCTGAAAGAATCGAACACGCGTGGTCTCCTTATGGCTGCGGCACCAAGCTCTCCACATCAGCGATCTTTTCCATGGTTTCGGCCGACTGGGGTTCGCTGATCCGGAACCAGGCGACGTAGAGCGCGGGCAGGAAGATCAGCGTTAGGATGGTTGCCCCGGTGAGGCCGCCGATGATCGCATAGGCCATCGGTCCCCAGAAGACGGTCGGCGCGATCGGGATCATTCCCAGCGAGGCGGCGGACGCGGTGAGCAGGATCGGACGCGTGCGGTGGATCGTGGCGGTGACGACCGCATCCCATGGGTGCATGCCCGCGCTCCGCTCGTGCTCGACCTGATCGATCAGGATGACCGAGTTGCGGGCGATCATGCCGCCCAGCGCCAGCACGCCGAGGATAGCGACAAAACCGAGCGGAGCCTGCGCGAGGAGCAGCGCGGTTACGACGCCGATGATTCCGAGCGGCGCGACGCTCAGGACCAGGAATACCCGCTGGAAGCTTCTGAGCTGGAACATCAGGATGGTCAGCACCAGGAGGACCATTGCCGGGACGACGGCCATGACCGAGTCCTTCGCCTTGGCGCTCTCCTCGACCGAGCCGCCGGTGGCGACGTGGTAGCCTGCGGGCAGGGTCGCCGCCAGTTCGTCGACCCGAGGCTGAATTTCCTTGATCGCGGTCGCCGGCAGCACGCCGGGCATTACATCGGCTTGCACGGTGAGCGTCGGGACGCGATTGCGGCGCCAGACGATAGGATATTCCTGCGTGTATTCGAAGTGCACGATTTGCCTGAGCGGAACGACTCGCCCGCCGGGCAAGGGGATCTGCAGCGATCGGAGCGTTTCGACCGAGGTGCGTTGCGACTGCTCGGCCCGCGCGACCACGTCGACGAGATAGATGCTGTCGCGCACCTGCGTCACCGTCGCGCCAGATACGACGGCGTTGAGCGCGGTGGCGACCGAGGCGGAGCTGAGGCCCAATTGCCTCGCCTGGTCCTGATCGACACGAATGCGCATGACCCGCGCCGGTTCAACCCAGTCGAAGTTGACGTTTCGCACGGTAGCTGCGCCGCCCACCAGATCGGCGACCTGCAGAGCGATCGAACGCACCTCTTCGGGATCCGGTCCGCTCACGCGGTATTTCACCGGCCAGCCGACAGGAGGTCCGAGCTCCAGAGGGTAAACACGCGCGACGACCTCGGGAAAGCGCGTCGCCAGCGCTTCCTCAAGCCGTGCACGGACATGCTCGCGCTCTTCCAAGCCCTTCGTCACGATGACGGACTGGGCGAAGAAGGGATTGGGCAATGCGACGTCGAGCGGCAGATAAAAGCGGATTGCGCCCTGGCCGACATAGGTCGAGAAGCGCTCGATGTCCGGATCGGCGGCAAGGATTTCGTCGAACCGGCTGACCATGTCCCGAGTGGCCAGTATGGATGCGTTGTCCTGCAGCTTCAGGTCGACCAGCAATTCGGATCGATCGGAAGCCGGGAAGAACTGTTCCGGCACGTAGCGCGTGCCGACCAGCGCCACAGCAAACAGCGCGAGCGTCGTCAGGATGGTGATCCACCTCGCCCGCATCGCGGCCAGCAGGAAACGCTTGAACAGACGCATCGGTGCGCCGAGCGTCTCGCCGTGTGGGTGCTTGGGCGGCTTCATGACAGCGACGCCGACAACCGGCGCGAAGAGGCCGGAGACCACCCAGGAGGCGAGCAAAGCAATCGCCACCACCGCGAAGAGCGAGAAGGTGTATTCGCCGGCGTCGCTTCGCGCGAAGCCGACCGGCACGAAACCGGCGATGATGACGAGCGTCCCGGTGAGCCGCGGCATGGCGGTCGAGGAATAGGCGAACTCCGCCGCGGTCCGCTTGTCGTCGCCCCTCTCGAGACGGCTAACCATGGTTTCGATGAAGATCATCGCATCGTCAACCAGCAGGCCGAGGGCGATGATGAGGGCGCCAAGAGAGATGCGCTGCAGATCGATGCCGAGGGCCTGCATCGACGCAAAGACGACGGCGAGCACGAGCGGGATTGACACGACGATAACGGTGCCGGCGCGCAGGCCCAGGCTCACGATGCCGACCGCGAGCACGATGACGATCGCCTCCATCAGAGCTTTCATAAACTCGCCGATCGACTCCTCGACCGTCTCAGGCTGGTTGGCGACCATTGCCGGCTCGATGCCGATCGGCAGGTCGGCCTTCAGTTCTTCCATGGCTTCGTGGATGTGCTCGCCGAGCGCCAGCACGTCACCACCGTCGCGCATGGATACCGCCAGGCCGAGGCCCGGCTTGCCGTTGACGCGAAAGATCGGGTCCGGGGGCTCGGCGTCGCCGCGGCGCACCTCGGCGATGTCGGCGAGGCGCAGAATGCGGTCGCCGACGGGGAAGCTGATTGCGAGGATATCATGTTCCGACCGCAGCGCGCCGCTCACCTGCAGCTTGATGCCCTCCTCGCCGGTGGTGATCTCGCCGGTAGGAGCAACGACGTTCTGCGCGTGGAGGACCAGCGCCACGGCCTCAGGGGTGAGTCCGTAGCCGGCGAGCTTCTCCGGCGAGAACTCAATGTAGATGCGTTCGGGCTGGGCGCCGATCAGATTGACCTTGGCGACGTCGGGTACCTGCAGCAGCTGCGAGCGGACGTTCTCGACATAGTCGCGAAGTTCGCGATTGGTGAAGCCGTCGGCGGTGAAGCCGTAGATGATGCCGTAGGTGTCTCCGAACTCGTCGTCCGCCACCGGCCCGATCACCCCCTGCGGCAGGGTGAGCTTGATATCGGTGACCTTCTTGCGCACCTGATACCAGGTGTCCTTGACGGCCTCCGGGCCGGCGGAGCCCTTGAGGTACACGAAAACAGTCGACTCGCCAGCCTTGGTATAGCTCTTGAGATAGTCGAGGTAAGGCGTTTCCTGCAGCTTGCGCTCAAGGCGCTCGGTGAGCTGGTTCAGCGTGTCATCGAGCGTTGCGCCCGGCCACCGTGCCTGAACCACCATGGTCTTGATGGTGAATGTGGGATCCTCGTTGCGTCCCAACTGCGTGTAGGAGCCGAGACCGAGCGCGACGAGCACCATGATCAGGAAGAGGACGACGGAGCGATTGGCGATCGCCCACGCGGAGAGATTGAAGCCGGTCATTTCGAGTCTCCCAGCAGGCGGACCTTCTGGCCGGGGCGGAGAGCGTGAACGCCAGCGGTGACCACGGTCTCGCCTGCCTCGATCCCGCCTTTTACGACGATCATCGTGGAATCCTGGCGTTCGAGCTCGACCGGCCGCAGCGAGACTTCCAGAGAGGCAGGGTCGACGATCCAGATGGCGGGTCCGCCGTTGGCGGTCGTCAGCGCCGTTCCAGGCAATTCAAATCCGCCAGCCGCCGCCATGCGCGTCTGCCCCGTGACCGTGGAGCCCAGTCGCATTGCCTCCGGCCGTTCTGTCAGCCCGATCTTTACGCGGTAGCTGCGCGTCACGGGATCGGCCTGCGGCGCCACTTCGCGCACTTTTCCAACGGTGCGAACGGACGGGTCGTCGGTCAGGGCGACATCGATCGATGAGTCGGGAGGCACTTGCCTCAAGAGGGTAGCGGGCACATCGAACACCGCGTCGGCGCCGCCATCATGGGCCACGGTAACAATCATCTGCCCGGCCCGGACGACCTCGCCGGCCTCCGCACCGGTCGCGATAACCGAGCCCGACGAGCTGGCGAGCAATCTCGTATAGGCAAGCTGGTCTTCGGCGGAGCGCAGTTGAGCCTCCGAGGCATCCACCTGGGCTTTCGCGCTGAGATGCGCTCTTTCGGCTGCATCGAGCTGGGCCCGGGTCACCCAGCCCTGAGCAAACAGCTTCTGCTGGCGCTCGAGGTTGTTTGCAGCCTCCGTGAAGGCAGCATGGGCTGCACGGTTCTGCGCCTGCGCGGCGCCCAGCGCATGTTCCTGTGGCTGGGGATCCAGTTCCGCTATGATGTCGCCTGGCCGCACCACCTGCCCCACGCTGGCCGGGCGGGTAACGATCCTGCCGTCGATGCGGAAGGCGACGCTTTCTTCGGTCAAGGCGCGGATATGGCCGGTGAGCGAAACGGGTTCCCCTTCTGCTCGGACGACAGCGACGACGGTGCGGACGCCACGAATACTCGGCTCGGGCGGCGCCGAGGCTCCGACGCAAAGCACCAAGGCCGCGCAAAGGGAGGCAACAGTGGCAATGGTTTTCATGGGACACCCTCAGGGTTATGGCCAACCGGCCACCTCAATGGCCGGGGACTACCAATTTCGCTTGCATATATACGTGCATGTATGTATGTATGTAAAGAGGAGAAACGCAGTGCCAGCAAAAAATAGCCAGGAGCTAGATGATGAGACGCACCAAAGCCGAGGCCGAACAGACCCGCGAAGCAGTTCTGGCCGGAGCGATCGATGTTTTCCTCGAGCGAGGCGTGACGCGTGCCACCCTGGAGCAGATCGCCAGCGCAGCCGGCGTAACCCGCGGCGCCGTCTACTGGCATTTTAGGGACAAGCAGGAGATTTTCATCGCGCTGGAGCGGCGGGCCAATCTGCCCAACGACGAGTTGGGTGTGCGACTCAAGACTCGCCTGGCCGTCGAACCCGAACTTGATCCCCTGGCCGAACTCAAGGACGCGATCCAAGAGGGGCTGCTGGCTTTCGAGAGCAACCCGGAGCGTTCCCGCATCCTCACGATCCTGTGGCTGCGCTGCGACTATTCCGAGGAATTGCTCCCTGCCCTGGCTCGCCAGAGAGAGGCGGACATCGCACTGCAGCGGCTGTTCGAGACCGTAATCGACATGGCCGAGGAACGAGGCGGCCTTGCACCGGGGTGGTCCCCGGAAACAGGCGCACGCGCGCTTCTGCTGTTGATCAACGGTTCGGTTCTGGACTGGCTGCGCCAGCCCGGGAAGTTCGACCTCACGGCCGGCACCATGCAATTGGTCGCCGCCTTTCTCGATACCATCAGCGTGGGCGCCAAGTCCCCCGAACGGCCAAACGCTCGATTGAAGGCAAATTCGAGATCATCCATCCGGCACCACCAACGGAGCCGGTGATGACGTTCGGCAGTTCGCCGGCCGGCTTCGACAACCCGTCCAGGCCATGGCCCTCCCCTGGCAAGCTGCGGCCCTCTCCGGAAATGAGCAATCCGATCATGCCAAGTGCCGCTCTCAGGGAACATTCTTTTTTTCGGCGGCCGAGAAGCCGACGACGGATTCAATGGGCCCTTGCGATCCTATTGACCCTTTGCGTGCTCGTATCCGGCTGCGCGACGCAGGCCGAGAATGTGATTGTACCTCCCACAATCGCGGCGAGCGGCGCCACCCACGTGCCAATGCTCGTGGCGACGACGCGAAGGCCGTCGGACAAGCCCGGCCAACTCTATTCAGGCGAGCGCGGCCGGGAGATCTCTCTGAACAGCATCACCGTTTCCATACCTCCGGATCGAAACCGTATTGTCGGCAAGGTTCAGCGGTCGAAACGCGCCCCGCCCAATCCCGAGAAAGAGTTTGCCCTCGTCGATGTCGACAAGGTTGCATCAGAAAGCCAGGCCCTTGCCTGGTATCGTAAGAACCGGAACGCCAAGCGGCAGGCGCTTATCTTCGTGCACGGCTACAACAATACCTATGCCGACGCCGTCTTCCGCTTCGCCCAGATCGTTCACGACGGGGGGGCCGACGCAGCGCCCATTCTCTTCGCCTGGCCCTCACGTGCCAGGTTTTTCGACTACGCCTATGACAAGGATAGCGCCAACTATTCGCGCCGGGCTCTTGAAGACCTGATCCTTCAGGCCGCTCGGAGTTCCGACGTCGACGACGTGACCATCCTCTCCCATTCGATGGGAACTTGGCTTGCGACCGAGGCGCTTCGCGGCGTCGCGATGCGGGAAAAATCCATCCCGGCGAAGATCAAGAACGTCATCCTCGCGTCTCCGGATATCGACATCGACGTGTTTCGCCGTCAGTTCATCGAGATGGGGCCGAAGCGTCCGCATTTTACCATCCTGACATCACGGCGGGACAAGGCCTTGGGTCTGTCGCGGTGGATCTCGGGAGGGGTTGCCCGCGTCGGGGGCACCGATCTCACACCATATGCGGATGTGCTCGAAGAACTTGGAGTCACGGTAATCGACACAAGCGCTATCGGGTCGCGAGATCCGCTCGGCCACAACGCGTTTGCCGACAGCCCGGAGATCGTCCGGCTGCTGGGACGGCGCCTGGCCGGACAACCGCCGGCCGGCGACGAGACGGCGCTTGCCGCGCGGGTTGGAGGGTCGGCGGGAGTTGCCCAGGTCGCTGCGCGCGTAGCACCAAAGACTTCGGCGGCAGTCGCAATTGCTGTGACGCGCGAGGAACTGAAGCGTCAACTGACCCCCTCGACCACCGGAGAGATCGCCGATGGACGTGTCCCGTACTAAGTCGGGGGCTGCCCGTGGAGACAATCTCAACAGCGGTAAGACATAGACCACGTGGTCAAAATGACCTAACGTGCATTATTGAGAGGTCGGACCGAACAGATGGCGAAAATCAATCCTATCCGTCGAGCGCAAATCGGGCACGAAAAGCGCGCGCGAACGCGGGCGCAACTCCTGTCCGCGGCCAACGCATTGTTTGCCAGGCAGGCCGTAGAGTCCGTCATCGTGGACGACATTGTCCGGGAGGCCGGCGTCGCGAAAGGCACCTTCTACGTTCATTTCGATAGTTTGGAGACGCTGACGGCGGCGGTCGCAGACGAACTGGTAATAACTTTCGATGAACTCCTGCAGGCCCGCCGGCTTACCTTATCAGATCCTGCGCTTCGGATCGCTTTCGGGTGCAGATCATTCATCGACAAGGCTCTCAAAGACCCACGATGGGCCAGCCTTGTCGCCAGGATGGCGGCAGCATCCCCGAAGGGTGGCGAGCTTGCCCGCCAAAGACTGTTCGAAGACCTGCGACAGCTCTCGAAGGGACTGCCGGATCTGGGAATATCGGCGGAGCTGAAATTCGAGGTCGCGCTAGGGATTATGATCCAACTCATGCGCGCGATCGGCGAAGGACGCCTGTCATCGCTCGATTGTGACCAAGCCGTCGGCGCGATCCTGCGCGGAATCGGCCTCAGTGATCGGCAAACCAAATCAGTACTTGCAGACCTGCCGACAAATTCTGATGGCTCTGGGACGGATGGGGCTCAGTCACAGAAGTTCCGGCGCGAAGGCCGCCCGAAGAGCGCCACCTGAATTTTTGCCACTCTCCTTCCGGTAATGATTTCCGTCCGCCGACGTCGAGCGCCCAGTAGCGAGTCCGCGGGTCGATCCGGTCATCCAGTATCGTAATAACCAGACAAAGCGACCTGCGAACACGAGCGCAAACAACTGGTGGAGACGAACGGGCACGCGCGACCCCTCGTCAGTTTAACGGCGCGCGTTGCAGCGATGCAGTTCCTAAACTCGAAGACATACGAGATTTGGTCGCTGGATCGCCGCTCCGACATCGTTCCCGACTAGCCTCATGGCCCGGGAGTATCACAGACAGGATCAGTCGCGAATCAACTATGACCGAATGTTCATATTGACTCTTTCGTATATTAGTGATAACCGCCCAAAAGCTGCCGACACCGTCGCATGGGCGGCACACCATGACAGGAGAGAGTGGGGCGCAGGCACCCGTCGATTGAGCTGGATCCAGCGATCGCCGTGTAATGAACAAACGCCCTAGTCGGCCTATGCCATCACTCGAAGGTGACCCGGTTTTCGCTCCGTGGAAGGAACGTGTCCCTATGCCCATCAAAAACATCGCCGATATCGAGACCTTCGAGGCGCACCCGCTCGCCGACCGGGCCTTGCCTTTGTCGACTTACGAGGCAATCGCCGCATCCGTGAGGCGAACACCCCACGCCAAGGCACTGTCTTTCTTCCTAAATACTGAAAGCTACAAGGATGCCTATACTTGGACCTACACAGAGTTGCTCGCCGATATCACGCGAGTCGCCAACGTCTTTCATCGTTTCGGCGTCGATTCGGAACATCCTGTCGCTTTCGTCCTACCGAACCTGCCCGAAACGCATTTTGCGCTCTGGGGAGGCGAGGCAGCCGGTGTCGCATTCGCGATCAACCCCCTGCTGGAAGCCCGCCAGATCGCGGAGCTTTTACGCCTCGCGCGGGTACGGGTTCTGGTGACCTTGGCGCCCGCGCCCGGTATCGACCTTTGGACCAAGCTCGCGCCGCATCTTCCGGCACTGGAAGACCTTCAAGTCGTCGCCCGGGTCGATCTCGCCGCGTACATCGACGGAGCGGGTGCCCCTCCCCCCGGCGACGCCGAAGCGAAGCTAGGCGGACTTGAGATCGTCGATTTCCGACTGGCTATGCAGGCGCAACCGTCGGATCGGCTCGTCGCGCGACGAGACCTCTCGCAATCCTCGATCTCATCCTATGTGTGCACCGGCGGCACGACGGGCTCACCCAAGATCGCGACCCGGACCCACGGCAACGAGGTTTTCGATGCTTGGGCCGTCGCCCAGGTCATCGGCCCAGCCCCGCACCCACGTACCTTCTTCTGCGGCTTGCCGCTGTTTCACGTCAACGCGCAGATCGTCACCGGGCTGTTGCCGTGGATGCACGGCGACCACGTCGTACTCGGCACGCCCGAAGGCTACCGGGGCAAGAACCTGATTGCGCGCTTCTGGGAAATCGCGTCGCACTACCGCATCTCGATGTTTTCCGGCGTTCCTACCCTTTATGCGGGTCTTGTCGAAGTACCGGTCGGGGCGAGCGATATTTCGAGCGTGGAGTTCGCCTTATGCGGCGCGGCGCCGATGCCGGCCAAGCTGATCGAGAACTTCGAGGCCAAGACCGGCATCAAAATCCTCGAAGGTTATGGCTTGACGGAAGGCACTTGCGTTTCCGCAGTGAACCCGCCGGGCGGTGAACGGCAGGCCGGCTCGATCGGCTTGAGAATTCCCTATCAACAGATGCGAGCCGTGATCCTCGACGATGCCGGACGATTTTCGCGTATGGCCGAGATCGATGAGGTGGGAACGCTGGTTATCGAGGGTCCCAATGTCTTTCCCGGCTATCTGGATGCGCGACATGACAGCGGGATCTGGGTCGATATCGACGGAGAGCGCTGGCTGAACACGGGCGACCTTGCTCGACAGGACAGCCGTGGGTGCTGGTGGCTCGCCGGCCGCCGCAAGGAACTTATCATCCGGGGTGGGCACAATATCGATCCGAAGATGATCGAGGGCGCATTGCTCGGGCATCCGGCAGTGGCGTTGGCTGCGGCGGTCGGCAGTCCCGACGCTTATGTGGGCGAGGTGCCCGTCGCTTACGTGCAACCGAAACCGGCCGCCTCGCCAACCGAGCAGGAACTGCTCGCGTTTGCCGCGGCGAGCATACCCGAGCGCGCGGCGATACCCAAGCGCGTGACCATTGCACCGTCCTTGCCAGTCACGGGGGTCGGCAAGATTTTCAAGCCAGCTCTGCAGCAACTCGAAATCGAAGGTGTCGTCCGGGGCGAGGCAGCGCGAACCGGCGCGGCGATTTCGAGTCTCGCGCATGATCGCGACGAGAAAGGCATAAGCATGCTCCGGATACGGACTCGGGGCAACGCAGCGGCATTGCAGGCTGCTCTCGATCGGTACGCGTTCAAATCGGAGGTGTTGGAGTGTGACGACCGCCACATTTCGGTAGGAGATGGGCAATGACGTCAAGCACGGCAGCCTTTTGCCTCGGACCCGACGGCTCCGGCGAGTTTGAGCTAAGGCAATTTCCGAGATGCAAGCCGGCGGCCGATGAAGTCGAGGTTGCAGTGGCCGCGGCTTCTGTGAATCCGATCGACGTGCGTCGCGCCGACGGCTATGGCCGCAAGTTGTTGTCGCTGCTCGGCGCAGGCAGGTTTCCGCTCGTGCTTGGCAACGACCTAGCCGGCACGGTTACAGCCACAGGCTCAGCCGCGCGGACCTTCAAGGTCGGCGATCGAGTTTACGGCGTAAAGCCTGCTTCAGCAGATGGAACTCACGCCCGCCATGTATTGGTCAAGACCGCCCATTTGCTGCACGCGCCCACAGATCGGGACATCGAATCCCTTGCCCCGTTACCCTACGGCTTCGTGACGATGTGGCTCGCTGTTCGTGGAGCGGGGCTTACCCGACAGAACGCGGCCGGAAAGAAAGTGCTGGTGCATGGCGCCGCAGGCGGCCTCGGCACCTTGGCGACCCGGATGCTGTCGGAATGGGGTGCGAACGTCACGGCGATCGCCTGGCCGTCGAGCTTTGAGGCGTGCCGGGAAGCCGGTGCCGCCGAACTGGTCGACTGCACGGCTAAGCCGTTCGAGTCACTGTCGCGATCTTTCGATGCGACCCTCAATTTCGCGACTTGGGACGATGATCTCGCGCTGCTCGGCTGCCTGCGGGAGGGTGCGCTCGGACACGCTACCACCGTGCACCCAATGCTGAGCAATCTTGACCGGCTAGGGTGGCTGCGAGGAGCCCTGAAGACAATCTCGGAAAAGAGGAGGCACCGGAGCGCGTCGCCGAACGGCGCCAAGTACGCATGGACTGTTTTCAAGCCGGATGCCGCGGCGCTTTTCGATCTGGGCCGGTTTGTCAGACAGAACACCGTCAGCCTCCCCATCGGGCTCCGAAAGCCCCTTGCCGAAGCAGCAGAAGCCTTCAACCACGTCAGGCAAGGTCAGCCGGGGCGTGCGCTTCTTCTGCCGTGACGCAGTCCCCGGAACGCGGCTGAGCGATAAAGGAACCCCGTGACCCTCGAACCCGCCACACTGTCGGCATTATCTGCGCTGATGGGCTCCGCGATTGGTGCCTTGGCGTCCGTCGCGACCACGTGGCTCACGCAGCATCATCAGGATCGCATGCGGCGACTGACGCAGGAAGGCTCGCATCGCGAGCAGCTTTTCATGGAGTTCATCGACCAGGCGTCACGGACCTATGCGGACGGTATCGTTCAGCAATCCCTGGAGGAGCCAGCCAAGCTTGTGCCGATTTATGCGACCATCAACAAGCTTCGGCTATTCGCGTCCCCCGGTACAATCGGCGCTGCTGAGGCGGTTCTTGAGCGCATCGTCGAAACCTACGAGACGCCCTCGACTGCTCTAGAGGCTAAGCACGCGCGTATCGCGGCCCATGACATTCTGCACACCTTCGCCAAGTCCTGCCGGGCAGAGCTCGCCGACCTTATGTGACATAACCAGCAGGTTCATCACCGATATTCCTCCGCTTGAAAGAGCCAAGAAGTTCCGCTCCGACCGTTCGGACGCACCAGCGCCCGCGGCCGATCCTGACTTCCCTTGGCGAGCTTTCAGTCGATGATGTTGTATCCTCCGTCAACGTATAGCACCTGGCCGGTCATCAGGCGGGCCGCGTCGTGGGAAAGGAAGGCGCAGGCGGCGCCGACATCGTCGATGTCAATGAGTGCACGCGCCGGAGACTTGACCTTGGCCTTCGCGAGCAACTCGTCGAACTCGGGGATCCCCGAGGCGGCGCGGGTGGCGAGCGGACCGGGGGAGATCGCGTGAACGCGGATGCCTTTCGGTCCGAGCTCCGCGGCGACGTAGCGGACGGCGCATTCAAGCGCGGCCTTGGCGACACCCATAATGTTGTAGTTCTCAACCACTTTCTCGGAGCCGTAGTAGGTCATGGTGAAGAGCGTGCCTCCATCCTTCATCAGAGGCTCGGCGAGGTGGGCCATCCGCAGGAACGACCACACCGAGACGTTCATCGTCGCCTGGAAACCCTGTAGAGGCACGTCGACCACACGGCCGCCGAGGGCGTCCTTCGTCGAGAAAGCGATCGAGTGAACCAGGAAGTCGAGCTTACCCCAGTCGGCGGCGATGCGGTCGAAGACGGACTCGAGCTGGCCGTCGGCCATCACGTCCATGGGCATGAAGATCGGCGCCTCGACCTCGCGGGCCAGCGGATCGACATGCGGCTTCGCCTTTTCGTTGAGGTAGGTGATCGCGAGTTCGGCGCCGAGGGCGCGAAAGGCGCGGGCGCAGCCCCAGGCGATCGAGCGGTCGTTGGCGATGCCGACGATCAGGCCTCGCTTGCCGTCGAGGAGTTTTGCCTTCACGGGGGGTAGGGTCATGTTGCACCTCCTGTCAGCGCTAGGGTGTGGCGGGCGATCATCAGCTCCTCGTCTGTCGGTACGACGATGAGCGCGACACGGCTGTCCGGAGACGAAACGCAGGTGGCGCCGGCCTCGTTTGCGACTGGGTCGAGCGCGGCGCCTAGCCAGGCGAGGCGATCGGCGATGCGGGCGCGGATCGCGGGCGCGCGCTCGCCTATGCCGGCGGTGAAGACGAACGCGTCGAGCCCGCCGAGCGCGGCGGCGAGCTGGCCGACGTTCAGCGCGCAGCGGTGGATGAAGTGGTCGATCGCGAATGCCGCCGCGGGGGCGTCGCTGGCCAGCAGATCGCGCATGTCGCTGGAGATGCCGGAAAGCCCCTTGAGGCCCGAGCCGTTATAGAGGAGGCGGGTTACCTCCGCCGGGGTCATTCCCTTCTCCTCGATCAGGTGCAGGACCACGCCGGGGTCGAGCTGGCCTGGCCGCGTGCCCATCGGCAGGCCGTCGAGGGCGGTGAAGCCCATTGTCGACTCGATGCTTCGGCCGCCGAGCAGCGCGCACATCGAAGCGCCGCTGCCGAGGTGGGCGACGATGACGCGGCCGCCGGCGATCTCCGGCGCAACCTCCGGCAGCCGGTGGGCGACATACTCGTAACTGAGGCCGTGGAAGCCGTAGCGGCGGATGCCCTCGTCGCAGAGCGCGCGCGGCAGGGCGTAGCAGTCGGTGTGCGCGGCATGCCCGCGGTGGAAAGCGGTGTCGAAGCAGGCGACCTGCGGCACCTCGGGGTCGATCGCCATGGCGAGGCGGATCGGCGCGAGGTTGTTCGGCTGGTGCAGCGGCGCCAGCGACTGGTAGCGGGCGAGCCGGCCGAGGATGGCCTCGTCGATCAGCATCGGGCGGTCGAACTCGGGCCCGCCGTGGACGACGCGGTGGCCGATAGCGCGGAGCGCGAAACCCTCGAGCGTGGCGAGCCAAGCGCGGGTCTCGGTGATCGCCGCGGGCAGATCGGGGATCTCCGCCGGCGCATAGCCGCGGTCGACGAGCGCGATGCCGGAGCGGTCGGCGGCACGCAGGCGGGGCCGGACACCGATGCCGTCCAACTGGCCGCGAATACGCCGTTCGAGATCGCCGCCGGAGACAGCGAATATCTGGAACTTCAGGCTCGACGAGCCGGCGTTGACGACGAGTATCGCGTCCATATCAGGCGGCGACGGCGGTGGTCTTGCGGCGGGCGTCTGCGTAGATCGCCGCGACCGCGCTGGAGGCGAGACGTGTACGGACGCTGTCGGCGCGCGAGGTGAGGACGATCGGCACGCGAGCGCCGAGCACAATTCCTGCGGCGTCGGCATGCGCGAGGAAGGTTAGGTTCTTCGCAAGCATGTTCCCGGCCTCGAGGTCGGGAACGACGAGGATCTGCGCGTGGCCGGCGACCGGGCCGCCGATGCCCTTGATCAGCGCCGCCTCGGAGTCGATCGCGTTGTCGAACGCGAGCGGGCCGTCCAGCAGCCCGCCGGTGATCTGGCCGCGCTCGGCCATCTTGCAGAGCGCCGCGGCCTCGATCGTCGAGGGGATCTTGGTCGTCACCGTCTCGACCGCCGAGAGGATCGCGACCCTGGGCGTGCCCAAGCCGACGCCGACCCAGAGGTCGATGGCGTTCTGGACGATGTCGCGCTTGGTGTCGAGGTCCGGGAATATGTTGATCGCGGCGTCGGTGATGAACAGCGTCTCCGGATGCCCGGGCACGTCCATGATGAAGACGTGGCTGATGCGCCGGGCAGTGCGCAAGCCGGTGGCGGACGAGGTCACCTCCTTCATCAGCTCGTCAGTGTGAATGCTCCCCTTCATTAGGAGTTCACCATGGCCCTCGCGCACCAGCGCCACTGCACTCGCTGCGGCGTCGTGGCTGTGAGCGGCGTCGATGATCTCGTAACCAGCGAGATCAATTCGATGCTGAGCAGCCACAGCGCGGATCTTTGCGGCCGGACCAACCAGCACCGGCTCGATGAGGCCAGCCTCAGTCGCTTCGACGGCGCCGCGCAACGAGGTTTCGTCGCAGGGATGAACGACGAGGGTACGCGGCGCCTCAACCGCCTGGGCCGCAGCGATCAGTTGATCGTACTTCGAGAGAGCTTCGGGCGCCTCTCCGACTATGCCGGCGGCTGCCTCCGCTTTGATTGCCTTATTCATAAAACCGCTCCGGGTCGGTTAAAATTACCTGTCCGCATCATGATCTCTCCTGTATCCTTGCCGCCCTGACGGGCGAAAGGATCTGCGCGGCGGCGCGCTTGCCCGGCCTCGCTGGCGAAGTCGTGGCCAACTCCGACCCGAGGCCGAAGAGCGTCGCAACCCGCCGCAGCCGGACACTCGCCTCGTCACCAAGAGCACCCGGCGCCTCGAGCACTTGCCGCAGCATGTCGAACGCCTCGCAGCGCTCTTTGATCGATTCGGGCAGTAGGTGCGGAATGGCTAGCACTGCGGCTTCCTCGTCTATGACGAGCATGAGGAACTGGTCTCGGACGAGTGTCTTGAACTCGGCAAGCGTCCTCTGGTTGGCGGGCGCGAGCGCGTCACGAATGCCGCGAATAGCTGCGAACCCGCGCTCGTCCACGGCGCCGTGGGCGTATCCAACGTAGATCAGCGCCCTGACCGCGGCTTCGACGAGGCCGCCGTGGTTCATCTCGTTATTGAGCTCGTCGATCCGGCGCTCGACCAGGGCTTGATGCAGCTTGCTGCGAGCCGCCCTGCGCGGTGGGCGGGAGGAGTCGGTGTCGATGCCGAGCGCCGCCTGCAGGACCGGCGCGCCGTAGAGCGCATGAAAGGTTTCCTCGGCGATGCGTTCCACGCCCTTTCGCCAGAAATCCAGCCCATCGACGATCTGCCGTGACGCCAGTTCCTGAAATCCCAGCATCGGATTGTCCGACTTCGCCGGGCGACGGTTTTCGCGAACCCAGTCGGCGGCATCGTCCACCCAGGCGAGAAACGGGTTCCGCGCGCCGAAGATCGCGTAGGACAGGCGCATCGGGTGCAGGGCTCGCATCGCCTCGGCCATCTGCGGCGTCGTGACCGCGCGCACGAAAGGCTGGACGTTGGCGCGGTAGAGCGACAGGTTGACCTCGGAGACCCGCGCCGCGGCCTCGAACTTGCGCTCGTCGGCGAGGTCGTTGGCGCCGAGGGCGCGGATGTCGTCGAGCGTGCGCGCCTCGCAGCGCATCACCCATTCGCCGGTAACGAGCTCGGGATTGTCGACTGCCTCACCTTTCGGGGTCAGAACCGCTTCGTAGAGTCCCGGAGGGAGGACGTCGATCAGGTCGATGTTGGAGGCGAACTCATCGTGCTGCTTCCGCGCAACGCCCCCTGAGACGAAAATGCCCAGATGGCCGATATTGTCGTGGATGGTATAGACGATGGTCTGGCCCCAGGCGCGTATATCGTCGACGCTGTCGTAGAGATCGAGGATCCAGTCGAGCGCCTGCTGCGGCGGGGTGATGTTGTCGCCATGCGAGCAGAAGACGACGATCGGGGAACGGATCGTGCGCAGGTCGATGGCGGCACCATCGGAGGTGCGAATGTTACCGGCGGCAAGGTGGTTGCCGACGAAGAGTTGGTCAACGATCCATTGCATCTCATCGGCATTGAGCAGAACGAGGCCGCCCCAGTATTTCTCGAAACCGAGGTAGCGCTCGGCCTCGGTGTCGATTTTCGACCAGACGTTGTACTGCTTGGTCCAGAGAGTGTTGGCCGGGTTCTGGTTCTCGAAATTCTGCACCAGCCAGGCGCCGTCGAAAATGCCGCCGCCGAGATCGCCGGTCAGTGCGGTCAGCCACGAGCCACCGAGCAGCCCCCCCGAATAGCGCATAGGGTTCTTGCCGCGCACGCCAGCCCAGTAGGAGAGCGGTGATCCCGCGACAATGATAGGTCCGAAGAGCTCCGGGCGGAGCGCGTTCACCATCATCATCGCCCAGCCGGCCTGGCAGTTGCCAATGACGCACGGCTTTCCCTCAGCGTCCGGATGGCGGGCGATAACGGTCTCCAGGAATGTCGCCTCCGCGCGGCCGATGTCCTCGATGGTCTGGCCGGGCACCGGATCGGGTAGAAAGCCGATCAGGTAGGTTGGGTGGCCAGCCTTCATCGCCACGCCGATCTCGCTGTCGGCCTTGAAGCCCCCGATGCCAGGACCATGGCCGGCGCGCGGATCTACCACGACGAAGGGCCGCTTCAAGGGATCAATCTTGAAACTGCCGTTCGGGATGATCCGGACGAGTGCGTAGTTGACCGGGCGCTGCAGACCGCGGCCGTCCAGCACCAGTTCGGCCTCGTAGTCGAGCACATGAGGGGCGGTTTGCGAGGCGCGCTCTTCGAACTGGACAGCGCGCCGGCGCAGGACATCAAGGAAGAGAATCGAGCGCTGCCAAGCGTCGACCGCGTATTCAACCGAGTAGTCTACGGCCGCCGGGTGGCTCGGCAGCCGCTGGGCCTCTCTCTGGGTCATAATTGTGAGTCCCCTTCCGTTGAAGGCACGCAGCCTGTGCGTTGGCCGCTTTGTTTTGGTGAGAGGTATCCAGCGGCCGACGCAGGTTCGACGGATATCGCCAATGTCGCGTCGCCGTCATTTCGTATTGACTATATCGTCACTATGATATATTCGTCAATTACAAAAAGCTCAAAGGCTCTAGCGATGAATCAGACGATTGATGTGGACGAGGTACCGCCGTCGGCGGAGGCTCTCCGGATGACGGTTCTCCAAAAGGAGATGGAAAAGGTGGACGCGGCCAGAAAGGAACGGGAGGCCGAAGAAAGGAGACTCTCTGAGTTCGCCCGGGACTTCTTGCATAATCACGTTGGCGAAAAAGAGATGGCCATGGTGCGGCGTCTGGTTATGAACGCGGTAAAGGACGGCAAGTTCGAGGCGATGATATATAGCTTCCCCTCACGTCTCTGCACGGACAGCGGACGCGCGATCAACAATAGCGACCCACGCTGGCCAGAGACGCTGCAAGGCAAGGCAAAAGAACTCTACGCGAGTTACGAAGAACTCGGGAAACCGCGGGGCTACAAGCTGACGGCGATGGTTATCAACTTCCCGGACGGCATCCCCGGCGACATAGGGTTCTTTCTGAACTGGGCCCCTCCAGCCGTCTGAAACGCGGTCGGCTAACGAGACCGGTAGACTCTCCGGGGCGGGCTAAGCGCACAACGACCGCACTTGCTAGAATTGCGGTGCATGTTTGGCTCTTCGAAGGAACGAAAGCGCGACAACGTACGTGTTGAAAGCGACGTGCGCGGCATCGCGTATGGAATTTTCCATTGCTTCTGATCACACCTTGGCTGCAAAGCCGGCCTCTGCAGCAAGGTGCCACCTTCGAAAGTCAGTGTTAATCAGGTCTGGCTGCAGCAAATTTGGTTTATGTGGAAACACAGCCCCGCTTCGCAGGAAGTACGGCGGCTTGTCCAACCTAAAATTCAGAAGCGGACCGTCCGGTTCCGGCCCCAAAGGCGACATCGCTAGTCTAGAACCGCTCTACGCCGGCTGCTTCCGGTGCAAAGGGATTTTTCAACGTCGCATAAGCTTTGTTATTGACGTTCGGTGTGCAGAAAGCTGGCAAGCGCGGCGCCGTTTCTCCCAGTCTTGCAGGCTGGCTTGACTGGCAGTGCGATCTTAGCTCCCTCCAGTCCGATAAGAGTCGCTTCGGGAACAGCATCCCTTCGCACGGCGTTTGGGGATAGTTATCCGATCTAATGATCTGAGGCTCGGTGCCAAGCCAAAGTCACTTCAGCGGCTCGAGCTTCGGAAACGGAGCCGGAATGCGACCGGTCTCGAAGACGAGGTCCATGATCGACAGCACATGCTCAGTCTGGGCTATTTCCGCCTGAAGTTCCGCAAGCCGTGCAGAACTTTTTGTTCGGGCAGCCGCGGCTTTGTATTCCTCCAATTCGGTGCGAAAGAGAGCCTGGTAGTCGTGCCAAATGTCCCACTGCACCTTCTCTTCCTTGCTCATTGGTCCTTTGATGGCGACCTGTCCACTGCGCATGTCGATGACGACATGATCGGGGTGCGGCAGGGGATCGGGAGCAGTGATGCCTAGTCTTTCACGGCGCGCGAGTTCACGCTCCCATTCGACCTTGTAGGAAATCGCGGCGTTCAGCCACTCGTCATTCAGCCTCTTGTTCTCGCGCTCGGTGGTGAAAAGAAGCTCGGTGAACAGGCGCTGTGCGCGCTGGTTGCCCTTGACGGCGTTAACTGCGAGTGAGCGTATGACCGCCTGGGCCATTGGCACGCTGATCTGGCCGGCGCCCTCGTTGACCTTGATGGTCCGATAGGCCTCGTCGAGAAGGATCGACTTCATCCGCTCCTCATTGAGGGCCGGCCGCTTCGTCTTGTTGGCACTACCCTTCGGGCGCCCACGAGGGTTGCCGGATTGTCCAGGCTTGAACCGGGTCGTTGCCGGCGGCTTGCCGTAGCCAACTTCGTAGACCGTATTGGCCGGACGGACCGCGAGCGCCTTATGCCGCTTCTCTTCGTCGGACGTCATCAGGCCGCCTCGCGAAGCTCGGGCGGTCGGCTGGTCTCGATGCCACAGGCGATGAGTTCGGCCTCGTCCTTCGCGTAGGCTTCCCATCGCCGGATAATACGATCGCAGTAGATCGGATCGAGCTCGCATAGAAATCCACGACGACCGGTCTTGTGCGCGGCAATGAGGGTCGAGCCGGAACCGCCGAAGAGATCGAGCACAATGCCACCGCGGGCCGACACATCCTTGATGGCATCAGCAATCATCTGCACCGGCTTTACAGTCGGGTGCAGAGACAGTTCATCCATCCGGCCGGTCTTCAGCGTGTTCACGCCGCGGTACTGCCAGACATTGGTGCGATAGCGGCCGTGCTGGCCGAGCTCGAACGTGTTGATGTGCGGCGCCGTCCCGCTCTTGAACGCAAAGATTAACTCATGCCGGGACCGGTAGAAGGTTCCCATGCCGCCATTGTCCTTGGCCCAGACAATCAGGTTCTTCAGTTCCGAATAGATGTCTTCGCCGGCGGCGAGCATCTCGGCCATATGGCGCCAGTCCATGCAGACAAAATGGATGGAGCCATCGACGCTGAAGCGGACAAGGTTTTGGAAGCCAGTCCGGAGGAAACTGGTGAACTCGGAGACCGACATCTCCCCCGACGCCATGGCGAACTCGCGATGCTTAACTGAGCCTGAGTTCCCGACATGGCCATCGATCGGCACGTTGTAGGGTGGGTCGGTAAAGACCATTTGCGCCCGCTCACCGCCCATCAGGGCGGATACGACATCGGCTTCGAGGGCCGATCCGCAGATCAGTCGGTGCTGCCCCAACTGCCAGATGTCGCCTGGCCGGCAACGCGGTGAAGCGTCATCGATCCCGGGAAGTACATCGTCATCGGGATCTCCGGGTTCTTCCGGGATCAACCCTTCGACCAGGCTGTCGATCTCGGAGATCGAGAAGCCGGTGACTTCGACGTTGAAGTCGACCTCTAGAAGGCCTCTCAATTCCTCGGCCAGAATCTCGTCGTCCCAACCGGCATTAAGCGCTAGCTTGTTGTCGGCAAGCACATAGGCCCGCTTTTGTTCGGTCGTCATATGCTCCAGGCGAACACAAGGAACTTCTGACATACCGAGAAGCTTTGCCGCCTCCACCCGCCCGTGGCCGGCGAGGATGGTGTCAGCGCTATCGATCAGGATGGGATTGGTGAAGCCAAAGCCGCGGATTGATTCCGCAATCTGCTTCACCTGCTTGCGCGAATGTGTGCGCGCGTTCTTGGAATAAGGCTTCAGTGTATGAAGCGGAAGGTACTCGCAGTGCAGGTCGCCCATTTGTTTTCCATATCCAGTTGTCTCCCTCCTTTTGATTCGCCCAATCTACTACGTTGCGTGTCCGAGCCGTGGCGGTGAACAGACTCAGTTGAGACACTTTGTACCGTATTTGTTCCGTTTCGGCAATTTGGCAGCGCCATAACGAAGAAAAGCCGCCTGCCTGTTTTGGCTAAACTCGTTCCCTGATCGGTTGACAAAATTCCCAGATCGCTGAGATTATTTTCCCTGTTTCTGGATGCAGGGAATTTCTCCCTAAGCCATTATGTTCGCGTCGCAATTTGGGCGTGCAATCAGCCCCAGGAACGCAAAAAAGGCGCGAATTCCCTGTTTTTTCCCTGTATTTCAGGGATTTTGAACCTGAGACTTGTTATCGGTGGACTGCTCGGTTCACCACTCAGCCCGCATTTTTCCCGTCTCACTCCTGGTGCTGGAAAAGCGTAGCGATTTCAATCGGTTGCGCACCGTTCTTCGGCAAACTGTTGGGAGAGAGACGCGGTGAGACGCCGGGATCTCTGCCTATTCGCTGGATCGTCTCTCTTGGCGGGGGAGCGTGTCCAATAGATTTCGGCGCCGATGGTCGTGAAGGGCCGTGGAACGACCGTTCAAGCGCGCTTTAAATGCCGAACTGCTGAAGCTGATCGGTCCAGAGGTGGGGCAGGTCGTCGCGCATCAGCGCGCGGGCTGTGAGTTCGACCGGCTGGCGGCCGCGCAGGATCGCGTCGGCAATCTTCGGTGCCAGGAAGGCGAGCGGAAGGATGCGGCTTGCGTCTGCAACGTGGACGCCAGCGTCGCTCGCCGCGTCTGCGATAGTCCGTCCCGAGCCGTCGGTCAGCATGCCAAGCATGACATGGGCCTTTGCCACCGCTTCAACGAGGCCATCATCAGGTTTCCTGCCCAGTGAATGTCCCTCAAGAACGAGCCCGGCCTCGGCGCCCTGCGCCTCAGAGTCATCGGTACTGAGATGACGACTGAGTAGTGTTCGCGTTGCGCGGCCCGATCGGAGCTCGTGCTGCCCGTCTCGCCAATAAACGAATGCGCATCGATCACCAAGACCATTTCGCCTGGCTTGATGTGGATGGCGCGAACCAGACGCCGTAACGAATGTATCCGCTGTGGCGATGAGGTCTGGAGTGCACCGCGGATCGCCCCTCCCCTGGTGATTGCTGCTTGAACCGGGATTGCGGGCACCAGCATGCCAGCCCATTCAGACAGTTTGACGTGGTCTCGAAGCATCACGTCCAGTTGATGCAGGATTGTGCGCTCCAGTTCGTCGGCCGGCAGCCGCCAGCCAACGTCAGCCTGCCCCATCGAGGTGGTCGTATTGAACTGTTGTGTAACCGAGAGGAAGGAGATGTCGTTGGCGTCGAACACCTCGACGATTTTGGAAAAGTCCATCAGCGAGCGGGTCAGCCGGTCGATCTTTGTAGACGACGACCACATCGACCTTCCGGTCGCAGATATCCTGCAGCAGGCGTTTTAGGGCCGGCCGCTCCATTGTTCCGCCCGAGATTCCGCGATCATCATAGTGATCGGCTATCAGGCGTCAGCCCAACCCGACCTGTGATATGATGAAGGCGGCACAGGCCTCGCGCTGCGCGTCCAGCGAGTTGAACTCCCGGTCGAGCCCCTCCTCTGTCGACTTGCGGGTGTAGACTGCGCAGCGCAGCTTCTCCGCTAATCCACCGGAAGCTCCCTGCCGCGGCCGCACAACATCGCTTATGTAAAGCACGACGCCGCCTGCAGCAATGCGCCGAAGACTCAGTTCATGTATTCGACCATGCGGCTGTAGAAGCACTCGCATTTGTTGATGGTATCATCGTCCCTGTAGTTGGTGCGGAGATAACCATAAGCCTTGCCGCAAGCGACCTTGGCTTCTGATGCCCAGACGAAGACAGGGCGCGACGAGTTGATCCATTCGCTGGAAGAGGCTACCGCGACGGATTCGTCCATCAGCCGCACGACTTCGCCCTTCAGATCGGTCATGTTTTCAGTCAGAACGAGGTTGGAAGTTCCGGCCGCCGCGCAATAGTCGGCGTCGAGCCCCGTGGAAAGGTCAGCGGCGACAGCCTGGCCGACGAAGCCGAAAGCGCAGGAGCCCGCCAAGAGCGCATATCTGATTGTGCGAGAAACCATCACTTCCCCCCTTTGTCCGTCTCCGCAGAAGAATGGCTGCCGAAAACTTACCCACCTTGTACCAACTTTACAGGATCGCGCCACCCGAAGCCAGTATGTCGTCGTCGTAGAGAATGGTCAGCGCCCCCGCATGCCCGGACGCGGCCAGTGCGTCGCTGCCGTCGGCCGCACTGGGCTTGACTGCATACGTCATTTCCATCAACGAAATCCCCGGCGCCGCCGCCTCCGGCGATAAGCGCGGTATCAGGTCGGAAATGTCGATAATTTCGCCAAACAGAATATCTTCAGCCGCGACAATAGGCTGCTGCGCTTCCAAGTGTTGCTGCTCAACGCTGGTCCCAAACACGGGAACAAGCTCGGGTAAGAAATCGCCGCCAGCCTGTTCGGGAAGTATGCTCTCCGACTCTGCCATGGTCTGCAACCTTAACTTGTAGCCCGCGCTACCTACACTTGTTTGGATGGACCATTTATTCGTCAAGTGTCGGCCACACGTGCTAAATTATGCCAGTTGTGTCATCGGCACCATTGTTATTGTACAGCACCGTGACAACGCCAACCGGCGCGCTCTGGAAAGTCGCAATCGTATTCCAGCCGCCAGCTCCTCCTGAGCCGGTCATGTCAATCTTCAGCGCGGTGCCGTCAATGTCGGCATAGTCGGCGATGGTCTTGCCTGCGGCGACGTCGAAGAGCTCCGAGAGGTCGATCACATCGTTGGCGGTGTTGAAGCCGACTATGAGATCGTCGGCATCGAGCGCATCGAGCGCCTCCCCCGTAAACTGGACGATGTCCCTCGACTGGTTCGCCTCCGAGACGTCGAGAAGATTGGCGCCTCCGCCACCCGACAGCAAATCCGCTCCGAGGCCGCCGATCAACTGATCGTCTCCAAGGCCACCGATGAGGATGTCATTGCCTGCGCCGCCGTCCAGAATATCCTCGAAGCCGGTCAGCGCAATTCCGTCAAGCACCAGAGCGGTCTGGGAGCCTGCGACGTCCCATCCAGGGAGTGTCTTGGTGTCGACGAAACCTCCGCCGCTCCAAAGCTTGAACTCGGAACCCGAGATAAGGGTGTCGTCGCCGGTTCCGCCCTGCAGCGTATCTTGCCCGAGGATGTCGACCAGCAGGTCGGCACCTGCGTCGCCGCTTAGCGTGTCGTTACCGGAATTCCCGAACAGCAGGTCGTTGTTGGTCCCGCCGAACATGCTGTCGTTGCCCGTGGTGCCATAGAGATAGTCCTGGCCGTCGCCGCCGCGGAACCCGGTCAAAGCACTATCGTTCCCGCCGGCGATCAGCACGGATTGCCCGGCGAACTGGGCATCGACCCCGGAATTGTCCAGGTTTCCGTCCTTGAAGGCCTGATCAGGGTCGGTCTCGTCGGCGGAGTCCTGCGGATTCGCGGAGTCAACACCACCATCATTGACGCCGGTTCCGACCTGGTTGGTCCTGCCCTGCGTGTTGCCGTAGGTGACCGTCCAGTCCGATTCCTTGTTGGAGTCCGTCTGAATCGGCTGGTCGGCGCGGTTGTCGTCGCCAGGTTGGCCGATGCTATTGATGTTGGTTGGATTGAATTCGCGGGCATAGATCAACGACGTCGAATCCGAATTCTGGACGCCCTGCGCCGCGCTGTCGTCGATGAATTGAATCGGAAGCAGGGAGGACAGGCCGAGAGTGAGAGCCATCTGGTACTGATCGCCAAGCGTTCCGTTATATTGGCTGTTCTGCGTAAGCGCGGAGCCGAGCAGGGTCGTAGCGCTTGCCGGCGCGAGATTTCCGCTCGCTCCATTCCAGATGACATTGCCAAGCGTCAGTTTGTTGTCCGGATCCCCGAGGGTACCGTTGTCGGATCCAATGTTGACGCCGTTCGCGAGGAACCCGTCCACCGTAAATAGATTCGTATCGACCTTCTGGTACAGGCTGACACCGATCGGATCGGAAGTGGTGGTTCCGGCGGGTATCACCGAATCCCAGTTGAGGCCGGCCGCGGAAGTCTCCGCCTGTGTCACCGGATTGAAATAAGTATAGGTGCCGGTCTGCTTGGGATCCCCATCCGCCTCGTATTCGACCCATGTGCCGTTTTCATAGAGCACGAGATAGTTGTTGGCATCCATGGCGCTCAGCGTGCTCAGGCTGACATAGACGGTATCCGTGCCATCGGTGATCTCGAGCCTGAGCGTCGGAACCTTGCTACCGCTGGTGTCGGATGCGTTTGTCGACAGATTCTTGATCTCGATATAGCTAAGTCCGGCTGGTATCACGTAGTCTGTTCCGCCAACCTTGAACGACTGCGCAACTGATGCATTCAGCCCGACTTCATTGATAACGAGCACCCCCAGCAGGCTCACGTTCGGAGGAGCATCCGTATTGACGATGTTCGTCGTCACCTCATTCGCCGCAGCGTTGATCGTCGAGTTGGCCGACGGCGAGGTTATGACCACGCCGAGATCCTCGGTGTTTTCGAAGATCGTGTCGTCCAATGCAGGCAGGTTGAACGTCACGCTGCTCGCTGCCGGATTCAAGGCGCTGACAGTCACATAGGTGTTGCCTGGGGTGAAGGATGCCGTGATCCCAGACACTCCGGCGGCGTTGATTGAGTCCGCAAGTGCCTGGAGCACCGAGTTCTGGGTGCCCGTGGCAGTGATGTCGGCGGCACTCGCGTTGTCCTTGTCGCCAGCCGGATCCACCCAGGCGAAATTGACGGAAAGCTGGACAGTATAGGTGACGCCGGGCAGTGGCGTCGCACTCGTCAGGTCGAGAGTATAGGATGCCAGCGCCCCTTCCAAAACGGTGTTGCGGGTCGGATCTCCGGAACCGGCAGCTGTGAGTTCCCATACAGGGGCATCCGCTACGTTGACGGTGAAGCTGTCCTCGACGAAATCGCCTTCCGAGTCGGTCACCTTGAGGGTGAAGCTGAAGTCGGTGTCGAGATCCTGGTCGATGTTGGCGGCGGACACGAAATGCCACTCGCCG